>NZ_BAABLN010000008.1:0-206301 GCF_039544365.1 Kocuria gwangalliensis | reverse complement strand
TCGGTGAGGCGGCCTTCCAAGTAGGCCCGCGCGTAGTTGCCGGGGGAGGAGTGGCCCTGCCAGAAGATCTGGTCACCACCACCCGGGTGCTCGGGTCCGCGGAAGAAGTGGTTCAAGCCCACTTCGTAGAGGGTGGCCACGCCGGCGTACGAGGAAATATGGCCACCCACCCCAATTTCGGGGCGCTGGGCGCGGTGGACCATGACCGCAGCGTTCCAGCGAATGAACGCGCGGTACCGACGCTCGATCTCCTCGTCGCCGGGGAATTCCGGTTCCTGGTCCACGGGAATGGTGTTCACGTAGTCCGAGGTGGTCACCATGGGCACACCGACCGAATGCGCACCCGCGTACTGCAACATGGCGCGCATGATGTACTGCGCGCGCTCGGTGCCCTGAGTCTCGATCAGACCCTTGAAGGATTCGATCCACTCCTGGGTTTCCTCGGAGTTGGCGTCCTCCAGATTATTGGTCAAGCCACTGAGAATGTGGTGGTTGCTGGATGAAGACACTTCAACCTCTCTATCATCGGCTCCGTGAATCGGGGGTGGCCCGGCGAGGAGCGTCATCGGTGCCCGCTGTGGGACGTACCGCTTTGCTCTATATCGTGTCATAAATGGTCAGTGATCATACCGGCAGGCTCTGGTTCGGCGCGTCACATAGAAGTCGTCACAACAATTTGAATCCGCGCTTTCCATGCGGTGGAGCTTGAACGAGACTCGAATCCGGTGTTGTCTTGTATCGCACCGTTTCTATGTTCGGTCCGGCACCCGTCGGCCACGACATCCGTCAGTGCATCGGCACTGTGGGCGGTTGCACGTCTACATCGAGAAGGAGTACATACGGTGAGCGAGGCAAAGGCCCCCGACGAGTCCGCGGTGGACCAGCTCAATTTTAAGGACGGCGACTACGTCCAGGAGTTCGGTTACGACGACGACGTCGACGCTCAGTTGCGGGACCAGATCGAAGCCACCATCGGCTCTGAGCTGTTCGATGACGAGGCCCAGGAAGTGGTGGACGCCGTCATTCTGTGGTGGCGCGACGGCGACGGAGACCTGGTGGACGAACTCGTGGACGTCCAGACGACCCTTGACGAGGGCGGTGTGGTCTGGCTGCTGACCCCCAAGGCCGGCCGCGAAGACCACGTTTCCCCGGCCGACGTGCAAGATGCTGCCCCCACCGCGGGGTTGCACGTGACCACCACCGCGCGGGTTTCCTCGGACTGGTCCGTCACCCGGTTGGCACCCAAGCGCAATTTCTGACCATGTGCGCGATCACCCACCAGCCACGCCAGGAGCTGCTCCCATGATCTCCGTCGGGTCTTCCGCACCGGATTTCACCCTGCCCAACCAGCGCGGCACCGCGGTGACGCTCTCACAACTGCGCGGCAACCCCGCGGTGTTGATCTTCTTCCCGTTCGCGTTCTCACCCGTGTGCACCAGTGAGCTGTGCTATCTGCAGGACCACCCCGAGGTGTTCGAGATGAGCAACGCCAAGGTGCTGGGGATCTCCACCGACAGTTCTTTTACCCTGGACGCTTTCGCACGCCAGGAATCCTATGACTTCGAGTTGCTGTCGGATTTCTGGCCCCACGGTGATGTCAGCCGGCGCTTCGGCGTTCTGTCCGAGGACGGCGGTTACGCCAAGCGGCAGACGTTTGTCCTTGATTCCCAGGGCGTGATCGTGGACGCTTTCGAGTCCGAGGTCACGGAACCCCGGCAATTGGAGCGCCTCGAACAGGCGCTGGCCCAACTCGAGCAGCACTGATGCCCGTTCGGGTGATTCGCGCCGGCTACGGGGCGCCCCTGGACGCGACACAGTTTCCGGATCCTCATGCCCTCGATGCCGCCGCTGGACTGCCAGCGGCGGTTTCCGCGTTGTCGGGACGGCGGTTGGCGGTCCTCACGGGCGCGGGCGTCAGCACCGATTCCGGTATCCCGGACTATCGGGGCCCCGGGGCGAAACCACGAACGCCCATGACCTACCAGCAATTCATGGGCTCGGAACGGATGCGTCGTCATTACTGGGCGCGTAACCAGTTCGGATGGCACTTCGTCGCCCAGGCGAAACCTTCCGAGGCGCACGCGGCCCTGGCGGAATTGGAACACCGGGGCTCGCTCTGCGGAATCATCACCCAGAACATCGACCGGTTGCATCAAAAAGCCGGATGTATCGACGTCCTGGACCTGCACGGCACTCATCAACGGGTGATCTGCACCCGTTGCCGCTCCACCATTCCCCGTGCGGTGTTGTCGGATCGCTTGGATGCGTTGAATCCCGGGTTCTACGACGACGTCGCCACGCGCCACGACATCGAGTACGCGCCGGACGCGGACGCCACCATTGAACACACCGAGCACTTCAACATCCTGGACTGCCCGGTGTGCGGCGGGATCCTCAAACCCGACGTGGTGTTCTTCGGCGAGAACGCGCCGGCGGAGCGGGTGCGTTACGCAAAACTAGTGGTCGACAGGGCCGAGGCACTCCTTGTCGTGGGCACGTCATTGACGGTCAATTCCGGCAAACGGTATGTGCGTCGGGCGGTGAGCAACGGGATTCCCGTGGTCATCGTCAATCACGGGGTCACGGGCTCCGATCACCTGGCCACGGTCAAGGTGGACGCGTTCGTGGGCGGGTTCCTGCGATCGCTCACAAATGAACTGCTCCGTGATCTTGATTGAATCGCCAGAGCTACATAAACTAGAACACGAAGATCCCGTTGGGACTGCGGAGGGGAAGCCGCGGTACCAACGGGATTCTTTGCATTCGGGGTTCGTGCTACTTCTTCTCGGGGTCGATCACTGCCTTGGCCGCCTGTGCGTCCCGGCACTGCTGGGCCCACAGGGCAGCACCCACGATTCCCGCGTTATTGCGCAGTGAGGCAATTTCCACCGGGGTCTTCAGGTCCAGGTACGGCACGAACTTCTCGGAGTTCTTGGACACACCGCCGCCAATGATGAACAGGGACGGGGAGAACAGGAACTCCACGTGGGAGAAATACCGCTGCAGTCGCTTCTTGGCCCATTTCTTCCACGGTAGATCCTCGCGTTCGCGAGCCGCTGCCGATGCCTGGGTCTCGGCGTCGTGGCCGTCGATTTCCAGGTGGCCCAGCTCGGCGTTGGGAACCAGCTGGCCGTTGAGGATCATTGCGGATCCGATGCCGGTGCCCAGGGTGATGACCATGACCAAACCGGTCTTGTCGCGGCCCGCGCCGTAGTACGCCTCCGCCAACCCGGCGCCGTCGGCGTCGTTGAGAGCCTCCACTTCACGGCCCAGGGTTTCGGTCATGAGCGCATCCACGTTGGTGTTGATCCATGACTTGTCCACGTTGGCGGCCGAGAGCGCCACGCCGTCCTTGATGATGGCCGGGAACACGATGCCCACGTGCGAGTCCGGAGCCGGGGCGTCGGGGCGGGACTGCAGTTCGTCCACGATCTGCTTGACCACGGTGGCCACGGCCTCCGGGGTGGCAGGCTTGGGCGTGGGGATGCGGAACCGGTCGCCCACGAGCTCCCCGGTCCTGAGATCGACGATCCCGCCCTTGGTGCCGGTACCGCCGATATCAACTCCGATGCCGAGCGTCGAAGGGGCCTTCGAAGGGTTGGTGGGGCTCATGAACGGTCCTCTCGGTTCACGGTGAAACCAGGTGGTCAGGGGCAGTGTTCGACCCCCGAATGTGCGGTTAGTTTACGGCAGGGTGAGTACGTCCACGCCGTCTTCTGTCACAGCCATGGTGTGTTCGAATTGGGCGGTGCGGCGCTTGTCGGACGTGGTGATGGTCCAGTCGTCCTCCCACTGGTCCCACGCAATCGATCCCAGGGTGAGCATGGGCTCGATCGTGAAGATCATTCCCGGCGTCATCTCGGTGTTGTAACTGGGCGCGGCGTCGTAGTGGGGGATGATCAGACCCGAGTGAAATTCTCGCCCCACGCCGTGTCCGGTGAAGTCGCGCACCACACCGTAGTTGAATCGCTTGGCGTACTTCTCGATGACACGTCCGATCACGTTGATCTCACGGCCCGGACGCACGGCCTTGATGGCGCGGTTGGTGGCCTCGCGAGTGCGCTCCACCAGGAGGCGGGAGTCCTCGTCCACGTCTCCCACCAGGAAGGTCGCATTGGTGTCCCCGTGCATGCCGTTCTTGTACGCGGTGACATCCAGATTCACGATGTCACCGTCCTCGAGCACGGTGGAGTCCGGAATTCCGTGGCAAATGACCTCGTTGAGGGAGGTGCAAATCGACTTGCGGAAGCCCCGGTAGTCCAGACACGAAGGGTAGGCCCCGTGATCGCACATGTATTCGTGGGCCAGGCGGTCCAGTTCATCCGTGGTGACCCCGGGTTGGGCTGCCGCTCCGGCCAGCTCCAGGGCCCGCGCCGCGATCCGACCGGCCTCACGGACCACTTCGATTTCCTCGGGGGTGTAGATGTTGGAGCCGTTGCCCTCGTTGGGGTCCATGCGACCCACGTACTCGGGGCGGGGGATGACCGCGGGGACGGACCGGGAGGAACCGATGATCCCCGGTTTCAGATCACCGATCGGCGCGGTGGAACCGGGGGCTGGGGCCAGATTGTGCGATGTCACGGTGGGTCGTTGCCTCCAACGGGTTGAAAAGGTGGGTGCCGAGCCGGCGCGAGTGCGGGCTCGGGGTGTGTCTTGGCACTAGCCTAATCCTTAGACGCTCGGAGCAGAGCCGAGCCGAGGTCCCGGGGTTTTGCACCTTCGGACCCACCGACCGACAGGGCGCGCAGCGCCGGGAGAGTGAGGCAAAGTCATGGCCGAGTACTGGTACAACCTGTACACCAAGCAGGTGGAAGAGGGTCCCAAGGACGACTACCGCCAGCTCATGGGTCCGTACGCCACTCGTGAGGAAGCATCACGTGCGTTGAAGACCGCGGCGGAGAACACCAAGCGCTGGGATGACGAGGACGCCGCCTACAAGGGCGACTGAGCTACCCCGAGATCAACGGTGGCCCGGACCTCGTGGTCCGGGCCACCGCCATCCTCACATCGATATCAGCCGCGGAAGCTGTGCTCCTCGGCCGGGAACCGACCGGACTTCACGTCTGTCACGTAGCTACCCACGGCATCCCCGATGGTCTGGGACAACTGAGCGTACTGCTTGACGAAGCGCGGCATGCGTCCGGTTCGCAGTCCCAGCATGTCCTGCCACACGAGCACCTGCCCCGTGGTGGAATTTCCGGCGCCAATACCCACGGTGGGGATGACAAGAACGTCCTCGACCTGGGCTGCGGCGTCCGCGGAGACCATCTCGAGGACCACGGCGAACGCCCCGGCCGCCTGCACGGCCTGAGCGTCAGCAATCAGCGTGGCCGCGGCGTCGCCCTTGCCCTGCACCCGATAACCACCCAGGGCGTGCTCGGATTGGGGAGTGAAGCCCACGTGGCCCATCACGGGGATGCCGGCACGCACCACGGCGGCCACGTGGTCGCAGAGTTCCGCACCCGCCTCGATCTTGACGGCGTGGGCACCGGTTTCTTTCATGATGCGCACGGAGGAGCGGACGGCCTGTTCCGGGGATTCCTCGTAGGAACCGAAGGGCAGGTCCACGACCACCAGGGCGCGTTGGGCGGCGCGGGAGACCGCGGCGGCCAACGGGATCATCTGGTCGAGCGTGACCGGAAGGGTGGTTTCGTAGCCCAGCACATTGTTGCCCGCGGAGTCTCCCACGAGCAGAACGTCCACGCCGGCGCCGTCGAAAATTGCGGCCGTCAAGGCGTCATAACTGGTGAGCATCGCAAATTTCTCGCCCTGTGCCTTGGCCCGCTGCAAGTGCACGGTGCGCACGCGCGTCACCTCGCTCAGTGACGATGTCGAGGCGGCTTGATCTGACGGGGGTATAGCGGTCATTGGTCCAGGGTACCGCCGCCGACGACGCCGCACTCGCCGTGAGAATCCACGTCGTGTCAGCGCGCGGGGCCTGCCGTTAGAGTTGGGGGAGCGGCTCAGCGGTGACGCAGACGTCACGGGGCCGCAAGCACATCCGCAACACGGTCGAGATACCCGAGGTGGCCCCACATGGATCGGCAGCAGGAATTCGTTTTGCGAACCATTGAGGATCGCGACGTGCGATTCGTGCGTCTGTGGTTCACCGATGTCGTGGGAACGCTCAAGTCCGTGGCGCTGGCCCCGGCGGAGGTGGAGGCCGCTTTCGACGAGGGCCTGGGCTTTGACGGCTCGTCCATCGAGGGGCTCTCGCGCGTGTACGAATCCGACATGCTGCTCCAGCCGGACCCCTCCACCTTCCAGTTGCTGCCCTGGCGCGGGGACGACGAACCCACCTCCCGGATGTTCTGCGACCTCAAGACCCCGGACGGGGAGCCCTCGGCCTCCGATCCGCGCGGTGTGCTCCGTCGAGTCCTGACCAAGGCCGCGGACATGGGCTTCACGTGCTACACCGCTCCGGAGATCGAGTTCTACCTGCTGCGGTCCTCGGAGCTGGACGCCAAGACCGGTGAGCCCACGCCCGTGGACTACGAAGGCTACTTCGACCACGTGCCCGGTGGTGTGGTCCAGGACTTCCGCCGCACCGCGGTGAACATGCTCGAAGCCGTGGGAATTTCCGTGGAGTTCTCCCATCATGAGGCCGGGCCCGGGCAGAACGAGATCGACCTCCGCTACGCGGACGCCCTGCAGACCGCGGACAACATCATGACGTTCCGCACGATCATCAAGGAAGTGGCGCTGTCCCAGGGCATTTACGCGACCTTCATGCCCAAGCCCTTCTCCCGTCAGCCCGGTTCGGGCATGCACACCCACTTCTCGTTGTTCGAGGGGGACACCAACGCGTTCTACGAAGCCGGCGCGGAGTTCCGGCTGTCCAAGGTCGGCCGTCACTTCATTGCCGGACTGTTGCGCCACGCACCCGAGTTCACCTCGGTCACCAACCAGTTCGTGAACTCCTACAAGCGGCTGTGGGCCGGCGACGAAGCACCGTCCTACATGTCCTGGGGCCACAACAACCGTTCCGCCCTGGTGCGGGTGCCGCTGTACAAGCCGGACAAGGTGCAGTCCTCGCGCATCGAGTACCGCGGTATCGATTCCGCCACCAACCCGTACCTCTCCTATGCGGCGTTGTTGGGGGCGGGGCTCAAGGGCATCGAGAACGAGTACGAGCTGCCGCCGGTGGAAATGGACGATGTGTTCGCCATGAGTAGTGCCGAGCGCCGCGCCGTGGGCCACCAGCCGCTGCCCACGAGCCTGCACGAGGCCATCCGGCAGACCGAGGATTCGGAGTTCATGGCGGAGCTGCTCGGGGAGCAGGTTTTCGACTACTTCCTGCGCAACAAGCGCCGAGATTGGGACAACTACCGGGTGGAGGTCAGCCCCTACGAGCTGCGGACCAACCTGGGAATCCTGTAAGCGTGGCCGGCATGAGTGCCACGGACGGAACCGCCAGGGAACGCGCAGAAAAGGTCTCGGCCCAACGGCTGATCTCCATTGGTTTTGCAGACGTCACCAACGCGCGGCGCTGGCTGGGTTTCCGCGAACTCGACGGCGTCGATCTGCAGCTGCTGCTCAACGGCCTGGCGCATTCCGCCTCCCCGGACGTGGCACTGCAGCTGATCGTCCGGTTGATCGAACAGCATCCCGAGATCGCGAAACGGGTCAACGGGGACCCGGCCAAGTCCGAAACCATGTTCCGGTTGTTGGGCGCCTCCGAGGCGCTCGGCGAATTCCTGCTGCGGGCCCCGCAGAACCTGGATCTGCTGGACATCGAACCGCAGGACCAGCCGGGACACGACAACGCGGACGTCTTCCGGGACGCCCTGTTGGAATCGGTGGGTGCGGATCCCGAGTCCGAGACCCCCACCGCCACCGAAACCGGCGCGGAAGCCTACAAAGCGTTACGGGTCGCGTACCGGCGGGGTATCACCAAGGTCGCAATTCGCGACGTCGGCGCCTTGGACCCGGTGGACTACATGCCGTCCCTGGGGCGCCAGCTCGCCGATCTGGCCGGTGCCGCCCTTGAGGCGGGTCTGGCCGTTGCGCGAGCGGAAGCCAACGAGCACTGGGACCGGGCCCTGGTCGATCAGGTGCGCCTGGCCGTGATCGGGATGGGCAAGTGTGGTGCCCGCGAACTGAACTATATTTCCGACGTGGACGTCGTGTACGTCGTCGACATCAAGGCCACCGGCCAGGAGGAGAAGCCGGAAGAGCAGCTGGCCACGGAAATCGCTACGAGCCTGGCGTCCGGCATGGCACACGCCGTCATGACGACCGGTCCGGAACCGGCCCTGTGGGAAGTCGACGCCAACCTCCGGCCCGAGGGCAAGGACGGGCCGCTCGTGCGCACGCTGGATTCGCACGTGCAGTACTACAAACGCTGGGCCAAGTCCTGGGAGTTCCAAGCGCTGCTCAAGGCCCGAGCCATCGCGGGTGACGCCGAACTGGGCGAGCGTTACGAAGCCACCATCGGCCCGTTCGTCTGGTCGTCGGCGGAGCGCGAGGGTTTCGTGGAGTCCGTCCAGGCCATGCGACGCCGTGTCACGGACAACATTCCCGAAGCGGACCGCGACCGACAGATCAAGTTGGGCCCGGGAGGCCTGCGCGACGTCGAATTCACGGTGCAGTTGCTGCAGCTCGTCCACGGGCGCAGCGATGAAACGGTGCGCACCAAGGCCACCACCGATTCTCTCGTGGCGCTGTCCGCGGGCGGTTACATTTCTCGCAGTGATGGCGACGAGTTCCACCGCAACTACCGGTGGCTGCGCTTGCTCGAACACCGTATCCAGCTGTTCCGTATGCGCCGAACCCACCTGATGCCGCGCGATGAACGGGAGCTGTCCGTGGTGGCCCGGTCCGTGGATGGAGCGGGAGAGCACACCCACCCCACGGGTAAGGCCCTGGGCGAGAATTGGACCAAGGTCAAGCGGTCGGTGCGCACCATGCACGAGCGGATTTTCTACCGCCCGATCCTGGCCGCGCTCGCCAACGCCCCCGCGGACACCACGCTCACGACCGAATCCGCCCTGGATCGTCTGGCGGCCCTGGGATACCAGGACACCAAGGCGGCAAAGCGTCACATCGAGGCTCTCTCCAGGGGCGTCAGCCGCCGGGCGGAGATCCTCCGCACCCTGCTGCCCGTGCTGCTGGATTGGATCGCGCAGGGCGTGGACCCGGACGCCGGTCTGCTCAACTTCCGAAAGATCTCCGAGTCCATGGGCAACACCCCGTGGTTCCTGCGGTTGTTGCGCGACTCCAACGCGGCGGCCGAGCGGCTGTGCCAGATCCTGTCCAGTTCCCGGTACGTCTCGGACCTACTGGAAACCTCTCCGCAGTCGATCGCGTGGCTCGGGGACGACCCCCAGCTGCGCCCGCGCACCCTGGATGAACTCGCCAAGGAAATGCGCACACAGCTGCAACGGCACCCCGAACCGGACGAGGCCATTCGCGCGATCCGGCAGGTCCGACGCCGCGAGCAGTTACGCATCGCGCTCGCCGACACGAGCGGCCTGGCCTCGGTAGAGACGGTCGTGGCGGGACTCTCGGACGTTGACCAGGCCACCGTGATGGGTGCGTTGTACATTGCGCAGCGGGAGTTCTGCGAAGGCGGGGACAAGGAACACTTGGCGGACGTGATGGTCGTGGCCATGGGCCGCCAGGGTGGGCGGGAGATCGGTTACGGATCGGACGCGGACGTCATGTACGCCTTCGAGCCGCGCGAGGGAGCCGAGTCCGGTGACGCTCGGTCCCAGGCCGAGAAGATCTTCTTGCGCATGGTGCAGCTGCTCAAGATGCCGTGCAAGCCACCCATCATTGCCGAGCGGACATTGGAAATTGATAATGACCTGCGGCCCGAGGGTAAGCAGGGGCCCATGGCGCGTTCGGTGGAATCCTTTGCCCAGTACTACGACCGGTGGGCTCAGACATGGGAGTTCCAGGCTCTCACACGAGCTCGCTACATGGCGGGCAACGAGGACGTCGCGGCGGCGCTCGTTCGCGTGTTCGACCGGTTTCGGTACCCGGCCGATTTCACCGACCGCCAGCTCATCGACGTGCGCCGCATGAAGGCCCGCGTGGAGAACGAAAGACTGCCGCGCGGCGCGGATCCCAACCGGCAGCTGAAGTTGGGCCGCGGCGGGCTCTCGGATGTGGAGTGGCTGGTTCAATTATTGCAATTGCAGCACGGTCATGAGGTGGCCGGCCTACGGTCCACTTCCACCCTGGCCGCACTGGAAGCCGCCGTCGAGGCCAACCTCTTGGCACCGCAGGACGCTCAGGTGCTCAAGAGCGCGTGGACCTTGGCCACGGCCATCCGCAACGGCAACGTGTTGCGGTCGGGTCGATCCTCGGACTCCGTTCCCTCCCGCCGCGTGGACCTGGAGGCCGTGGCCCGGTGGATCGGCTACGAACCCGGTTCGGCTTCGCAGTTGGAAGAGGACTACCTGCGGATCACCCGGCAGTCGCGCACCGTGTTCGAGAAGGTGTTCTACGGGCACTAGGTCTGTGCCCTTGAGGGGCAGGTAGGACCTCCGCGAACGTCTGAGGGGCCGATGGAGCCTTTTCCACTGGGGATAAGGGTTCCACCGGCCCCTCAGATGTAACTGCAGGATTTCGGTGGGCATTCTGGTCGACAGTCAAGCCATTGCCCAGGGGTCCGGTGCACGGTGATTGACGGTAACGCCCAAGGTTCGGCGATTCTGGGCTCCAGCGTCGATCAGGGTGCAGGGATCAGACATCGTGGTCGCTACGTCGATGAGGGTGCGGCACCGCTTGCGGGCAGCCCCATGGCAGGAAAGGTGTCACCGGGTACAGCTGGCCCGTGGCACTGGGCATGCGCTCTTGGGGGCCGCGAGGACCCCCGCCAACGTCTGAGGGACCGGTGGAACCCTTCCCACTGGGGAAAGGGGTTCCACCGGCCCCTCAGACGCAACTGCGGGATTTTGGTGCCCCGAGAGGGAATCGAACCCCCGACCAAGAGATTAGAAGGCTCCTGCTCTATCCACTGAGCTACCGAGGCGGAGCGCGTGAAGCGCCAATACAGTCTAGCAACGGTTGAGCACGGGGTTGGCGCTTTGCCCGCGGCGTGGCCACTGCACAACGTGGGAGTCGAGGGCGAACTCACGACGAAAATCCACATATCGCAATGCCTGAGTCTCGTCAGGCGTGTGAACACGGGACCGTGGGAACACCCCTGCATTTCGGGGCACAGGTTCCGTCCTCGCGGTTGCACGAGCCGCGGGGGCGGCTCATACGAAGGAGCATCCCATGCCCGAGCACATCACCCTCCGCGGATTCGTCGGCAAAGATCCCGAGTCCCACCTGTTCGACGACGGCACCGTTGCTGCACGTTTTCGCCTGGCCACCACCACACGCCGGTTCGATGCCGATAAGAACACCTGGATTGATGTCCACACCAATTGGTACTCCATCCGTTGTTTCCGCGCACTGGCCATGCACGTGATGAACAGCGTGCGCTGCGGGCAGCCGGTCATGGTGACCGGGAAGCTGCAAGTCCAGGAGTGGATGTCCGACAACGGCCCGCGCACCACGGTTCAAGTGGACGCCACCGCCATTGGCCACGACCTCAATTTCGGCACGGCCAATTTCTCCCGCACGGGTGGTCAAGGTCAGCGTCCGCACAATGCAACCGGTGACGCAGACGAATCCGCCCAGGATGACAACGGTGCGTCAATTGCGGGGCTGCAGGACGACGAGCGACTGGATGAGCACGGCCACGGTGTCATTATCCGTTCCGATCCCGATCACGCCTTCACATCCCTGAACGATCTGCCCCGGGACCTGGACGCGACCGAGGACGCGGGGGAGGACTCCGAGGAGCGCACCCCGGTGGGCGTGGGGAGCGACTGAAAACAACCCGACCGCGGCCACCTATAGTGCGTTACCGGGGCCCGCATGTGACCCCGGTAACGCAACGGCGCGGCGTGGCTGGGGGAGCTGCGCGCCGGGAGCTGAACGTGGCTGGAAGCGGCGCGCGGGCGCGGTAGCCTGGAGGGTATGGCGGAATTCATTTACACCATGTCCAAAGCCCGCAAGAAGGTGGGCGACAAAGTCATTCTGGACGATGTCACCATGTCGTTCTACCCCGGTGCCAAGATCGGCGTCGTGGGTCCCAACGGCGCTGGTAAATCGACCATCCTGAAAATCATGGCTGGCATGGACCAGCCCTCCAACGGTGAGGCCCGGCTCACTCCCGGGTACTCCGTGGGCATCCTGCTGCAGGAACCGCCGTTGAACGAAGAGAAGACCGTTCTGGGCAACGTCGAAGAGGGCGTCGGCGAGATCAAGGGCAAGCTCGATCGCTTCAACGAGATCTCCGCCGAAATGGCCGAGCCCGATGCCGACTTCGACGCGCTCATGGAAGAAATGGGCAAGCTGCAGGAAGACATCGACGCGGCAAACGCGTGGGACCTCGACTCTCAGCTCGAGCAGGCCATGGACGCGCTGCGTTGCCCGCCGCCCGAAACGGACGTGAAGGTCCTTTCCGGTGGTGAGCGTCGTCGCGTCGCGCTGTGCAAGCTGCTGCTGCAGAAACCCGATCTGCTGCTCCTCGACGAGCCCACCAACCACTTGGACGCCGAGTCCGTGCTGTGGCTCGAACAGCACCTGGCCGCGTACCACGGTGCCGTCCTGGCCGTGACCCACGACCGGTACTTCTTGGATCACGTGGCCGAGTGGATCTGTGAGGTCGACCGCGGTCGCCTGTACCCCTACGAGGGCAACTACACCACCTACCTGGACACCAAGGCCAAGCGCATGGAGGTTCAGGGCAAGAAGGACGCTAAGCAGGCCAAGCGTCTCAAGGAAGAGCTCGACTGGGTGCGCTCCAACGCCAAGGGCCGTCAGGCCAAGTCGAAGGCGCGTCTGGCTCGTTACGAGGAGATGGCCTCGGAGGCGGAGAAGACCCGCAAGTTGGACTTCGAAGAAATTCAGATCCCGCCCGGGCCCCGCCTGGGCAACCTGGTGATCGAGGCCGAGGACCTGCAGAAGGGCTTCGGCGACCGTTCGCTCATCCAGGACCTGTCCTTCTCGCTGCCCCGCAACGGCATTGTGGGCGTGATCGGCCCCAACGGTGTGGGTAAGTCCACGTTGTTCAAGACCATCGTGGGTCTCGAGCCGCTCGACGGCGGCGAGCTGAAGGTGGGCGACTCGGTCCAGATCTCCTACGTGGACCAGAACCGCGAGAACCTCGACCCGGAGAAGACCTTATGGGAGGTCGTCTCGGACGGCCTGGACTACATCAACGTGGGCAAGGTCGAAATGCCGTCCCGCGCGTACGTCTCCGCGTTCGGCTTCAAGGGTCCGGATCAGCAGAAGAAGGCCGGTGTGCTCTCCGGTGGTGAGCGCAACCGTCTGAACCTGGCGCTGACGCTGAAGCAGGGCGGTAATTTGCTGCTGCTGGATGAGCCCACCAACGACCTGGACGTGGAAACCCTCGGTTCCCTGGAGAACGCGCTGCTGGAATTCCCCGGCTGCGCCGTGGTGGTCTCTCACGACAGGTGGTTCCTGGACCGCGTGGCCACCCACATCCTCGCCTGGGAAGGCACCGAGGAGAACCCGGACAACTGGTACTGGTTCGAGGGCAACTTCGACGCCTACGAGGAGAACAAGGTGGAGCGTCTCGGCGCCGACGCCGCACGGCCCAGGCGCCTCACGCACCGTCGCCTCACGCGCGACTGACGTCCTCCGAGCCTCACCACATCGCCCCGTGGTCCCTTCGTGGACCGCGGGCGATGTGCATGTTCGGAGGTGAGATCGGCCTCATCTTCGTGCCAGAGGTCTATGATCGGCCTCATCTTCGTGCCTGAGGTCTATGAGATGACACCGTCCGGTGCGGCCCCCGAATTCAAGACCGTGGTGGTCACCGGGGCGGCCGGTGGCATGGGAACCGCCCGCGTCGCGGTTCTGTTCACCCACGGTGACGCCGTCGCGTCCCTCGACCGGCCGGAGAGGGACCCGTGGTAGGAGCCCACACCCACGGAGGGGACCGCAGAGGCACCGGCCGGGCTCGGCCGCGGGCCGCCTGTCCTACCGCGAGCGCTGGTGACCGAGGGGGAGGCCGTCGCCGGTGCCCTGCACGAGAGCGCCGCGACCATGCCCCCGCTCGTGGTCCGTTGGTTCAGCACGCCCCATTTCTATCATGGTTAGGCTAACCTAACTTGGTATCCCCGGGGACACGCCCGGACCCGCGCGGCGCGCGACCGCGCCCGACCCACGGAGGTGCCCTTGGTGCGACACGTCGATCCGGCGGGTACCCCGCGCGGCGACGCGCCCGACCACCGCGACGGATCTTCCGCCGCCCGCCAGTTCGCCGCGCTACTGCCGCACGCCGCGGTCGTGGAGGCTGTGTCACATAACGTCACGGAGCGCTTGGGTCCGGCCGAGGCGGCCGCCGTGGCGGCCGCGGTGCCCTCGCGGGTCGCCGAGTTCACGACCGGTCGCGCGTGCGCGCACGAGGCGCTGCGGCGCCTCGGGGTCCCGGCCGCGAGCATCGGACGGGGCGGCCGGGGGGAACCCCTGTGGCCGGCCGGTGTCGTGGGCAGCATCACCCATTGCGACGGGTTGCGGGCGGCGGCCGTGGCCCGGCGCGGCGAGGTCACGGGCGTGGGGATCGACGCCGAACCCCACCTCCCGCTGCCGGTGGACGTCGCGGACCTCACGCTCACGCCGCCCGAACGACGTCGCGTGGCGCAATTGGGCGCCGCGGTCCCGGACGTCGCGTGGGACCGGGTGGTCTTCAGCCTCAAGGAAGCAACGTACAAGCTGTGGTACCCGTTACGCCGGGAGTGGCTCGGCTTCGAAGAAGTGGACGCCGCGGTGCACACGGACGGGACGTTCACCGTGGACCTGCCGCGGCCGTTGCCCACCCCGGACGGGGATGTGCGCGTGGTGCGCGGTCGGTGGGCCGTGACCGACGGGCTGCTGTTCACGGCCGCGGCACTGACCCCGGGGATGTCGTTCCCTCAGCGGTAGCTCACGGGAAATCCGGTAGGCGCATCATGCCCTCTTGGGCGGTGGTGGCGATCAGCGCGCCGTCCTGCGTGAACATGCGGCCCACACCCAGGCCGCGAGCCGAGGACGCGCTGGGGGAGGCCTGGACGTAGAGGATCCATTCGTCCGCGCGGGCATCGCGGTGCCACCACATGGCGTGGTCCAGGGACGCCACGTTGAGGCCGGGTTCGACCCAGGATTTGCCGTGGCGGCGCAGCACGGGTTCGAGCATCGTGTAGTCGGAGGCGTAGGCCAGGGCCGCGCGGTGGATGTGGGGGTCATCGGGCAGAGGCGCGAGCGCCTTGATCCATACGGCGTTGTACGCCTCGCGGGTGCCGCTCCACGGCAGGAACAGGGGCTCGGTCACGTAGCGCATGTCGAACGGGCGCTCGAACGCGGTGGCCCGGGCCTCCGGCAGGTCGATACTGCCCAGCAGATCGCGCAGCGTGGGCAGTGACTCGGGATCCGGGACATCGGCCGGCATCTCGTCCTGATGATCCAGACCGCCCGCGGGGGCCTGGAACGAGGCGATCATGGACAGGATGGTCTTGCCGTCCTGATAGGCGTGGATCCGGCGCGCGGAAAATGAACGCCCGTCGCGAACACGCTCCACACCAAAGGTGATCGGGAAGTTCACGTCCCCGGGGCGCAGGAAGTACGCGTGCAACGAGTGAATGGCCCGTTCCTCGGGAACCGTCCGCATGGCTGCCATCGCCGCCTGAGCCAGAACCTGCCCGCCGTACACCCGATTGCGCATGCTCGTGATCGTCTGACCGACGAAAATGTCCTCGAAGGTTCTGGCCCCTCCACCGTCCGCCAGGTCCAGCATGTGGAGCAGGGCTTTCACGGGTTCCTTCTGGGGATCAACACTCATGAGCTCCATCCTAGTGCTGGCCCGGATGTGATCTGATGGGGGCATGACGTCGATAAACATTCCCCTTCAAATGAGATTCTCGGACATGGACGCCTACGGCCACATCAACAATGTGATCATGGTGCGGTTCTTCGAGGACGCCCGGGTGCGCCTGACCTCGTCCCCCATCAAGGCCAACGCGGACCACGGCATCCCGGAGGACACCACGTTCCGTGAGTCGATCGGGGATATCCGCACCGTGGTGGCGCACCAGAGCATCGACTACAAAAAACAATTGTTCTACCGCCACGAACCGGTGTACGTGCGCACCTGGATCTCCAAGGTCGGGGGCTCATCCTTCACGATTTCCTACCGGTTGCAGGAGGAGGACGGCTCGGCTGTTTACGCGGAGGGTGAATCCGTGATGGTCTTAATGGACCCGGACACGGGAAAGAGTCAAAAACTGTCGGAGGACCACAAGGCCCTCTTGGACGCCCTGGCAGATGAGGTCAAGGAGCTCGACGAACGATGACACACCCTGGGGACGAGCGGACCCCCGGCATTTTCCTGGCCGGCCCCGCCGAAGCCTCCGACCTGGCCACCCTGCTGAGCCGCGCGCGCAGCCTCGACGCGAACGCCGCCGTGCGCCTCCAGGGCTTCGGCCACGCCCTGGCCACGTGGGTTCCGGTGATCTACCCCTCGACCATCATGGATCGATCGCCGGTGGTGCTGGGTTTGCGCGCGGTGACGCTGGCACGCCCCTCGGACATGGACCTCACCGTCCCCGCCTCGGCCCTCCTCGATCGATTGGCCCGGTACTCCCTCATTGATCCGGCGATCGCGGGCGAACCGGTCCGCATCGGCGCACCCCCGCAGGAGGTTGCGGCCCCGTGGGCGGGGATGGTTGCCCCGCGCAGCGGCTGGACCAAGCACGGTGTCGTGTCCGCCCATCATGTGCGTGACGTGGCCCGGGCGGGAATTCAGAAAGTCGCGGACACCGTCCCCACCGATTCCGGGGCCGCGGTCGTCTCCAAGGTGCGCTCGGACATCTGGGGTGCGAGTTCCGGGTGGGGCCCCCTGGAAGTTCCGGACATTCCCGACGGCGCAGCGTTCGGGCTGGACGTCCTCGGATTCATTCCACCGTCCGAGGTCGAGGTGGCCGTGGCCGCGGAGGAAACCGGGCAGTGGCTCAGGCTCAGCACCCAGGCCGGCCACGTGGTGGTCAAGAACGCTCAGCGCTGATCAGCCCGGGCGGTTCACCATGGCGTGCGCCGCCCGGTCGAAATAATCCCACATGATGCCGTCATGCAAGGGTGACAACTCCAGGGTGTCCATGGCGCCGCGCATGTGCTTGAGCCACGTTTCCCTCGCCCAGGTGTCCACGGGAAACGGTGCGTGCCGCATCCGCAATCGGGGGTGACCGCGTTCCTGCGAATACGTGACGGGCCCGCCCCAGTACTGTTCGAGGAACATGCGGAGCCGGCGCTCGGCTGGTCCCAGGTCCTCCTCGGGGTACAGGGCCTTGAAATCCTCGTCCTGGGCCACGCGCCGGTAGAACTCGCTCGTGAGCTTGACGAACGTCTCGTGCCCGCCCACCTGCGCGTAAAACGACTCCGACGACGCCGCTTCGGCCGCCTCCCTCGCGTCACCCACCTGCTGCGGGGGTTGCATCACGGGCCGCGCGGCGGACCGGGAACCCACCGCACCCAGGGTGAAGGTGCGCCGCCCCTCGCTCTGACCGGCCTGGGGATTCAGGGGAGGTTGATCGGGGGCGCTCATGCGGTTTCATCCTCGTGTCCCGCGGAGGCGGCGTCCACGGCCTGAGCCGCCACGGCACGACGGATCGAGTCCTGGCGCTCCAACACGATACGGCGCAGGCCGTTGTGCTGTCCTGCCAAGCGATCCAGGAACCCTTGGGCGGCGTCGACCGTCCCCTGGGTCGCGATGCGCGGGAACAGACCCGCCGCGATCTGCTGCGACAGCTCATGCGTGCGCGTGGCCCACACATCGGTCACTGCCGCGAAGTACTTCTCCGCGTACGGGGCCACCAGGTCCGTGTCGTGCACGCGGAAGAAGCCTGCTATCGCCGCCTGCTGCTGGGAGTTGGGCAGCGAACCGTCCACCACGATCTGCTGCCAGGCCGCGGCCTTGGCCTCCGCGGTGGGGATCGCCGCACGCGCGGTCGCGGCGGCAATGGCGCCCGTCTCCGTGTTGTCCCGGGCCAGGGCGGCGTCGATCTCGGACTCGCCCCGGCGACCCGCGGCCACGAGCGCCGTGAGCACGACCCAACGGGTGTCGGTGTCCATGTCCACGCCGGAGGGAATGTTCTCGCCCCGGTCGAAGGACTCGAGCCGATCGAACTGCTGGGCCGTCACGGCGCGGCGGGCAAAGGCACGGAAGAACTGCCACTGGTGATCCGATCCCGGTGCCGAGGCCTCCACCAGCTCCCAGATCGTGGTGGCCGCGCCCGTACGGATCTCGTCCGCGTCCCCCGGCGCCACGTAATAGTCGAGCACGGTGTCGAGTTGGCGCAGCTGAACCTGCACCGCCGTGGAGTCGGTCTCGCGGCCAATGTTGGCCAGCACCAGCTGGGCGTACTCGCGGGCGGGTGACACGCCGTCGTGCACGGAATCCCACGCCGCACCCCACACGAGGGAGCGGGGGAGAGACTCCTCGAAATCGCCCAGGTGGTTGGACGCGGTGTCCTGGGAGCACTCGTCCAAGCGGATCTTGGCGTAGGCCAGATCGTCGTCATTGAGGAGCACGAGGTCCGGTCGCTCACGACCCACGAGTTCGGGCACCTCGGTTCGTTCGCCGTCCACGTCCAGCTCCACACGGTGGGTGCGCACCAGGCGCCCGGCGGCGTCGTCGTGATCGTAGAAACCCACCGCCAACCGGTGCGGGCGCAGGGTCGGGTGACCCTCCTGACCGATCTGCTCGATGCCGAAGGAAGTGATCACGCCGTCCTCGTCCGCCTCGACGTGCGGGAGCAGGGTGTTGACGCCCGCGGTTTCCAGCCAGCGCTCGGTCCAATCGGTGAGGTCGCGTCCGCTGGCCGCTTCGAGTTCGACCATCAGATCGGCCAGCTCGGTATTGGCCCACGCGTGCTTGCCGAAGTACGCGTTGAGCCCGGCCATGAACTCGTCCTGGCCCACCCAGGCGACGAGCTGCTTGAGCACCGAGGCGCCCTTGGCGTAGGTGATGCCGTCAAAGTTGACCAGCACGTCCTCGAGGTCGCGGATCTCGGCCTTGATGGGGTGGGTGGTGGGCAGCTGATCCTGCTCGTAACCCCACGACTTCTCGCCGGCCACGAACGTGGTCCACGCATTGGTGTACTTGGTGTTCTGCGCGCACGCGAGCGTGGACATGTATTCGGCAAAGGACTCGTTGAGCCACAGGTCGTTCCACCAGCGCATGGTCACCAGGTCGCCGAACCACATGTGCGCGAGTTCATGCAACACGGTGATGGCGCGGCGTTCCACGCGGGCCTGTGAGGGCTTGGACCGGAAGATGTACTGCTCCACGAAGGTGACGGCACCGGCATTCTCCATGGCCCCCGCGTTGAACTGGGGCACGAACAACTGGTCGTACTTCTCGAACGGGTAGGGCACACCGAACTGGGCTTCGAAGAATTCGAAGCCCTGCTTGGTCACCTCGAACATCTCGGCCGCGTCCACGTACTCGGACAGCGACTTGCGCGCATACAAACCCAGGTCAATGGTGCGCCCGTCCGAGGAGGACAGCGAGTCGGTGAGGGACTCGTAGGGTCCGGCGATCAACGCGGTGATGTAGCAGGAGATCCTGGGTGTGGGGGAGAATTCCCAGCGCGCGACGCCGTCGCGCACGGTAACCGGCTCGGGGGTGGGTTGGTTGGACACCACGGCCCAGTGCTGCGGGGTGGTCACCACAAAGCGGAAGGTGGCTTTCAGATCGGGTTGTTCGAACACCGGGAACATGCGGCGGGCGTCGGCCACCTCGAACTGGGTGTAGAGGTACACCTCACCGTCGACCGGGTCCACGAAGCGGTGGAGGCCCTCGCCGGTGTTCATGTAGTTCATCCGGGATTCCACGACCAGCTCGTTGGATTCCGCGAGATCGGGGAGCTTGATGCGCACGCCGTCGCTGACCCGGGACGGGTCGAGCTGCTTGCCGTTGAGGCTCACGGACTCCACGGACGCGGTGATTGCATCAATGAAGGTACTGGCACCGGGTGCGGCCGTGAAACGCACCGTGGTGCGTGCGGGGAACGTCTCCGGATCATCGGTGAGATCCAGGACCACATCATAGGAATCGACCGAAACAGTCTCCGCCCGCCGGGCGGCTTCCTCTCGGGTCAAATTGATTCCGGGCACGTGAGTGATCCTCTCCTCGACTGCGGGGGGCATGCGCGCACCGGGCGCGCGAGCATCTAGCCATTATGGCAGTCTGCGGCCGAGATCACAGCGGCACGGGCTGTGATCCTCCCGATCAGGGCGTTCCGGGGCGCTCACGGTACGGTGGTGGGTGTCAGAAAGTTCTCGGCGGTGACCCGGGTGAATGCCCTCGGCGCCGCACCTGATCCAGGAGAATCCCCGCCCATGCGCGTGCACATTGCCACCGACCACGCCGGTCTCGAGCTGTCCCAGTACTTTGTCGATCAGTTGTCCGCCGCGGGTTACGAGATGGTCGACCACGGCCCCGAGGACTACGACGCCGCTGATGACTACCCCGCCTTCTGCATCCACGCCGCCCGGGCCGTCAAGGAGGACCGCGATCAGGGTCTGGACTCCCTGGGCATTGTGCTCGGCGGCTCCGGCAACGGTGAGCAAATGGCCGCCAACAAGGTGCCCGGAATCCGCGCCGCCCTGGCCTGGAACCTGGACATCGCCAAGCTCGCCCGGGAACACAACAATGCCCAGGTCGTGGCTATCGGTGGCCGCCAGCACTCCAAGGAGGAGGCGCTGGAGATCGTGAAGGCTTTCCTCGCCGAGGAGTTCACCGGTGAAGAACGCCATGGGCGCCGTATTGCCCAGCTGGGCGAGTACGAGACCACCGGAGATATCAGGGGCAAGCTCGACCAGGTCACCGCACGCCCCGCCGCGCAGAACTGACCGTGCCCGAAGGTCACTCGGTTCACCGGCTGGCTCGCCAGCTCGGGGACGTTTTCGCGGGCCGGCCCGTGCGGGTCTCCAGCCCGCAGGGCCGTTTCGCAAACGGCGCGGCACGGCTCGACGGCCGCGTTCTCACCGGCGCCCGCGCCCACGGTAAGCAACTGTTCATGAGTTTTGCCGCGCCGAACGATGCCGCCGACGTCCTGATCCTGCGCTCACACCTCGGCATTTACGGGGCGTGGAGTTTCGTCGGCGATGAGACGTTCCAAGCGGCGTCGTCGATCGGGGCGCCCCGCAAGGTGGGCGAGCAGGAAACCGGTTCCGCGGCCGGGTCCACCGTGGCGTACGACGACGCCGGGCTGGTCGTACCCGACGCTCCCATCGGTGCCGTGCGTGCCCGGCTGGTGGGCGAGCACGGGTGGGCGGATCTGCGCGGGCCGGCATTGTGCACCGTGGAAACCCCGGTAGAGGCCGCGGTGGCGGAAGCCAAGCTGGGCCCGGACCCGCTCGACCCCGATGCGGACCCGGAGCCGTTCATCGCCAAGGCCGGTAAGAGCAAACGCCCGATTGCCGTGCTGTTGATGGAGCAGAACGTGGTGGCCGGTATCGGCAACATTTTCCGGGCTGAATCCCTGTTCCGCCGGAAGGTCAATCCCTTCCTTCCCGGTACGTCGCTGAGCCGCGAAGATCTGGTGGGGTTGTGGGACGAGAACGTGGCGCTGATGGACATCGGCGTGCGGTTGGGCCGCATCATCACCACCGACCCCGCGGATCGTCCCGGTGTACCGGAGGCCGAAGCCTGGCCCCACCACGGCAATTACGTGTACCACCGCCACGGTCAGCCGTGCTTGCATTGCGGCACCACCGTGCTGCGCCAGGACCTCAACGGCCGAGCCCTCTACTGGTGCCCGGGGTGCCAGAAGTAGCGGGCTCCGCGCATCCTGTGCGTCGCCAGGGCCCTCCCGCCCACCTCATGTGTCGGTAAAACCCTTCTTGGCCCGGCTGAGGGTCCCACCGAAACCTCACACGTGCCCCGCGGTTTTAGCGCCAGCGGCCCCGCACTGATCAGTGCGGGGCCGTTGTGTACATCTGAGGGGGTGACGGGAATCGAACCCGCGTAGCCAGTTTGGAAGACTGGGGCTCTACCATTGAGCTACACCCCCGGGGACACCGAAAGATTACACGAGGCGTTCGGTGCCCGCCAATTGGGAGCCGCTTCAGTGCCAGCACGGGCCGAATTACAGCCCGGGGGCCCATGACACGGTAGACTTACCCGTTGTTGGTGTGTCCCGGGTGTGTTTTTGTGCCCGCGGAGGGGCCATCAACGCACGGATATGCACCGACTACGGGGTGTAGCGCAGTGGCTAGCGCGCCTGCTTTGGGAGCAGGAGATCGCAGGTTCGAGTCCTGTCACCCCGACGTCTGAGCGCTCACCCGCCCATAGCTAAGCAGGGGAGCCCTCGTTGACCGACCGGGCCAAACCTGGCCCGTGAGAACTGTCCATCCACGACCCCAGGAGTACAACGGAAGTGAAGAGCGCCGTCGAGAAACTCAACCCCACCGAGGCGAAGATCACCGTTGAGATCCCTTACGCCGATCTCAAGCCGTTTGTCGCGCAGACGTACAAGCAGTTGGCCGATCAGATTCAGATCCCCGGATTCCGCAAGGGTAAGGTCCCCTCGAAGCTCATCGACCAGCGGGTTGGCTTCGACTTCGTGATCGAGAACGCCCTGAACGAGGGCCTCAATGACTTCTACCAGCAGGCGCTGGCCGAGAACGAGTTGACCCCCCTGTCCCAGCCGCAGGTCGAGGTTCTGGCCAAGCCGGAATCGGACAACCGCGAGGCCGACACCAAGGTCGAGATCAGCGTGGCCATCCGCCCGGAGATCGAGCTGCCCGATTACAAGGGTCTCAAGGTCGAGGTCGAGGCCCGTGAGGCGTCTGCCGAGGACGAGCAGAAGGCACTGGACGAGCTGCGCGCTCGTTTCGGCACCCTCAAGTCCGTGGACCGCCCCGCTGCCGAGGGTGACCACGTGACCCTGGACCTGCAGGCCCTGGTCGACGGTGAGGAAGTGGACGCCGCCAATGACCTCTCCTACGAGGTGGGCTCGGGAACCATGCTCGAGGGCATGGACGAGGCCGTGACCGGTCTCTCCGCCGACGAGGACGCCACCTTCGAGACCAAGCTGGCCGGTGGCGAGCACTCCGGTTCGGATGCCACCGTCAAGGTGAAGGTCACCGCCGTCAAGGAGCGCGAGCTGCCCGAGGCGGACGACGAGTTCGCCCAGTTGGCTTCCGAGTTCGACACCATTGACGAGCTCAAGGAAGACCTCAAGAAGCAGGCCGGCGAGTCCGCCGTGGTCGAGCAGGGTATTGAAGCCCGTGACAAGGTCCTGGACAAGCTCGTGGAACTCATCGAGGTCCCGGTTCCGGAGAAGGTCATTGAGGATCAGCTGGCCCAGCACTTCGATTCCGAGCAGGCCCAGGCTTCGGCCGAGCCCGATCACGACACCGAAGAGCACCGTGCCGAGGTTCGCGCCAACGCCGAGACCGCTTTCCGCAACGAGATCATCCTCGACGCCGTGGCCGAAGCCGAAGAGGTCGGCGTGGAGCAGTCCGAGCTGATCGACTACATCGTCAACATGTCCCAGCAGTACGGCATGGACCCCAACCAGTTCGCTCAGATGCTGGATGGTTCCGGGCAGGCCGGCATGATGGTGGGCGAGGTGCGCCGCCGTAAGGCTCTCGCCAAGGTCCTCGAGTACGCCACGGTCACCGACTCCACGGGCACCGAGGTGGACCTGTCCGCCTTCGTCGGCTCCGACGACGAGGACGACGCCGCTGCCGCCACCGAAGAGGCAGAGACCGTCGAGACCGACGCCAAGTAATCATGTATAGCCCGCTGCACGCGGGCGCACAGAGTGGCTCACAACGACGCCGCAGGGGGCCTTCCACGCGAAGGTTGCCTGCGGCGTCGTCGTGTGTCCGCGACCATGCGCCAGCAGCGAACAATGGGCCTGCGCCCGCGAAACGGTACGGGTACGGCACTACGCTGCTGAGACAGAAAGTGTTCATGGGTCGCCGTGCTCCCGGCGCGCGACCCCGCCCAGAAGAAAGAGGCATTCCATGACCTCCACTCCCATCCAGTCGTACGGTGCCGCACCGGTCACTCCGCGCATGGAGGACGGGGCGCACAACGGTCAGGACGATTACGTTTACAACCGTTTGCTCAAGGAACGCATCATCTGGCTCGGTTCCGAGGTGCGTGACACCAACGCCAACCTGATCTGCTCGCAGATGCTGCTGCTGTCTGCTGAGGATCCCGAGGCGGACATCTTCCTGTATATCAACTCCCCGGGTGGCTCGGTCACCGCGGGCATGGCCATTTACGACACCATGCAGTTGATCCCCAACGACGTGGTCACCGTGGCCACCGGCCTGGCGGCCTCCATGGGACAGTTCCTGCTGTCCTCGGGCACCAAGGGCAAGCGGTACGCGACCCCCAACGCCCGCATCCTCATGCACCAGCCCTCCGGCGGTATGGGCGGTACCGCGTCGGACATCCGCGTGCAGGCCGAGCTGATCCTGTCCATGAAGAAGCGCCTGGCCGAACTCACGGCCGAGCAGACCGGTCAGGACCTCGAAACCATCCTGCGCGACAACGACCGCGACAACTGGTTCGATGCCGAGCGTGCCCTGGAGTACGGATTCTTCGACCACATCGCCCAGTCCGCCGGCAACGTGACCGGTGGCGGCGGAACCATGCGGGAATCCAAGTAACCAGCCGTAGCTGCCACGAACCACTTCAAGAATTTCAGGACGGACCAATGAACTTGCCTCACGCCACTGCACCGCAGTTGCCCACCAGCCGCTACGTGATCCCGGACTTCGAAGAGCGCACGCCCTACGGCTACCGCCGCCAAAACCCGTACACCAAGCTGTTCGAAGACCGCATCATCTTCCTGGGCGTCCAGGTGGACGACACCTCCGCTGACGACATCATGGCGCAGCTGCTGGTGCTCGAGTCCCAGGACCCGGACCGCGATATCACCATGTACATCAACTCCCCGGGTGGATCGTTCACGGCCATGACGGCCATTTACGACACCATGCAGTACATCCGCCCCGAGATCCAGACCGTGTGCCTGGGCCAGGCCGCCTCCGCCGCATCCGTGCTGCTGGCCGGTGGCACCCCGGGCAAACGGCTGGCGCTGCCCAACGCTCGCGTGCTGATCCACCAGCCGGCCATGGAGGGTCAGGGCGGCGGTCAGGCCTCGGACATTGAGATCCAGGCCAACGAGATCATGCGCATGCGAACCTGGTTGGAAGACACCATGGCGCTGCACACCAACAAGTCCAGCGAACAGATCAACCGCGACATCGAGCGCGACAAGATCCTCACCGCCAGGGACGCGCTGGAGTACGGCATCATTGACCAGGTGTTGGAGTCCCGGAAAATCAACAAGCCGGTGACCGTCACGCAATAAAACTGACGTAGGCTGAGCGGCGTCGCGGGAGACACTTACTCCGGCGACGCCGCTGCTCACCACGTACCGGTGTCGAGCTTTGGTGCACCTGCCGCCCTGGCCTAAAATGGCGCCGAGGGCAACATCGAGATGAACTGTGAGGATTGGCTATGGCGCGCATCGGAGAGAGCGTTGACCTGCTCAAATGCTCCTTCTGCGGTAAAAGCCAGAAGCAGGTTCGCAAGCTCATTGCCGGGCCTCGGGTCTACATTTGCGATGAGTGCATTGAACTGTGCAACGAAATCATTGAAGAGGAACTCACCGAGGTCGAGGAAACCGACCACATCGAGCTCCCGCGCCCGCAGCAGATCCACGATCACCTGCAGGAATACGTGATCGGCCAGGACACCGCCAAGCGCGCACTGTCCGTGGCCGTGTACAACCATTACAAGCGCATCCGCGCGGGTGTCTCCGGGCAGACCCTCTCCATTGCCGGTTCCGACGGCAACGAAGAAGACATCGAAGTGGCCAAGTCCAACATTTTGTTGGTGGGCCCCACCGGTTCCGGTAAGACCTATTTGGCGCAGTCCCTGGCTCGTAGACTGGACGTACCGTTCGCCGTGGCGGATGCCACCTCCCTCACCGAGGCCGGATACGTAGGTGAAGACGTTGAAAATATTCTCCTCAAACTCATCCAAGCCGCCGATTTCGATCTCAAGAAAGCGGAGCAGGGGATTATTTACATTGACGAGATCGACAAGATTTCTCGTAAATCTGAGAACCCCTCGATCACGCGCGACGTATCGGGTGAAGGGGTCCAGCAAGCGCTCCTGAGAATTCTGGAGGGCACCGTCGCGTCAGTTCCTCCGCAGGGCGGGCGCAAGCATCCCCAGCAGGAGTTCCTGCACATCGACACCACCAATGTGCTTTTCATCGTGGCCGGCGCGTTCGCCGGTTTGGACGAGATCGTCCAGCAGCGCACGGGCAAGAAGGGCATCGGCTTCGGCGCCGCCATCCGCGACACCTCCGAGGTGGACCTCACCGGCCAGGTGCGCCCGGAGGATTTGTTGAAGTTCGGGCTGATCCCCGAGTTCATCGGCCGCCTCCCGGTGGTGACCACGCTGTCCAAACTGTCGGTCTCGGACATGGTGCGGATCCTCACCGAACCCAAGAATGCCCTGGTCAAGCAGTACCGCAAGCTGTTCCAGATCGACGGCGTGGAACTCACCTTCGACCCGCAGGCCCTGGAGGCCATTGCCGAACTGGCGATCGAACGGGGAACCGGTGCCCGCGGCCTGCGCGCCATTCTGGAAGACATCCTCATGCCGGTCATGTTCGACCTGCCCAGCCGCGACGATGTCGCTGCGGTTCTGGTCACCGCCGATTCCGTGGCGAAGCTGAGCGACCCGGAGATCTTCACGCACGAGATGATCGAAGAAGAGCGGCGTCGTCATAAGTCCGCGTGACGCGTGATCACCCCGTGAAAGCAACACACCCGTCTGTCGAAAGGTAACCGTATGTCCGAGAAGCAGCACGTAGATTTCTGGTTCGATCCGCTGTGCCCGTGGGCCTGAATGACCTCGCGCTGGATGGAAGAGGTCGTCGAGATCCGCGACGTGGAGGTCAACTGGCGCATCATTTCGCTGGGCATCCTCAACGAGAACAACCCGGACAATCACCATCGGGGTCACATCGAGTCCATGTGGATGGTGCGCGTGATCGAGGCCGCGGCTCAGGAACACGGCGATGAGTACTACAAGAAGCTCTACGACGCCATGGGCACCCGCCGTCACCCGGGGGGCATGGAGGACGAGCTGGAGATCATTCAGGAATCCCTCGCGGAGGTCGGGCTGCCCGCCGAGCTGGCGGACGCCAAGGACTCCGAGGACTACGACGCCGCGATCCGTGCGTCCACCGAGGCCGCCCAGGCGGTAGCCGGTCAGGACATCGGCACCCCGTGCATCGCCGTGAACGGCGTGGGCTTCTTCGGCCCCGTGTTCACCCCGGCACCCAAGGGCGAGGAAGCGGGCAAGGTCTGGGACGGTGCCCTCGCACTGGCCTCGTACCCGGGCTTCTACGAACTCAAGCGCGGTCGCGAAAAGGGCCCCGACTTCAGCTGAGCATCCTCCGCTGACGGGGATGCCCTGACATCCCAGTCCGCAAAACTGCGCCCGCGCAGGGACCTAACTGCACTTTGGCGGACCAGGATGTCAGCCACCCGGGCCCAGGCATGACACGACAACGCCGGACGATCCCCAGGGGATCGTCCGCCGTTGTCATGTGCGGGTGTGACTACACCTCGACGGCGGCCTCCAGCTGTACGTGGCTGACGGTCAGCTCGCCGTCGGCGTCCGTGAGCGTGAGGTCCGCGGCGTTACCCGCGGCCTTGAGATCGTCCAGACCGGCGCGCAGCTGCTCCAGCTGTGCGGCCGGGCCGGAGACGGTCGCGGAGGTGACCGCGGTGCGCTGCTTGACCTTGGCCTCGGACTTGGACTTGCGCAGCCCGGACAGGGCCTCGCCCACCACGGTCAGCACCTCGGGATCGCCCTGTTGGGCCAACCCGGCAAACCCGTCGATCAAGGGCCAGGGAGCGCGGTGCACCGACCCCGAACGCCACCAGGACCAGACCTCTTCGGTGGCGAAGGGAATGAACGGTGCGAACAACCGCAGCAGGGTGTCCAGCGTGGTGGCCAGGGCCGCGTGCACGGATGCCTGAGCCGCTTCACCGCGCGAACCGTAGGCGCGGTCCTTGACCAGCTCCACGTAGTCGTCGGTGAAGGTCCAGAAGAAGGACTCGATCAGCTGCAGGGCGCGGGCGTACTCGTAGTCCTGGAACGCGGTGCTCGCACGGGTGACCACATCGGCCAACTGGGTCAGCAGGGCGCGGTCCAGGCCGTTGACGACCACCGACTCGTCCGTGCCCGAACCCAACACGGAGGCTTCGGTGACACCCTGGGCCAGCACGAACTTGGAGGCATTGAGCAGTTTGATGGCCAACCGGCGGCCGATTTTCATCTGCCCCTCGTCGTAGGCGGTGTCCGCACCCAGCCGGGCGGAAGCCGCCCAGTAACGCACGGCGTCCGAACCGTACTTCTCGAGCACATCGGTGGGGACCACCACGTTGCCCTTGGACTTGGACATCTTCTTCCGGTCCGGGTCCAGGATCCAGCCGGACAATGCCGTGTGCTTCCACGGCACGGTCTGCGCCAGGGTCTCCGCGCGCACCACGGTCGAGAACAGCCAGGTCCGGATGATGTCGTGACCCTGCGGGCGCAGATCCATGGGGAACGTGGCGGCGTGCAGCTTCTCGTCCACGGACCAACCGGTCGCGATCTGCGGGGTCAGCGAGGAGGTGGCCCACGTGTCCAGGACATCCGGGTCCGCCATGAAGCCACCGGGCTGATCCCGCTGCTCCTCGGTGTAACCGGGCGCGACATCGGCCGTGGGGTCCACGGGTAGCTGGTCCTCGGAGGGCAGGACGGGATGGTCGTAGTCCGGCTCACCGGACTCGTTCAGCGGGTACCAGACCGGGAACGGCACACCGAAGAACCGCTGACGGGAGATCAGCCAGTCACCGTTGAGCCCCTCGATCCAGTTCTCGTAGCGGGAGCGCATGAAAGTGGGGTGCCACGAGATCTCACGGCCGCGTCCGATCAGTGCCTCGCGGCGCCCGGCGTCACGGCCACCGTTACGGATGTACCACTGGCGGGAGGTGACCACTTCGAGGGGCTTGTCGCCCTTTTCGTAGAAGTTCACCGGGTGCATGATTTTCTTGGGCTCGCCCTCCAGGTCACCGGAGGCCTCGAGTAACTCCACCACGGCCTTCTGCGCGGAGAACACGGTCTTGCCGGCGACCTGCGCGTAATTCTCGGCCGGGGCGCCCTGGGCGATCCACTCGGGTTGCTCCGCGAGGAAACGGCCGTCGCGGCCGATCAACGCGCGGGTGGGCAGGTTGAGCTCGCGCCACCAGGTGACGTCGGTGAGGTCGCCGAAGGTACAAATCATGGCGATACCCGACCCCTTGTCGGGCTTGGCCAGCGGGTGCGCCTTGACCTCAACCTCGACGTCGAACAGGGGAGAGCGCACGGTGGTGCCGAACAGCGACTGGTACCGCTCGTCATCCGGGTGGGCCACCAGGGCCACGCACGCGGGCAGCAGCTCGGGGCGAGTGGTCTCGATGAAAACCTTTTTCCCGTCCGGGCGGTGGAACGAGATGCGGTGGTAGGCGCCCTCGCGTTCGCGGTCCTCGAGTTCGGCCTGGGCCACCGCGGTGCGGAACGTGACGTCCCACATGGTGGGGGCCTCGGCCATGTAGGCGTTACCCGCCTGGTAGTCCTTCAGGAACGCCAGCTGCGAAACCTTGCGGGAGTGGGCATCAATGGTGCGGTAGGTGCGGTTCCAGTCCACGGACAGACCCAGGGTGGAGAAGAGGTGCTCGAACACCTTCTCGTCCTCCACGGCGAGCTCTTCACACAGCTCGATGAAGTTCTGGCGGGACACCACGTCCCAGTCGCGCTGGTTCTTGGCCGGCTTCTCCGGCGGACGGTAACCCTCGATGTAGGGTGTGCCGGGTTCGCACCGTACACCGTAATAGTTCTGCACGCGGCGTTCGGTGGGCAGGCCGTTGTCATCCCAGCCCAGCGGGTAGAACACGTTCTTGCCGCTCATCCGCTGGTAACGGGCAATCACGTCCGTCTGCGTGTAGGAGAACATGTGACCGACGTGCAGGGAACCGGAGGCCGTGGGAGGGGGAGTGTCGATCGAGTAGACGGCCTCGCGCGTGGTGTCCGCGTCGAAGGCGTACGTGCCGTTCTCGCGCCACTGCGCGGAGTACTTGTCCTCCAAACCCTCCAGCGCCGGCTTGGCGGGAACGTTCACCGCGGTGGTGGACGCAGCGTTGTCAGTGAAATTGGGCGTGTCTGTACCCTCAAGATGTTGTGCCATGCGCCCAGTCTCTCATGCAATTCGGGCGCAACAGGCCTAGCGTGGGGTCATGGCACAGCTACAGATCAAGCGCGTTCGTGAGGACAGGGACCCGGACGACGGCGCTCGCATCCTGGTCGACAAATTGTGGCCTCGCGGGGTGAGCAAGGACCACGCCGCCCTGAACCACTGGTTTAAGAACCTTGCGCCCACGGACGGTCTTCGAAAGTGGTTCGGCCACGATCCCCAGAAATTTGAGGAATTCGCGTCGCGCTACCGGAAGGAACTGGATCAGGATGCGTCGGGGGAGGTAGCAGAACTCGAACACGTTCTGCGAGACGTGGACGCGGCGACTCTGCTCTACGACGCTAAGGACGTGGAACACAATAACGCCGTGGTGTTACTGGGTTGGTTGCGCGACCACCGCAGCGGGTTCTGAAACATAACAATCAAGTCCAATTAGGTATTTATCGCGAAACAATAAGGTAGCTACGGTTGTAGATATGACTCACAACACACAGACCGCCTACAACAACCCCAAGCCTCTCGGCAACGGCAAGGTGGCCGTGGTTACCGGCGCTTCGACCGGTATCGGCGAGGCCACCGTGGAGCGACTGCGCAGCAGCGGCTGGACCGTCTACGCCTTGGCACGCCGTGCGGACCGACTCGAAGACCTCGCCCAACGCACCGGTGCGATCGCGGCGCCCACGGACATCACGGATCAGGCCCAGGTCGACGCCCTGCGCGACACGGTGCTGTCCGAACAGAAGACCGTGGATGCCGTGCTCAACATCTCCGGCGGCGCGCGGGGCACCGACAAGATCCTTGACGCCAAGGATGAGGACTGGGACTGGATGTTTCAGGTCAACGTCATGGGCACCCTGCGGGTGACCCGGGCCTTCTTACCGGCCCTGCGCGAGAATGGCGAGGCCACCGTGGTCAACCTGACCTCGCTGGCTGCCTTCCGCGCCTACGAGGGTGGCGCCGGGTACAACGCCGCCAAGTACGCCGAGCGCTCCATGACCGAAGCACTGCGCTTGGAGGAAGCCGAACACAACGTGCGCGTGGTCGAGGTAGCTCCCGGCCTGGTGCACACCCCGGAGTTCTCACTCATGCGCCTCGGTGGTGATCAGGAAGCCGCGGACAAGATCTACGCCGGTGTGGAGAAACCGCTCACCGGTGCCGATGTGGCCGAGGTGCTCGCCTTCGCCGTGGAGCTGCCGCACCACGTCAACATCGACACCCTCACCGTGAAGCCGGTGGCGCAGGCGGCCATTCACAAGATGATTCGCAAGCAATCCTGACGCTGAAACGGTGTAGTGAACGGGCTTCGATGAGAACGTGTCGTCGGGGCCCGCGTACCTATCGTGACCCGGGGCGGCCTGCTTAGCTCTGGCCTGGCACTTGCGTCGCTCGTGGGCGTGGCCGCGTGCTCAACTGGCTCGCGCGAGGGCGATGAAGCGACCCGCCCGGGCGCCGCGGCGTCGTTCCTCATCGCAAATCCTGCTCAATGGCGTCGGCGCAGGCGAATGAGAGGTTCTGGGCACGGACGAGCAATCCGAGACCGTTCGTCAATCGGATCACCGGGCCCAGCGCGGCACCGACCAGGCCGAGGGGACGAACAGCACGAGTCAGCGTCAGCATGGTGCCCCCCTCCGCGGGAGTGAGCCTCAGGTCGTACCAGCCCCAGGGCCCGTCATTCCACTGATCGGACCAGCGGACCCGGTCCTGGGCGTCCGCGGTGAGGGCGAGGCGCAGAGTGCTCGTGCGGGCGCGCTTGGTCCACGTGCCGGCGAGGGCTCCGTCCGCCTGCTGCTCCATCTCGGGCAGCATCAGCCATTGAGGGGCGAGCGCGGGATCCGCTGCGACCGAGCGCACCAGGGGCGCATCGGCGGGAATGAAGTGGGTGAGCAGGACGGCCACGGTTCGTTCGTGGGCCTGCGACTCGACGGTGCGGGCGCGCCGCGGCGTGGGGGTGGTCCAGTCCGCGGCATCCTCGACGTCGGCCATGACGGCTTTCGGGTCGGCCCCGGTGTGCTCGATCATCTCGCGGATCGTCCCGGACGGCTCCGCGAGCAAGGCCCGCAGAAGATCACGCTCGGTCACGCGCATGCCGAGGCTGTCGAGGAGGCGCTGCACCCGTTTGGCCGACGGAACATCGCCGGCGTCGTCATAGTTCAGCTCGCTCACCGGCCGGGGCGTCGACGCGGGCAGGACATGAACGTCCACGCCGAGCTGGGCGACGGCGTCGGCCTGGACCGCGCCGGCGGCCGTGCGGGCAGAGCTCAGCGTTATGTCGTGCTGCGAGAGGGCCTGTGCGGCCGGCCCGCCCGCGGCGATCAGGCCGATCAGCAGATGGTCTAGGTCGATGTAGGGCTCTCGTGCCCGTGCGGCCTCGCGCCACCCGGCGGTCAGGTACTTGTACATCGTGCGGGTGCTCATCGGGGTCCTCCGTGCTTGGGTGCCAGATCCGGGCGGATGCGGTTGCGGTACTTCCTGTGGACGGCCTGCCGCGACACGCCGAGGCAGGCCGCGATATCGACCCAGCCCAGACCCGCCGCCAGCGCGGCCTCCACCTGGCGCAGCTCCAGCGTGTCCGCAAGACGCCGCAGCGACGCGATGGCGCGTAGTCCTGTCGTCGGGTCGGACAAGTCGCCCGCCCGCTCAGCAAGGTCTGTAGTCTTCATAGACAGCAACGTACGTTGACATGCCCACCCAAGTCAACAATGCTTGTCTTGCTGGGGTGGGTCACCGGTTGGACCGATCATGACCCCCCTCGCCTGCTTCTACACGCGTCTCGTGCCCGTGGACGGCAATCCCCTCGACGCCATCCTTCACACCCCTCAGGTGCGGCACACCTGAGTCGAGGGACGCGTCGTAGACCCCGCGGTCTATGCAGGTGGCCCCGGTGAAGCCACCACGCACCACTTCGGTGACGGAGGCCCAGGGCAACCGCCCCATACCCGAACCGGCTTGCGGAACGTCCGACGGCACCTCAGCGCGGAGGCGTTCAAGGGCTTCCCAAAGTTCGCTTTCGCGCTCGCGGTTGTAGGACTCCTTCGACGATGGCGCGACCCGGTCGTGATCGACGTAGTCACCCGTGGACGTCGGGAGCTTGCCCAGGACGACGTCGGCGAGGCTGCGGCCGGCAGTGCAGGGGCTACTGGCCAACGGGGTGAGGCTCAGCAACGGCATCACCCGGTGCATGACGAACCGGGACAGCGCACCGGCGTCGCGGGTCAAGGCCGTACCGGGCACCAGGCCGGGGTTGTAGCCGATGATGTCGACACCGGGCGGCAACCGCCGGGCGTACTCGTGGATGAGGTGGATCGCGGCGAGCTTGCTGGTGAAGTAGGCGGTCCGGCCGGCGGTGACCGTGCCCGGGTTCACGAAAGAGCCGGTCCGGGCCAGCACGTGGGGCGGGTGTCACTGCGGTCCGGGGACCATGCCCAGGTTGTGCCTCAGATCGCCGAAGTGGGTGTCGCTCACGGTGCTGACGACGCGAGACGGGCCTTGGAGGTGGTCCTGGAGACGGCGCACGAGGACGTGGTTGGCGAGCACGTTGATCGCGAGGGTCGCCTCCAGGCCGTCGTGACTGCGGGTGAGGTTGCTGGTGTACTGCAGCCCGGCATTGCCCACGATTGCGCGCAGGGGCGGCAGGTCGCCGGAGTCGAGCCGTCCGGCCAGTTCGTCGGCGGCCGCGCGGACGCTGCCCACGGACAGCAGGTCCGCGTCGACAAAAAAGATTGATCGGTCGCGGCGTCCCAGCTCGCGGGCCAGCTTCGCGCCGCCCCCGTCGCGGGTCAGCACGACCAGATGCGCCCCGGGGGACTCGGCGAGGATGCGGGCAGCGGCGATGCGGCCGATGCCTCGGGTCGCGCCGGTTATCACGATGGTGTGTCTCATCGGCTTAGTTCTATCCGTTCGGATGCGGTGCGAGGGCGAAGCGGGACGCATGTCTCCACGTCAGCTTATGCCCGTCAAAGCGCGCAGGAGCAGGGTTGCCTCCGCGTCGGGCAGCAGGTTGGCGGCCTGACCTGCCGGTGTTCGCGGATCGTGCGCAGCCCGGAAAGCGATGTCAGCAAGGACCGTGCCGACGACCAGATGGGTAGCGGCATCGGCATCGTGATGCCCAGCCTCCCCGAGCGCGGCTGCCCGTTCCAGAATTGCCGCGAGATGCTCGCGAGTGGGCTCGAAGATGTCGGCGCGCAGGATCGCGGCCAACTCCGGATCATGAATCGCCTCGCCGACCAGGGAGACCAGGATCCCTCCGATCCTTCCGCACAGCGACTTCCGTTTGTGGGCCAGCAGTTCACGCAGGTCCCCGTCGGTCGATCCCGTGTCAACGTCCGTTGTCTCGGCCGCGGCGATGTGTCCAGCGGCCGCGAGGATCAGTTTCCGTTTTGAGGGCCAGCGCCGGTACAGGGTCCCCGTCGACACCCCGGCCCGTTTGGCGACCTTCGCTGTCGTCAGCGGTGCATAGCCGTCCTCGGAGAGGAGGTCGAGCACTGCTGCCAGGGGCCGCCTGCGCCTCCGGGACCCGCACCCGAGGGCACTCCACGATGTACCGAGCCGTAGTGGCGGGGTTGGAGGCCCATCTCGGGACGCATGTCGCCGCTTCGGTACTCACCCGGGGCTACACGCCGGGGCTGTTGACGGCTATGCCCTTGATGCTGCCCGGCTGCCATTTGGCCGTTGAGGAGCTGGAGCGCGAGGGGATCTGGCTGATCGCCGCAGACCGTGTGCGAGGGGCGGCCCTGCTGGTGCCGTCGGCCGTGCTGGCCCAAGTCGTCGCACGGGGGGCTGGGCCGGCCAGCGCGCTGACGGGTTGGTTCGGCAGACGGTGAGCTCTCCTGGTGCGTCAGGTCGAGGCAAGGACATAGCATCGCAACGGTGCGCCGATCCAGCCACAAAGGTTTTTTTGCTTTCTTATTCAGCTTTTCCCAACCAGCGCTAAATGAAGAAGTGAATAATGTTAGGGAGGTCATTGCCATCAGAGAGGCCTGCTCCTGGCCGGGATCGGGATGTTGGTGACCCAGGCCATTGATTCCCCTCTTTACGGGGCCGTGGTGATTTTGACTGGTGCCGGTGTAGTGCTCGGTGCGGCATACCAAATTCGGCGTTCCCGAAATGAGCGAGTCACCTCGAGCCACTGAACAAGGTTCACGTTGGAACCACTTATAAAGACCACGTTAAGAGCCCTCCCATAACGTGATGTGTACCGAGGTCATGGGCATTACGCGGCAATGGGGGCAGAGCCGCAGCCGAGCTCCGCTGCTACGTTATCGGAATGGTCTTCGATGTGCGGTTTTTCCCCGGGTTTCCCCTGCCGGTCCACGACTACGCGGAGCTGATGGTTGAACTGACTCGCTACGAGGGCCCGGCGCAGCGCGTGGTCATTGCCCACTCGCTGGGCGCTCTAGAGGCACTGTTTTTCAAGCCCGGCGAGGACGTGTCCATGGTCCTGCTGGCCCCGAGCACCCTCGACAAGCCCCGAAGAGGGCGGGTGCTCGTGCGCGGTTGTCTGCGGGGGTTGAGCTGGCTGCCGGTTGCGGGCGAGGCGATCGCCGGCTTTTGCGAGAGCACGCCTACAAACGTTATGCCGCCCAGCCTCCTGCAGGTGCTCCGCTGTCCCTGGGGGCGGCCGCCGACCGTCTTCATACTACGGCGCCCAAAATACCAAGGGCCTACCGCGGCCCCTGCACCGTGGTTTGCTCCCCCGAGGATTCCCGGCATCCGGCGCAGCTGCGACTGGCCGAAGAGCTGGGGGCCACCGTGCGGTGGGTCGAGGGTGGGCACCTGTTCCCGGTGACCAGGGGACGGGCCACCGCTGAGATTATCCTGGAGGCCCTGGGCGGCCTCGACCACCCTGGCTGAAACGCACCGCGGGCTCGTCTCCGCCCGGGAACCGGTCCGGTATTTGTCATTGATTACTGCCACGTGTCCGGTCCCGAGCCTCTCGCCCCCGGAAAGCTGCCCAGCGCAGCACCTCGATGTCTTTGCCGAGCGCCCGCTGCAGCCGCGCCTGATCGCGCGGAGAGGGGTCTACGAGGTGGGCGGTGCGGGCCGCGCGCAGCAGGGGCAGGTCCGAGAAGCTATCGGAGTAGGCGTGATCGACTGGTAGTGCCACACCGGCGGCCCCCAGAGCCCGCAGCTTGGCCTCGCCGCGGGCGGGCATCGCCTGTGGTAGACCCCAGCGGCGGCGGATCAGGGTCGAGGCGACCACATCGACCCCGTCCAGGCCGATCACAGTGCAAACCTCCTGCGCCAACGGCGAAGCACATCCGGTGGCCACGACCACCCAGTCCCCGGCCTCCCGGTGCTCGCGCACTCGTTCCAGGGCTGCCGCGGGAGCGCGCCCGGTAGCGGGCCCGGCGTGCCGGGTCGCGAAGTCGCCAGCGGCGGCGGCGAAGGCGTCTTCGTCCATTCCGGCGGCGGCCAGCCACACCAGGTACCGCTCGGCAGCCAGGCGGGTGGGCGGCAGAAGCCAGGCCGGCAACCAGACCGGCACCGTGACCACCGCCATAGCACAGCGGAGAAGATTTCGTGTGATCAGATGGCGCAAGAAAGCCCCGAAGGAATCCCCGGCCACCAGAGTGCCGTCCAGATCGAACACCACCACTTGACGTCGTGGGACCTCGGACAGGGCAACTATTGGCGCAGCACTCATCTGCCGAATCTTATAGGGGAGGACGGGTATCGCTCCGCGCGACGGTGGTAACCGACGGCTACTTGACCGTGTCAGCAGTAACGCCCTCAGGCGGTGATTGAGGCCTTCGAGGCCCAGGTCAGCTGCTGCAGCTTGACCTCGGTGTTCAGCCCCGTGCCCTGGGCACTGGCGGCGAGCCAGGTGGAGCCGATCTCCAGTCGGCGGTGATCGAGGCGAAGGTTCAGAAACGTCGTCATCCCGACGGTGCGGCCGTCGCTTCTCCGGCGGATGATCCACGGAATGACCAGTTGGTCGGCGTGGCGGACAAGGCGGGTCGCAATCTCCGCGCGCATCCCCTCGGGAGGGGGCAGACGGATGTACCACACCGCTGGGTTGGGCGAACCTGATCTAATGGGGCTGTTCGATGAGGCACAGTTCACGCATTGTCACACCCCGCCCATACGCCGGCCGTGACCCGGCGCCGCCTGGCACTTGCGTCGCTCGTGGGCGTGGCCGCGTACCCAACTGGTTTGCGCGGGGGCGATGAAGCGACCCGCCCGGGCGCCGCGGCGTCGTCATCGACTGCGTGATCAATTCATTTCGTTGAGTGGTATTGCGTGCACGTAGCCGGGGAGGTCTCCTCGCACGGGGATGCCACGTTGCCGGCCGGGCCGGCGGCGCTGTCACCCGGGGTGCCGAAAACTGACATATCGTTCATGGGGTACTGGAAACGGGGACGCGCCACGGAGTAACCGCTGTCCCGCGGGACGCTGCGCGTAGCCCTGGCATCGACGCATCGGAAGGTGACCGTGAAAGGCCCATTCAACAAGGACCTCTCCTCACGGTCCGTGCGAGTGCGTATCCTGTCCACGATGCTCGCCTTCATGGCCGGTGGCCTGCTCATTGCCGGATTCGTCAGCTACTACGTGCAGTTCACCGTGTTGGACGACCGGGTCAACGCGGAACTGCTCCAGGAGGTGGATGAGTTCCAGCGGATCGCGGAGCTTCGCCAGTCGGATGTGGGCGGGAACGAAAGCACCGAGGACCTGATGCGGGCCGCCATTCAGAGCGCCGTCCCGGGGGAACATGAATCGTTCCTCGCCTTCTTGGACGACCGCCCGCAGTTGAAACCGCAAGAGCAGGCCTTTGAACTCGACAACCCGGACACGGTCGAGCAGATCCTGAGCACTCACACGCCGGGCAGCACCATTTTCACCCACCTCGAGATCAACGGTGAGGCGATCCCGGCCGCCGTCGCGTCCGTGGAGCTGTACAGCGATGACACGCCCGGTATTTTCGTGGCGGCCAACAGGATCCAAAATCAGCGCGATCAGATTTGGATCTCCGCCGTCACCTACACCGTGGTCAGCCTGGCAACGTTGCTGGCCTCTGCGCTGGTGGGCCTGGTCGTGACGGGGAAACTCATGCGCCCCATTGGGGATCTGCGCAATGCCACTCGGGAGATCACCATCGACGACCTGGAACGTCGCGTTCCCGATCCGGGTACCCGGGACGACGTGGCCGCGCTCGCCCAGAACTTCAACCGCATGCTGGAACGCATCCACGAGGGCTACGCGCATCAACGGCAATTCATGTCCGATGTCTCCCACGAACTACGCACGCCGTTGACCATCATCCGGGGGACCCTGGAAACCACGGACCTCTCCGACCCCGCGGACGTGAGCGAGGGCCACGAGATCGCCCTGGACGAGTTGGACCGGATGAACAACCTGGTGACGGACCTCTCCACCCTGGCCAAGACCGGCCGGCCCGATTTCGTGAAATTCGCGCCCGTGGATATGGCGGAATTCGCTCGCAACGCCATGTCCCGCATCGAGCACCTGGGCCCCAGGCGCTGGCTGCTCGATTTCGGGGCGGACGTGATGGCCCGGGCGGACGAGGACCGCCTCACCCAGGCCGTGGTGCAACTGGCCGCCAACGCCGTGCGGTACAGCGAACCGCACACCACGATCGAACTGAAGGTCCAGCACATGAGCCTGTCCGGCCGGTCCATGATCATGGTGGGAGTCCGTGACGAGGGCATCGGGATTGCCAAGGCGGACCAGGCGCGGATCTTCGAACGTTTTGCCCGCGTCTCCGACAGCGGCGGTGAATCGGGTTCCGGTCTGGGCCTGGCCATTGTCGAGGCCATTGCGCAAGCCCACGGCGGCTCGGTCAGCCTCACGTCCCGGCCGGGGCACGGTTCCACGTTCACCATCATTTTCCCGCAGGACAACACCCCCGTGCCAGATCCCGAGGAGCGCTGACATGCGAATACTGATTGCCGAGGACGAGCCCCGCATTTCGCGATTTGTGGCTCGAGGCCTGAAGGCTCACGGTTACACGCCCACCGTGGTGGAGGACGGGATCACCGCTTTGGACTACGCGAGCAGCGGTGAGTTCGATCTGCTGGTCCTGGACGTGGGGCTACCCCGCATGGACGGATTCGCCGTGCTGCGTGCCCTGCGTGAGATGGGCGCGGACATCCCGGTCCTCATGTGCACCGCCCGCGATTCCGTGGCGGACACGGTGCACGGACTGGAGGGCGGCGCGGACGACTACCTGGCCAAGCCCTTCCGGTTCGAGGAACTGCTGGCCCGGATCAAACTGCGTGCTCGCGAGCGCAACGGCGGCGGCGCACGACCCGCCCAGGAGAGCCGTGAATTCGGGGATCTCACCCTGAACCTCCGCACGCGGGTTGCCACCGTGGGCGCGGGTGCGCACAAGCGCGAGGTTGAACTGTCCAGCCGCGAGTACGCCCTGCTGTCGTTGTTCCTGGAGCACCCGAATCAGGTGCTCACCCAGGAAATCATCCTGTCGAGGGTGTGGGGTTACGACTACGACGGCGCGTCCAACGTGGTGGTGGTCTACCTGCGTTACCTGCGGAAAAAAATGGGTGCGGACCGGTTCATCACCGTGCGTGGAGCCGGTTACAAACTGGTGGATCCGCGTGCGTCGTAGGTTCGCCCGCCCCGGCCGGGCGATTATGAGAAGTTCCTCATGTCCGGCTCACGGTGGTTTCATTGACCCGCAGCACAGTTGAGACATGAAAATGCTTCGGAACGCCGCCATCCTCGCGGCACTGGGGGTGACGGCCACCGCCCTCGTGATCATGCCCATGGACTCCCCTGAGACCACCACCGTTCCGGGCATTGTGGTGACCCCGCAGACCACGACCAGCGCGTCACCGAGCGAGGCCACGACCCGGAGCGCGGCGGGCCACGCCGAGCAGGCCCCGGACCCCGCGGCCCCGGCGCCGACCGAACGCCCGGTCGCTCCCGCGCCGTCGTTGGCTCCCGTACCCGTTCCCCAGGCCCCCGCCCTGGGTGGCGTGTGCGAGTGGGACGACGAGGAGTGGGAGTGCGACGGGGACTGGGGTGACGACTGAGTCCCTCGTGGGGTTAGAATGGCGCGGTGCACCCCGTGCACGCACAGACCGTGAACCGGCCATCACCGGGGAGTCTTCGGAAGAACGGATCGCTCCGGCGGAGCGATGTCAGTAGAACCGAACGGGTGGGCCCGTGACAGCCTTCGAATGAGCGGCTCGCGGCGTCGTCGTTCCCTGTGGGAGCGCAACGGCGCGAGTAAGCGAGGTGGTACCGCGCCGCCGGCGTACTCCGTGCGCCCCAGCGTCCTCGCATCCTGAATTTACTGACGTCTCAGGATGGAGCACCGTGACTGATTCACTCGTTTACCCCAAGGTAAGCACCGACCCCGCCGCTCAGGGCGTCCCGTCCGCCCCGCGGTTCCCGCAGGTCGAGGAGCGCGTTCTCGAGTACTGGAAGCAGGACGACACCTTCCAGGCCAGCATCGACCGGCGCGATCGCGGCCAGGACGGTGCCAACGAATTCGTCTTCTACGACGGCCCTCCCTTCGCCAACGGCCTGCCCCACTACGGGCACCTGCTCACCGGCTACGTCAAGGACCTGGTCGCCCGCTATCGAACCCAGCAGGGCCGCCGCGTGGAGCGCCGCTTCGGGTGGGACACCCACGGTTTGCCGGCCGAACTCGAGGCCATGAAGCAGTTGGGCATGAGCGACAAGCATGAAATCGAAACCATGGGCATCGACAAGTTCAACGATGCCTGCCGCGCCTCCGTCATGAAGTACGCCACCGAATGGCAGGACTACGTGACCCGTCAGGCCCGCTGGGTTGATTTCGACAACGACTACAAGACCCTCAACGTCGAGTACATGGAATCGGTCATGGCCGCGTTCAAGTCACTCAACGACAAGGGCCTGATCTACTCCGGTTACCGCGTGTTGCCGTACTGCTGGAAGGACGAGACGCCGCTGTCCAACCACGAGCTGCGCATGGATGACGACGTCTACAAGGACCGTCAGGACACCACCGTCACCGTGGGCTTCGAGATCCTCGACGACGCGTCCTGGGCCGAACAGCCCGACGTCGTGGCCCAGCTCGCCGGCGCCCGCGCCCTTGCCTGGACCACCACGCCGTGGACCCTGCCCACCAACGAGGCGCTCGCGGTCGGCCCGGACATCGACTACGTGCTGGTCCACAGCGGGGCGCAGTTGGCCGGGCGTCGCTACCTGATCGCCTCCGACCTGCTGGACGGCTACGCCAAGGACCTGGGGCACGGCGACGCCGAGGACCCCGCAGCGGCCGCCCGCGAGGCCGTGACCGCCCACTTCACCGGTGCTCAGCTGGAGGGCGTGCGCTACCGCCCGCTGTGGGATTACTTCACGGACGCCGAACGCTTCGGCACCGGCACCGCGTGGCAGATCCTCGTGGCCGACTACGTCACCACCACGGACGGCACCGGGCTGGTGCATCAGTCTCCGGCCTACGGTGAGGACGATCAGAACGTGTGCGCCCGCTACGACATCCCCGTGGTGCTCTCGGTGGACGAGGCCGGCGTGTTCTACGACTTCTTCACGGACGAGACCCTGGCCGCCGGAGCTCCCCTGGCCGGGATCGCCGGACACAATGTGTTCGACAAGGACGTGGCCCGCACCGTGATCCGCGACTTGCGCGCCCAGGATGCACTGGTGCGCGAATCCAGCTACGTGCACTCCTATCCGCATTGTTGGCGCTGCCGCAACCCCCTGATCTACCGTGCGGTCTCCTCATGGTTCGTGCGGGTCACGGACATCAAGGACCGCATGGTGGAACTCAACCAGGAGATCAACTGGATCCCGGACAACGTCAAGGACGGCCAGTTCGGTAAGTGGCTCGAAAACGCGCGCGACTGGTCCATTTCCCGCAACCGTTATTGGGGTTCGCCCATCCCGGTCTGGGAGTCCAGCGACCCCAATTACCCGCGCCGTGACGTGTACGGCTCGCTGGCCGAGATCGAACGGGATTTCGGTACGCTACCGCGCAATGCGGACGGTGAGGTGGATCTGCACCGCCCGTGGATCGACGACCTCACCCGGCCCAACCCGGACGATCCCAGCGGCCGGTCCGTGATGCGCCGTGTGCCGGAAATCCTGGACGTCTGGTTCGACTCCGGGTCCATGCCCTACGCCCAGGTGCACTACCCCATGGAGAACCGGGAGTGGTTCGAGACCCACAACCCGGCCGACTTCATCGTGGAGTACATCGGACAGACCCGCGGCTGGTTCTACCTGCTGCACGTGCTGGCCACCGCCTTGTTCGACCGCCCGGCGTTCCGCAACGTGATCTCGCACGGCATCGTGCTGGGCTCGGACGGGCAGAAGATGTCCAAGTCCCTGCGCAACTACCCGGACGTCAACGAGGTCTTCGATCGTGACGGTGCGGACGCCATGCGCTGGTTCCTGATGTCCTCACCCATCCTGCGCGGTGGAAACCTGGTGGTGACCGAGCAGGGCATCCGCGAGGGTGTCCGCCAAATGATGTTGCCGCTGTGGAACGTCTACCACTTCTTCGGTCTGTACACGAACGCCGCCAACGGCGGCGCCGGGTACGAGGCGCAACTGCGCTACGGCGCCGAGAACGTGATGGACCGCTACATCCTGGCCGAGACCGGACGGCTGGTCACCGAGACCAAGCAGCAGTTCGACGACTACGACATCTGGTCCGCCGCCGAAACCCTGCGTTCCGCCATGGACACACTCACCAACTGGTACGTACGCCGTTCACGCGAGCGGTTCTTCGACGAGGACACCCAGGCCTTCGACGTGCTCTACACGTGCCTGGAGACCGTGTGCCGCGTAGCCGCGCCACTGTTGCCCCTGGTCACGGAGGAGATCTGGCGCGGACTGACCGGTGGCCGTTCGGTGCACCTCACGGACTGGCCGGACGCCTCCCTGTTCCCGCAGGACGAGGACCTCATGACGCTCATGAACCGCACGCGCGCCATCTGCTCCTCCGGTTCTGCCCTGCGCAAGGCCCACAACCTGCGCGTGCGCCAGCCCCTGGCGGGTCTCACCGTGGCGGTTCCCGAGGGACAGCGCCTCGGGGGAACGTTCGAGTCCATCATCGCGGACGAGCTCAACCTCAAGACCGTCACGCTGCTCGACTCGGCGGAGGTCTCGCCGGCGGACTTCGGCATCTCGCGGCAACTCAAGGTCAACGCCCGCGCCGCGGGACCGCGCCTGGGCAAGCAGGTCCAGCAGGTCATCAAGGCCGCCAAGTCGGGCGACTGGTCGGTGGCCGAGGACGGCACGGTCACGGCCGGATCGATTCCGTTGGAAGCGGGTGAATACGAGTTGGCCACGGTCGTCGACGACGCCGCGGAGACCTCCGCGCGCGCCGTCACGGTGCTGCCCGGTGGCGGTTTCCTGGTACTGGACACCGAGCTGACCGACGAGCTGCGCGCGGAGGGCACCGCCCGGGACATGATCCGTGCTATCCAGCAGGAGCGTAAGAACGCGGACCTCAACGTCTCCGACCGGATCCACACGACCATTCATGCGGATGCGCCAACGTGTGCCGCGGTCGACGCCAATCGTGACCTCGTGGCGGGGGAGACCCTGAGCCGTGAGCTCGAGGTCATTGTCTCGGACGAGTCCTCGGTAACCGTGGAGGTGGTGAACTGATGAGTGACGCATGGGATCTTTCGACTCCCCAGACCGTGGAAGAGGTGTACGCGGAGCTTCTCGACCGTGCGCCGGAGAACCGGATGGCGCCGCGCTTGGACGCGGTCCAGCGCGCCGTGGACATTCTCGGGAACCCCGAAAAGAGCGCGCCGGTCATCCACATCACCGGGACCAACGGCAAGACCTCCACGGCTCGCATGGTGGAGTCCTTGCTGCTCGCCCATGACCTCCGGGTGGGCCGCTACACGAGCCCGCACCTGGAGAAGGTCACCGAGCGCATCAGCCTGGACGGCAAGCCCGTGGCGGATGAGACCTTCGTGCGCGGCTACGGCGAAATCGCCCCGTACCTGCGGCTTGTGGACACCGAGTTGGCGCAGCGCGGCGAGCCCCGGCTCACATACTTCGAGGTGCTCACCGTTCTGGCGTTCGCGATCTTCGCGGACGAACCCGTGGACGTCATGGTCCTGGAAGTGGGCATCGGCGGCAGCTGGGACGCCACCAACGTGGCCGACGCCGCGGTGTCCATCGTGACGCCCGTGGACCTGGATCACACGGAGATGCTCGGGGACACACTCCAGGACATTGCGTTGGAGAAGTCCGGGATCGTCAAGAGCGGCGGATTCCTGGTGTCCGCGGCCCAGGACCCCGCGGTGGCCCAGGTGCTGCTGGAACGGGCTCAAGAGGTCGGAGCGAATTTCCGCTTCGCGGGCGTGGAATTCGGTGTGAGTGGCCGCACCATTGCCGTGGGCGGGCAGATCATGGCCGTTCACGGCCTGGCCGCCGAGTACACGGACCTCATGCTGCCGCTGTTCGGTGAGCACCAGGCGGAGAACGCGGCGCTGGCCATCGCAGCCGTGGAGGCACTGCTGGGTGGGGGAGACAAACCCCTCAACCAGGAGCTGTTGGTCGCAGGGTTGGGCACCGTGGCCTCTCCGGGCAGGCTCGAGCTGGCCCGCAAGGCACCGCCCGTGCTCTTGGACGCGGCGCACAATCCGCACGGGCTGAAAGCCTCGGCGGCGGCCGTCAAGGAATCGTTCACGTTCGCCAAACTCAACCTGGTGGTCGGGATTCTGGGCGAGAAGGACGCGGAGACCATGCTGCGCACGCTCGCCGAGGAGTACGGCGAGTACGAGCTCGAATTGTGGTGCAGCCAATCCCGGTCCCCGCGGGCGATCCCGCCCCAGGAGCTGGCCGAGATCGCCGCGGACATGGGATTCGACGAGGACATGGTCCACGCGGAGGGCCGCCTGGACGACGCCATTGCCTCCGCCGTCCAGGACGCCGCCGACCGCCAGGAATTCGACGGCGCGGTACTGATCACCGGTTCCGTCACCGTGGTGGGTGAAGCCCGTGCGCTCCTCGGCCTCTGAGAACCGCCACAGCGTTGGGAGGACATGACCATGGCAAAAATGACCAGGGCCCAGCGCGAATGGCGCCCGGGCCAGAAGAAACCGCGCGGCTCCATCAAGGCAATGTTCGCGGTGTCCGTACTGGCCATCGAGGCGTTCATTGTTTTCTTCGCCACGCTGGCGGCCTTCGGGATCCTGGCACGGGACTGGGAAACCACCCACCAGTGGCTGCTCGTGGGCGGCGGGGTGTTGCTCACCCTGGTGTTCCTGATCGCGTGCGGCATGGTGCGCAGGCCCGGCGGATACGTGCTCGGCTGGGTGTTGCAGCTCGTGCTGATTGCCACGGGCTTCCTGGTGCCGGCCATGTTCGTGCTCGGCGCGGTGTGCGCGGCGGCGTGGTGCTACGCCGTGGTCAAGGGCACCGCGATCGACCGGGAGAACCGGGAACGCGATCGTCTCCAGGAACAGTGGGAAGCCGAACACCCGCATGAACTCGAGTGAGTCACCGCGCAGCGTAGCACGGCCGGTAGGCTGGTCGCGGTACCCCTGACGAGATCGATCCAAGGAGATGTTGATGACGGAACGCACCCTGGTGCTGGTAAAGCCCGACGGCGTGGAGCGCGGCCTGACCGGTCAGATCCTCGCGCGTGTCGAGGCCAAGGGCTACAAGATCGTGGAGCTCAAGCTCGTGCAGGCCACGCGGGAGATCCTCGAACAGCATTACGAGGAACACCAGGGCAAGCCGTTCTTCGAACCGCTGGTCGAGTTCATGGGCTCCGGCCCGGTGGTTGCCGCCGTGGTCGAGGGTAACCGCGTGATCGAAGGTTTCCGCAGCCTGGCCGGTTCCACCGAACCCACCACCGCGCCCCCCGGCACCATTCGCGGGGATCTGGGCCGCGACTGGGGCGAGAAGGTTCAGAAGAACCTGGTGCACGGATCGGATTCACCCGAGTCCGCAGCGCGCGAGATCGGCATCTGGTTCGCCTGATCCGCACTGACCCACTCGGACTCGTGGAACGAGCAACGGCGGTGTGCGACCGAATATCCGGTCGCACCCCGCCGTCGCGTATTTTGACTGTCCGGGCCCGTGCGGGTCGCTACGCGAAAATCACGGTGGCGAAACGGACGGCAATGATGCCGAAAGCCACCACCAGGAGACCGATGGCGATCAACCACGCCCAGGCGCCGGAATGGCCGGCCCGGACGAATCGGTCGCCGAACATTCCCGCCCGGGCGTTTCGCGCCGTGGTGTGGGCCAGCAGGATGGTCTGTGCGATCCACACGATCATGCAATACAAGCACAGGGTGTTGATCTCGAAGGTGGTCTGCCACCACAACCACAGGGTGAACACGGAACCCGCGAGGGTACCCACCCACACGAGCCACCAGTACCAGTCGGCAAAGCGAGCACCCGCCAGGACGCCCACCGCGATCGCCATCACGACCGCGTAGGCCACGATGCCGATGAACGGGTTGGGGAATCCGAAGAGTTCGGCCTGGGGAGTGCGCATCACGGTTCCGCACGAGAGCCATGCGTTGATGTCGCAACTCGTGCGGTGGCCGGCGTCCGCGAAAATGGCCAGGCGTTCCATCACCAGGGTCGCGGAAGCACCGAATCCGATGATCGACAGAATCAGCGCGAGGCTCGCCCAGCCTCGATCTGTGGGGGCGGTGTGCTGACGGTCCGGGGTGTTTGTTGAGCTCACAGACCGATGCTAATCGACACGGTGCCACGGGCGATGTGGCCTGCCGCACACGTCAATTCTGGGGTGCGCGGACGTACTGTGAGATACTTGGCAACGGTCGGTACCCAGCCGTACATGGGAACCGGTCCGGCAGGACCTCCGATACATGGCGGATGGACCCGCGGCTCTCAACAGATCGAGCGCGTCCGTCCGGAGAAAGTTCGCAATCCCCAAGGATTATGCGACTCGGACATCCGCCGGCTTGCCACGAGCGTTCACGTCAGTCGGCGCACTCGGCAGGTACCACCATGACTTCCGGCGACCGCGTGGTGTCACACCACCGGTTCGACCGACCGAGCACACCTCGGACCCGGGTGCGGACGGTGTTCCGAGCAGGAGTACAACCTCACATGGAATCCGAACAGGACAACGCGGAACAGACGACACAGGAACAGGTATCTGCTGCGGAGCAGCAGACCACGGAGGCGCACACAGCCGCCGAGCAGCCCGCTCTTGAGCAAACCCCGACCGAACCCCAAGGCGACACCCAGGTAACCGACGAGCCGGACACGGCCGAGCCCCAAGACACCGCCGAATCCTTGGACACGGCCGAGCCCCAGGACACCGCCGAGGCCATGGAACCCGACACCGAGGACACGCCCGAGGCCGAGCCATCCTTCGGTGTGGGGGCGGGTCTGATGTTCCACGCTCCCGACCAGGATGAGATCCGTGCGGCCGCCGAGGCTGCCGCCGTTCGCCAGCGCGAAGCCGCCAAGGAGCGGGACGCCCAGCGTCGCCAGCCCCAGCAGCCGGACGAGGACGACACCGAAGAGGACGACTCCTCGGGCGCCGTGACCAGCCGGCGCAGGCGACGCCGTCGCCGCGGTGATGTGGACATGGAACTCGTGGACGAGTCCGACGGCACCGTCACCCGAGTCCGCGCGCCCCGCGTGAGCGAGAGCGGAGCCGATGAGGTCACCGGCGTCAAGGGATCCACGCGCCTGGAAGCCAAGCGGCAGCGCCGTCGTGAATCCCGCCAGTCGGGTCGCCGCCGCCACGTGATCACCGAGGCCGAGTTCCTGGCCCGCCGCGAATCGGTCGAACGCAAGATGCTCGTGCGCCAGAAGGAGAACCGGATCCAGATCGGTGTGCTCGAGGACGGTGTGCTTGCCGAGCACTTCGTCTCCCACACCCAACAGGATTCGCTGATCGGCAACGTGTACGTGGGCAAGGTGCAGAACGTGCTGCCGTCCATGGAAGCCGCGTTCGTGGACATCGGACGCGGCCGCAACGCGGTGCTCTACGCGGGCGAAGTCGATTGGGATGCCGCGGAGCTGGGCCACAAACCCCGCAAGATCGAGAACGCGCTCAAGTCCGGGGACTCCGTCCTGGTTCAGGTCACCAAGGATCCGGTGGGCCACAAGGGTGCCCGCTTGACCAGCCAGGTGTCCCTGCCGGGCCGCTACCTGGTGTACGTGCCGGGCGGTTCGATGACCGGCATTTCTCGCAAGCTGCCCGACGTGGAACGGCAGCGCCTCAAGAAGATCCTCAAGGACCGCCTGCCCGAGGGCGCCGGCGTGATCGTTCGCACCGCGGCGGAGGGCGCGTCGGAGGAAGAACTCACCAACGACATCAACCGGTTGCGCTCGCAATGGGAACAGATCCAGGAGAAAGCCGGGTCCACCAAGACCCTGGCCCCGGAAATGCTCTACGCCGAGCCGGATCTGACCATCAAGACCGTGCGTGACGTGTTCAACGAGGACTTCACCGCCATGGTCGTCCAGGGCGAGCAGGCCTGGGACAACATCGAGGCCTATGTGACCTACGTGGCCCCGGACCTGCTGGACCGGTTGGAGCAATGGAGCGATGACACGGACCTGTTCGAATCCTTCCGCGTGGAGGAGCAGATCCAGAAGGCCCTGGACCGCAAGGTCTACCTCCCCTCCGGCGGTTCGCTCGTGATCGACCGCACCGAGGCCATGACCGTGGTGGACGTCAATACCGGCAAATTCACCGGCTCCGGCGGCAACCTGGAGGAGACGGTCACCAAGAACAACCTGGAGGCCGCCGAGGAGATCGTCCGCCAGCTGCGGCTGCGGGACATCGGCGGGATCATCGTGGTCGACTTCATCGACATGGTCCTGGAGTCCAACCGTGAGCTGGTGCTGCGTCGCCTGGTCGAGTGCCTGGGCAGGGACCGCACCAAGCACCAGGTCGCGGAGGTGACCTCCCTGGGTCTGGTGCAGATGACGCGCAAGCGCATGGGCACGGGCCTGCTCGAAGTCTTCTCGGAGCCGTGCGAGGCGTGTGCCGGTCGCGGCGCGATCGTGCACGACCACCCGCTCAAGGGGCGCGCCGGGGATTCGGGCGCGGACCACCGCACCAACCGCAACGAGCGCAAACGCTCCAAGCACAAGCAGCAGCACCAGGGTGCTCAGCCGGGCGGATCGCAGGACAAGCCCAAGAACACCGGTAACGGTGGCAACGGCTCGGACAACGGCCACGCGGGCAGCGAGGAAGACTCCAAGGCCCGCGCCGAGGCGGCTCGCAGCGCACTGGCCAGTATCGCGGCGGCTTCACAGCACGACGACGACGCCGCGCCGGGTCAGCCGGGTGACGCCCAGTCCGCCGAGCGCTCCGGCGGCGAGGGCCAGGCGAAGGATCAGTCCGGTGCCCAGGACAACCAGGAACACGGTGATCAGGACGGCGATCGTCGCCGTAAGAAGCGTCGCGGCAAGCGCAGTCGTGGCCGAGGTCAGTCGGGTCAGGACGGCCAGGGCGAGGACGCGTCGTCAGCGGATTCCCAGGACTCGGCCCGCGGTGACCGCGGCCGGGAGTCGAACGACACGGGCGAGGGCCCTTCGTCCAGTCTCACCATTCATGGTGAGGTCATCGAGTTGCCCCACGGCAGCGCTCACCACGAGGAGCAGTCGCAGACCGGTCAGCAGTCATTCACGCTGGACTCGCTGACCGCGGCCTTCACGGAGGAACCCGCTCACGACGCAACCCGGGAGCAGTCCTCGGACGGGCAGCCGGCACGTGATACGGCCTCGCAGGAGCAGTCCTCGCGTGGCAGCCGCGGAGGCCGTTCGCGCCGGGCCCAGCGCCCGGCAACCAATGAGTCGCAACCGGGGGGCGCCAAGGCGGCCGTGGCACCCGCTGCGGAGGCGGAGATCAAGCCGGCCACGCGGCGTCGTTCCCGCCGAGCGTCCGCACCCGCGGCGGCACCGGGAACGGCCAGTGTTCGGACCCACGAGCCGGTTGGTACGGAGGAACCCGTCAAGCGGTTCACGGCCGATATCTCTCAGCAGAAGGCGCCCAAGGCCTCGGCTCAGCCCACCGTGGTGGGCGTGGGTGTGAAGGCCGAGGACATGAAGATGACGGGTGGCGCCACGAGCTGACACCGGTCACCGACCGCAAGACATGACATGCCACAAGGGTGCGGGAATCAGAACCCCGCACCCTTGTGGCATGATCTGTACCACTGACACGGGGTGCCGCACGAGCGGCTGAGATAACACCCGTTGAACCTGATCTAGCTCGTACTAGCGAAGGGAATGTCGTGCTGACTACGCATTCTGCTGTTCCAACCGTGCCCCGCGTCCTGTCGATCGCGGGCACCGATCCCACGGGCGGCGCCGGGCAGGCCGCCGACCTGAAGTCCATCGCCGCAATGGGCGGTTACGGCATGAACGTGATCACCGCGGTGGTGGCCCAGAACACCAAGGGCGTGATCGACATCCACACCCCACCCGTGCGGGTCCTCCGCGCCCAGCTCGAGGCCGTGAGCTCCGACGTGACTCTGGACGCGGTCAAGGTGGGCATGCTCGGATCGGTCGAGGTGATCGAGGCCGTGCGCGACTGGCTGGCCGAGGTGAAACCACCGGTGACGGTGCTTGATCCCGTGATGGTGGCCACGGCCGGTGGGCGATTGTTGCGGGCGGAGGCTCAAACGGCCCTGTTGTCACTGCTGCCGTTCGCCGACCTGATCACGCCCAACCTCCCGGAACTGGCCGTGCTGGCCGGTGCGGCGCCGGCTGGCACGTGGACCGAGGCCCTGAGACAGGGCCAAGACGTGGCCGAGCGGTTCGGCACGCGCGTCCTCGTGAAGGGTGGCCACCTGCCCGGAGCGCGAACCCCGGATGCTCTGCTCGAACCCGGGCGGGACGAGCCCGTGATCGTGTTCGACGATCCGCGCGTCGCAACGTCCAACACTCACGGCACCGGGTGTTCTCTGTCCTGCGCCATTGCCACGGTCGTGGCACGCACGGGGGACTGGGTGGGCGCCGTGAGCACGGCGCGCTCGTGGCTGCGCGGCGCGCTCGAACACGCCGACGGTCTCCACGTGGGACGGGGCAACGGCCCCGTACATCATTTCCACCATGCTCAGCATGTTCTGGTGGACACCGACTCCCACGGGCGATTCACGGATGCGCTCTGGCGCGATTGCGAGGGTGTGCGTGGTGAGATCGACACCCTGGACTTCGTTGCCCAGTTGGGCAACGGCACGCTGCCGTCCGAGACCTTCCAGTGGTACCTGGACCAGGACAGGCAGTACTTGGCTGTTTACTCACGTGCGCTGGCCGCGTTGGCCGCGGCGGCGCCGTCGGAATCGGCGCGCGCATTCTTCGCCCACGGAGCGGCGGAGGTCGTGACCGTGGAGTCTGCGCTGCACCGCACGCGGCTCCACGGTGCGCCCCCGCAGCCGGCGTCCGAGGTGACCAAGACGTATTCGGATTTTCTGCTGGCGGCCACGGGAAGTGAGACCTTCGCGGTGGGGGCCGCGGCAGTATTGCCGTGCTACTGGCTCTACGCGGCAGTGGGTGGCGCGCTGACGGAAAAGGCCCGCGCTGCCGGACTGGAACCGCATCCGTACGGCGATTGGCTGGCCACCTACAATGCTCCCGGATTCCACCTCGCGACCGAGCGGGCCAAGGACATCGTGGACCGGGCAGCCGCAACGGCAGACCCGGTTACCCGACGGCGCATGCGGGAGGTGTTCATGCGAGGCTGTGAGCTGGAGCTGCGGTTCTTCGCCGAACCCGTTCGACGCGCCGGGGCCCGCCCGTTTGCCGTAGCTTCCACGCATCGGGTATGCTAGATTTTCGGTGCCGGGTACCAGCGTGTGTGTGGACAGTTAAATCCACCGCGTCAGGCGGCACACTCGGGTTCACCTCCTGTTTGATGCGAAAGCCACGCTAGGCGCGGTCTGCTAGGACTGCCGCGACGTGATGTCTCGACATTCGTGGTCCTCCAGGTGTGTTCCCGACCCTTACACGTAGTCCATAGATGTCGAGAGAAGTGAGTTCCCAAGTGGTGTACGCGATTGTCCGCGCAGGCGGCCGCCAGGAGAAGGTTTCCGTTGGAGACCTCGTGACCCTTGACCGCGTCGCCGGTGAGGCAGGCAGCACCATTCAGCTTCCTGCGCTGCTGCTGGTCGATGGGGACAAGGTCACCTCCGATTCCAAGACCCTGGCCAACGTAAAGGTCACTGCCGAGATCATTGAAGACCTTCGCGGTCCCAAGATCTCGATCATGAAGTACAAGAACAAGACCGGGTACAAGAAGCGTCAGGGCTTCCGCGCCGAGCTGACGACCGTCAAGGTCACCGGCATCGACGCCTAAGTCACACCCTTTCCCGTACATTTGACACGAAGGTAGGCACACACCATGGCACATAAGAAGGGCGCGAGCTCCACTCGCAACGGTCGTGACTCGAACGCTCAGTACCTGGGCGTGAAGCGTTTCGGCGGTCAGACCGTCAGCGCCGGTGAGATCCTGGTCCGCCAGCGCGGCACCCACTTCCACCCGGGTCTGAACGTGGGCCGCGGCAAGGACGACACCCTGTTCGCCCTGTCCGCCGGCGCCGTCGAGTTCGGTACCCGCCGCGGTCGTCGCGTGGTCAACATCCAGACCGCCGAGTAATTGACTTTTGGACCTCCGGGTCCACCCGCTGTCCACGGGTTTCCCGTGGCCGGCAACCACTAAAGGGTGGGCGCAATACGCGCTCACCCTTTAGTCTTTCAACCAGAGGTGTTCGCTGTGCCCCTGAGGCAGCGAAGGCGCCGAGGACTTTAAGGAGCCCCGTGGCCAGTTTTGTCGATCGAGTCATTGTGCACGCTACTGGCGGCAATGGCGGACACGGTTGTGTGTCCGTGCGCCGTGAGAAGTTCAAGCCGCTCGGTGGACCCGACGGCGGCAATGGCGGAGACGGCGGTTCCGTGATCCTTCGCGTGGACGGCCAGTCCACCACGCTGCTGGGTTTCCACCACTCACCTCACCAGAAGGCCCCCAACGGTGAACCGGGTAAGGGCGATCTCCGCCACGGGTTCAAGGGTCAGGATTTGATCCTGTCCGTTCCCGATGGAACCGTGGTGAAGGACCGCCGGGGAAACGTCCTGGCGGACCTGCTGGGTGAAGGCACCGAATACGTGATCGCCAGCGGCGGTTACGGTGGTCTGGGCAACGCCGCACTGTCCTCCCAGAAGCGCAAGGCCCCCGGTTTCGCCCTGCTCGGCACGCCGGGCGCGGAACACGAGGTCGAACTCGAGCTCAAGTCCATTGCGGACATCGCCCTGGTCGGCTTCCCCTCGGCGGGAAAGTCCAGCTTGATCGCGGCGATGAGCGCGGCCCGCCCGAAAATCGCGGACTACCCCTTCACCACCCTGGTACCCAACCTGGGCGTGGTGCAGGCCGGCGACACACGTTTCACCGTGGCGGACGTTCCCGGTCTGATCCCGGGGGCCTCCCAGGGCAAGGGTCTGGGCCTGGAATTCCTGCGGCACGTGGAGCGCTGCGCCGCGCTGGTTCACGTGATCGACTGCGCAACCCTGGAACCGGGCCGTGATCCGCTCACGGACCTGGACGCCTTGGAGACCGAGTTGGCCCACTACGCCCAGGACATCCAGGACGAGAACCAGGACACCGTGCCCTTGACGGAACGCCCCCGGATGGTGGTGCTCAACAAGATCGATGTCCCCGAGGCCCGGGAGCTCGCGGAGTTCATCCGCCCGGATCTGGAGAAGCGCGGCTACCGCGTGTTCGAGGTGTCCACGGCATCACACGAGGGGTTGCGTCAACTCGGGTTCGCCATGGCAGAGCTCGTGGCGCAGGTGCGCACCGAGGATGAACCCGATGAAACCGACACACAGTCCCAGGTGGTGCGTCCGGAGCCCGTGCGTGGCCGTCGCGGCGAGAACCGCAAGGGTTTCACGATTTCCCGTGAGGACCGCGGGGGAGAACCCCTGTGGCACGTACGCGGTGAAAAGCCCGAGCGGTGGGTGCAACAAACTGATTTCAACAACGACGAAGCAGTGGGTTACCTCGCGGACCGTTTTGCCAAGCTGGGTATCGAGGACGAATTGTTCCGAACCGGTGCCCGTCCCGGTGATGCGGTGTTGATCGGTCCCGAGGACAACGGCGTGGTCTTCGACTGGGAGCCCACCATGGTGGGAGGCGCGGAGCTGTTGGGCGGCCCGCGCGGTACGGACTTGCGGTTGGACGAAACGAACCGACCTACGCGCCGTGAAAAGCGCGAACAGTTCTACGATCGCATGGACGCGAAGGCCGAGGCTCGTGCCGAGCTCGAGGCCGAACGCAAGGCAGGTGTCTGGACGGAATCAGTGGACCAGGCGCGCGGCCGTCACCTTGATCAGCGTCGACAGGATCTCCCCGAGCATGAGTGAAAAAATGACCACCGAGAAGATTGATGTCGCAGCCGTCGAGCAGGACGCGGCCAAGTCGGCCATGCAGCTGAGCACGGAGAACCGTGGGAAGAACCGTCGGTCTCCGATCACTGAGCCCTCCCAGCTGCCCCAGGCGCGACGCGTGGTGGTCAAGGTGGGGTCCTCGTCGCTGACCTCCGTCGAGAACTCCATTGACGAGAACGCGCTGCGCAGCATTGTGGACGCCCTCGGCGGCGCCAAGGCTCGCGGCACGGACATCATCTTCGTGTCATCGGGTGCGATCACCGCCGGTCTGTCACCGCTGGGTCTGGCCAAGCGGCCCAAGGACCTCTCCACCAAGCAGGCGGCCGCGTCCGTGGGACAGGGACTCCTGATCTCCCGCTACACCGAATACTTTGCGCGTTACGGGGTCACGGTGGGGCAGGTGCTGCTGACCGCCGAAGACCTCATGCGGCACTCGCAGTACAAGAACGCGCACCGCCAGATCGAACGCTTGTTGGACCTGGGTATCCTGCCCATCGTCAATGAGAACGACGCCGTGGCGACCCACGAGATCAAGTTCGGCGACAACGACCGCATTGCCGCGCTCGTGGCGCACCTGATCAAGGCGGACGCGCTGCTGCTGCTCTCGGACGTTGACGCCCTGTACACCAAGCCGCCCAAGGACGGCGGCGAGCGGATCGCTCGCATCGATGACCCGATCGCGGACCTGGAAGGTGTCGAAATCGGATCTGTCGGTCGCGTGGGTGTGGGCTCCGGTGGCATGGTGACCAAGGTGCAGGCCGCTCGCATCGCGGCGGCGTCGGGAATTCCCGCGCTGGTGACCTCCGCGGGCAATATCAACGAGGCCCTGGCCGGGGAAAACGTGGGCACCTGGTTCTCCACCACCGGTGGTCGCCGCAACGTACGGTTGTTGTGGCTGGCTCACCTCGCCGACATCAAGGGCACCCTCACACTCGACGACGGCGCCGTGGAAGCCATTCGTGGCAGGCGGTCACTGCTGGCCGCGGGAGTCAACGCGGTGAGCGGCACATTCACCGCCGGTGACCCCGTTTCCATGAAGGACCAGGACGGCAATGAGGTCGCCCACGGTTTGATCAACTACAGCTCGGACGAAGTGCCCGACATGCTGGGTAAGCGCACCGACCAGCTCGGTGACGAGTTCGGAGAGGACTTCGCCCGGGAACTGATCCACGTGGACAACCTGGTCACGCTGCGCCCACGATCCGCGCGCACCAAGCTCAAGTAGCCGCCCGCGTCCCATGTTTGAGAAGTACGCTGACACGACAGGCGCCCCCGGGCGTCGAACCGACCAACATCCAGGAGGAATTTTGGCCGAGAACACGTCAATACTGACCGCGCAGCAAACATTTGGGGCAGACCCCGTGGCGGGCGTCGGGCTCATGGCTGACGACGCGCGCCAGGCAGCTCGCGGGCTGGCGCGGGCCCCCCGCGCGTGGAAGGACCGCGCGCTGCTGCTCATGGCTCGGCGCATCGAGGAGCGCCAGGACGTGGTCCTGGAGGCGAACGGCAAGGATCTGGAACGCGGACGACAAAACGAGACGTCGTCGGCATTGTTGGACCGCCTCAAGCTGGACCCCGCCCGCATCAAGGGGCTCGCTGATTCCCTGCGTGAATTGGCGGCACTGCCGGATCCGGTGGGCACGATCGTGCGCGGGCAGACCCTCTCCAATGGACTGCGCATGCGCCAGATGCGCGTGCCCATGGGCGTGGTGGGTGTCATTTACGAGGCCCGCCCGAACGTGACTGTGGACATTGCCGGTATCGCCGTGAAGTCCGGTAATGCCGCCATGCTGCGCGGCGGTTCCGCCGCCCTGGAATCCAACCGTGCCTTGGTGGGTATCCTGCGTGACGCCCTCGCCGACGCCAAGCTGCCCGTGGACTGCGTGCAAACGGTGGATGACTACGGTCGCGACGGCGCGAACGCCCTGATGGGTGCCCGGGGCAAGGTGGACGTGCTGATTCCACGCGGTGGCCGTGGGCTGATCCAGTCCGTGGTCAAGAACGCCACCGTCCCGGTCATTGAGACCGGCGAGGGTAACGTGCACGTGTTCATCGACGAGTCCGCCACCCCGGAAATGGCCGAGAAGATCGCGCTCAACTCCAAGACGCACCGCACCTCCACGTGCAATTCCGCGGAGACGCTGTTGCTGCACTCCAAGTCGGAGGCCGGTCAGCGGGTGCTGGCCGCATTGGACAAGGCCGGTGTGAAGCTGCACGTGGACGAGCGGGCTGCCGAGCTTTTGCCCCCGGGTTCCGAGCACTTCCAGGCCACCGAGGAGGACTGGGAGACCGAGTACCTGGGCATGGACATGGCCGTCAAGGTCGTGGATTCCGTGGGCGAGGCCTTGGCTCATATTGCCAAGTACTCGACCGGCCACACCGAGGCCATCGTGACCAATGACCTGGCCAATTCGGAGCGTTTTGTCGCAGAAGTCGAATCCGCGGCCGTAATGGTCAACGCGTCCACCCGCTTCACGGACGGCGGCCAATTGGGTCTGGGCGCCGAGATCGGTATTTCCACCCAGAAGATGCATGCCCGCGGTCCCATGGGCTTGGAAGAGCTGACCACCACCAAGTGGGTTGTTCAGGGTGACGGCCACGTGCGCTCCTGACAAGTACCATGTAATCAACCGCCTCGGGGCGGATCGCACTGTTGACACCGGAACCGCCCGGTAGCAGAAGGGAAACCGCACAGACATGTTGCACCTGTTGAACAACGCCGCCCTGTCCGCCGAAGAGGGCGGACATCACGTGGTGAACGAACTGCCCATCCCCACGGAAATGTTCGGCGTGATTGCGTTCATGTTGTTCGTGCTCATGCTGATTGCAACGGTTTCCTTCTCGTCCCGCGGCAAGAGCCCGGAGGTCGGCGAATACGAGGATCCGGCGGAATTGCCCGCCCATGAGCGCGCCATGATCAGCGACCTCAATTCGCCGCGTCAGCACTGAGTCTCCGGCAACACTGACTGCGTGAATTCGAACGTTTCCTCAACCGTCGCAGAGGGCACTGAGCTGCACATCCCACCGCGCCAGCCGGGTAAGACCCGGCTGGGCGTGATGGGTGGCACCTTCGACCCCATTCACCACGGACACCTTGTGGCGGCCTCCGAGGTCGCATCCGTGTTCGACCTGGACGAAGTGGTCTTCGTGCCCACCGGGCAACCGTGGCAGAAGGCCGGCAAACAGGTCTCGGACGCGGAGCACCGCTACCTGATGACGGTGGTGGCCACGGCCTCGAACCCGCGCTTCACGGTGTCCCGCGTGGACATTGATCGCGAGGGGCCCACATACACGATCGACACGCTGCGCGATTTGTCGCGGCTACGCCCCGACGCCCAGTTGTTCTTCATTACCGGTGCGGACGTCATGGGCGAGATCCTCACGTGGAAGGGCACGGACGAGCTCTGGGATCTGGCCCATTTCGTGGGTGTCACCCGGCCGGGACACGAGCTGACCGCACCCAGGGGGTCGTCCAGCGTGTCCCTGCTGAACGTTCCCGCCATGGCAATCTCGTCCACGGACTGCCGCGCTCGTGTCGAGGAGGACAAGCCCGTCTGGTATCTGGTGCCGGACGGTGTGGTTCAGTACATCAACAAGTACGGTCTCTACGTCCACGATGAGCACACCTCGACCACCCTTCTCGCGGTTGACCGCGATACCGAGAACGGACCCCGAGAAACCACCAGGAGCACGTTGTGAGTGAGCCTCGGTCCGAAGAGGACAGGAGCCCGAATCCTGGGGAAGCACGGGAACCGGATGCGATCGAAGAGACCAGCCTGGAGACCTCGCACGGAGAATCCGGGTCGACGGTCGCTCCGTGGACCTCGGAGGTTCCCCGGGTGCCCGGACCGGCACCGGTGATCGACCTGGACGGCCCCACCGAAACCGGTCCGGTCAGGCCGTTGGGGCCGCGTCGGCTGGCGCGACTGCAACGGGAAATGGCCGAGCACGCCCAGGAGATCCACGAGGCCGAGCAATCGAACGCCGGGGCAGTGGATCAAGACCTGCTGCTGAAGCAGCAACGATTTGCGGAACTCGCCCTGCGCGCGGCCGCGGCCAACGAGCAGGACCGCAAGGATGCCCAGTCCGCCCTGCGGGCCCGTGACGCTGAACAAGGTGATGGTGCGGGGGCAGAGCCCAATCCCGCGGCGGGGGAGGAGACCATCACGGTATCCTTCCCCGAGTCGGCCACCGTGGGTTCGTCCCTGGCCGCGGACCCGTTGCGGGTTGATCCCGGGCACTTCCCTAGTTCTCCCCTTGCTGCCGCATCGAATCCGCACACCGTGACGATCAGTGTGGTTCCGGTGGCGTCCGCGCTCGATACGGCCCTTGACGGCGCGCAGGAGCGGCGGCAAGAACCCGCGCCGGCGGCGTCGTCCGGGAACAACGCGGAGGCGGAACCGGAGGCCCTACCGTCAAATGAGTCCCTCGATCCCGATCCCAGACCGTCGGAATCGGTCAGCGCCCCCGGTACACCCGTTCGTGCCGTGGACGCCCAGGGCCTGGACCTGCTCGAGGCCAAGGATTACAAACAACGATCCTGGGCCCTGGTGCCGCTGCTCGTGCTTCTGTTCCTGGTCATCGCCGCGCTCATCGCGGTGCTCATCATTTTTGTGCTCTAACGCTTTAGTCTCTGAAAGGACTCACCCCTCTGTGACTGCATTTCCCGAATCCGTCGAGATCATTCGCACCGCCGCCCTGGCCGCGGACGAGAAGAAGGCCGAGAACATTGTGGCCTTCGACGTCAGCGACGCCCTGGCCATCACCGACGCCTTCATGGTCGCGTCCGCCCCGAATGAGCGGCAGGTCGCCGCGGTGGTCGACGCCATCGAGGACAAGCTCATCCAGGAGCACAAGGTCAAGCCACTGCGCCGCGAAGGTCGCGGCGAGGGCCGCTGGGTACTGCTCGACTTCGGCGACATCGTGATCCACGTGCTCCACGACGAGGACCGTGCGTTTTACGCCTTGGAACGTCTCTGGGGGGACAGCCCCAAGATCTCGCTGAACCTTCCCGAGCAGGTCTCCACCTCGAACGGCGACGCCGCTCCGGGCGCCTCGCACGCCGAATAACGGCCCGGTATCCGGGCGGCCCGATGCGGCACACCCGATTTGCACGGCGGGTGAACGACTGTCTAGGATAAATGCGTTGCCCACGAGGAATGCCACGGAAAGCACACGGACAACCGGCATCGGTTGGTTGTATGGACTGTGGTAAAGTCTTCGAGGTAAAGCACGGGGCTATGGCGCAGCTGGTAGCGCACCTGCATGGCATGCAGGGGGTCAGGGGTTCGAGTCCCCTTAGCTCCACATCGTGATTTCTGAGGAGATCAGTAACAACCCGGACCACTTTTGGGGTCCGGGTTTTTTGTTGTCCGAGGGGTTGGTAGTTGCGGGCGTTTTCGATGCATGAACCGTCCTGGGTTTCGTTCTGGTCCGTTATCGAGAGGATCGGACACCTGCCCCCAAAGTATTCCGAGTCGTTTCGTGCCCGTGTGGAACGCCTGGTGGTTGATCGGCTTGAACACGAGATACTCCTAGTCGGTACGCCGTGATCAGGAAGACTGTCCCGAGGTTGAACATTGCGGTGGATTGGCGCTGACATCGACTCGGAACATCACGCGGTCGTTGAACGCGGTCTCGCGAAACATGCTCCCTTTCACCGCTCGCGCAACAGTGTTGCCGATGCGTTGCTGATCGAGTTGTACGCGACTGCCATTGCAAATGTCGATCTTGCGCAACAGCCCTATGCATTCGTCACGTCCAACAGCGAAGACTTCTCGTTACCGAATGGAGACAAGCGTGAGAAGTAACTTTTCGATCGCATTTGGTACCACTGTTCGCTGCCCTCGAACAGCACATGTATAGCCCTGCCCACCGCCCCTCATCATGAGCGCAGGTCGGTTGCTTCCTCGTGGTGTCCCACCGGTTCAGCGCGGCGACGGGATTGGTTAATTTTCGGGGCGCCGTGGGCGGCTGTGGTGCTCGCCCCGGGGCTGAGGTCAAGGCGGCGCAGAAGCTGGGCGTTGGCCGCGACCACAATGGTGGAGACCGACATGAGGATTGCACCGATCTCCATGGGCAGGACGAACCCAATGCCGGCCAGGACCCCGGCGGCCAGGGGAACAGCGGCGATGTTGTATCCCGCGGCCCACCACAGATTTTGCTTCATCTTGCGGTACCCGGCCCGCGACAGCTGGATCACCGAAAGCACCGAGCGGGGGTCATCGGAGGCCAGGATGACACCGGCGGAAGCGATGGCGACGTCGGTGCCGGCGCCGATAGCGATGCCCACATCCGCCTGGGCCAGGGCGGGCGCGTCGTTGACGCCGTCGCCGACCATGGCCACGGTGCGGCCATCGCGCTGCAGCTGAAGGACCTTTTCGCTCTTGTGCTCCGGGCGGACCTGAGCGAAGACCTGGTCGATGCCCAGTTCGACGGCCACGGACCGAGCGACGGGTTCGGCGTCACCGGTGATCATCACTACCCGGATACCGAGCGCGTGCAACGCGTCGACGGCTTCGCGGGACTCCTGACGGATCTCGTCAGCTAGCGCCACGGCCCCGGCGATCTGGCCGTCGATGAGCACGTGGAGCACGGTGGCGCCGGTTTCGGCCCACGGCTGTGCGGCGGGCAGGGGCTGGTGACCGTTCTCGGTGAGCAGGGCAGGTCCGCCCACGGCGATCCGCCGGCCGGTGACGGTCGCGGAGACCCCGACGGCGGTGGAGGCACGGAAGTTCGAGGCACGAGGCACCCGTAGGTCTCGGTGCCTGGCGGCGGCCACGATGGCGCGGGCCAGGGGGTGTTCGCTGTCGGACTCCGCGGCCGCGGCCAGGGCGAGCAGCTCGGTCTCGGAGTAGTCCGCGGTGGTGGTGATCTCGGTAAGCGCCGGTTCGCCTTTGGTCAGGGTGCCGGTCTTGTCGAACAGCACGGTGTCGACGGTGCGCATGCGTTCCAGTGCTCCGCGGTCTTTGACCAGAACGCCGCCGCGGGCGGCCCTCTCGGTGGAGATGGAGACCACCAGCGGGATGGCCAGGCCCAGGGCGTGGGGGCAGGCAATGACCAGGACGGTGATAGCCCGGACAATGGCGAAATCGGGGGTGCTGATGATAAACCACACGGTCACGGTGATGATCGCGGCGATCAAGGCGTACCAAAACAGCCATCCCGCTGCTTTATCGGCCAGCAGCTGGGCGCGGGTGGCAGAGGATTGGGCGTCGGCGACCAGACGCCGGATACCGGCCAGAGCGGTGTCCTCGCCGATGGCGGAGACTCGGACCCGTAGGGCATTATCGGTGGCCACGGTGCCGGCTACGACGTCGTCTCCCGCGGTGCGGGACACCGCCTTGGACTCCCCGGTGATCATGGACTCATCCACGTCGGCGGTGCCGTCGATGACCTGACCATCGGCGGGGATGCGCCCGCCGGGGCGGACGATGACGATGTCACCGACTCCCAACTCCGCCACGGGGACCGTGATCACCTGATCGCCGTCGATTTTCTCGGCCTCGTCGGGCAACAGGGCGGCCAGGGAGTCCAGTGCGGAGGAGGTCTGAGCCAAAGAGCGCATCTCCAGCCAGTGGCCCAGCAGCATGATCACCACCAGCAGGGCCAGCTCCCACCAGAAGTCCAGCTCATGGGAAATCAAACCCAGGCTCGCGCCCCAGGAAGCGACGAAGGCCACGGTGATCGCCATGCCGATCAGCAGCATCATTCCCGGCTTGCGGGATTTGATCTCACTGACCGCGCCGGTCAGGAACGGCCGCCCTCCCCAGACGTAGATCACCGTACCCAACACCGGAGCCACCCACCCCAGGCCAGGAATGTTCGGCAGAGTGTAACCGACCAGGTCGGCGAACATGCCGCTGAGCAGCACGGTGGGCACCGCCAGGACCAGCATGATCCAGAACAAACGCCGGAAGCTCGCCACGTGGTCCCCGTGGCCGCCGTGGCCGCCGGCTGCGTTGTGCTCGGAGTGAATGATGTGACCGTTGTGCTGGGCGTGTTCGCCGTGTTCGTGTGAGTCGTGAGCGGCGGCCTTGTGCAGGGTGTTCTGGTCGGGGCGTTCGCCCGTATCAATATGTTCTTCGGGACGGCCGGCGCCACCGAAATCGCGGTTGTTCGGCTCGGTCATATCAGGTGCTCCTGTCGTGCGTGGATCGTTCGGTCGTCAGCTCGCGTACTGTGCTGGTGCGGCGTCCCCAGGGATCCGCACTCGTCGCAGCAGAGGCAGTAGCGCTCGCTGTTGTAATCCCGCCGCCGGTCTCTGTGGACCGGATTTTAGTCTTGGGGGATCACGGTGATCTTCCCGGCGGCGTGCCCGGTCTCCACGGCGGCGATCGCCTGACCTGTTTCATTGAGGTCGAACTGGGCGCGCACGTGGGGGTCGACCAGTCCGTACTGGATCACGTCGGTGATCTTCCCCATGGCCTCACTTGTGCGTTCCAGGGCCCGGCCGCCCAGCTCGACTGCGGTCTCTGGATCGGCTGCGGAGATGATCCGGGTTCGGTCGTGCACCAAGCCCGCGACGGCGCGCAGCGGGTCGCCGCCCACGAGGTCGACGATCAGGTCGGGCCCGTCGGGGATGGTCTGCCGCACCCGGTCGCTCACGCCCGGACCGGATTCGATGAACACGGCACCGGTGGATTCGACCAGTTCCCGCTTGGTTGCGCTGGCCACGCCGATGACGGTGAACGCGTGTACGCGACCGATCTGTGCGGCCATCAGTCCCACTCCGCCGCCGGCTCCGAGCAGCAGCAGGGTCTGGCCCGGTTCGAGTTCGATCTGGTGGGTGGCGTCATAGGCGGTGGCCGCGGCCACCGGGATGGTGGCGGCGTCGGTGAATGAGATCTCCTCGGGCTTGGCCACAGTCGTGGAGGCGCGCAGCAGCGTGTGCTCGGCCATCCCTCCCTGCCCGGGTGCCACCAGACCGAGCACCTCGTCGCCCACGGCGAAGTCCTCAACTCCGTCGCCGACTTGAGTGACCACGCCGGCGGCTTCGCGTCCCATCGGCGCCGGCAGGCTCCAGTGACGCCCCAGGTGGCCTTCCCGGATCTTCCAGTCCGCCGGGTTCACGCCGGCGGCCCGTACTTCGATGGCCACCTCCCCGGGCCCGGGCATGGGAGCGGGTCGGTCGATCAGCTGCTGGTTCTCGGGCCCGCCGTAGTCGGTGAACACATAAACCTTGGACATGAATGGGTCTCCTTCGGATCTGGGCTGGGTGGGGGCTTCGGTGTCCCGCACGAGTTTCGTCGGGACGGTGGGTGTCAGGGTCGGGGTTCGTCCTCACCGGCCGCTTCGGCGGCGTCAGCCTCCTCCCGGGTGGCAAATGCGGCGCCGGCAGCGTGTTCGGGTGGGCTGTAGATGGTGTACAGCACCAGCGGCTGGTCCCCGGTATTGCGGAAGTTGTGCTGGGCACCGGCCGGTACCGCGCACTGGTCACCGGCATCAATGGGGTGCGTGTGGCCGTTGAGGTCGGCTTCTCCGGTTCCGGAGACGAAGGTCAGGATCTGGTCGGTGTGTTCGTGGGCCTCGTCCCCGATCTCACCGCCGGGCGGAATGGTCATGACCACGATCTGGGCGTGCGCACCGGTCCACAGCACCTTCCTGAAGTCGGGGTTGTTCCTGGCCACGTCCGCAATGGTGAAGTGCTCAAGGTTGTCTCCAAGGGTGAAGTTGTTTCCGCTCATGATTGATCTCCTCTAGTTCATGTATTGGTTTGGATTGTTGAGGCCTTTGAACTGCCCGGTGCGCCAGGTGCCGCGGGCCCGCTGTCACGCGGGTGAGATCAGGCGGATACCTGCTCGGCTGCCTGCGGGGTGGTCCGCGCGCTCTTCGACATGGTCGTGGAGCCTGCGGTGTTGCGCAGCAGTCGCATCGCGTTGGCAATGACCACCAGTACGGAGGCTTCGTGGACGAGCATGCCGATCGACATGGTCACCCCGCCGGCGAAGACGCCGGCCAGCAGCAACACCACCGTGATCAGGGCGATCGCGATGTTCTGCCGCATCACCGACACGGTCCGCTTGGCCAGACCGATGGCCTCGGGCAGCTTGAGGAGGTTGTCACCCATCAGGGCGATGTCCGCGGTCTCCACGGCCACGGCCGAGCCCGCAGCGCCCATTGCCACGCCGATGTTCGCGGTGGCCAGGGCCGGGGCGTCGTTGACACCGTCACCGACCATCGCGATCGTGTGGCCCTGACGCTGGAGTTGGGTGACCGCGTCCAGCTTGTCCTCGGGCAGCAGGGAGGCGTGGATCTCGTCGATCCCGGTGGCTTTCCCGATGGCCTCGGCCACCAGCCGGGTGTCCCCGGTGAGCATGACCACTTTCTCGACGCCGGCCCGGTGCAGGCGGGCGACCATCTCGGGTGCATCCTGGCGGATCTGATCGGCGACGGCGACGACGCCGATCACCGTCTGGTCGACCGCGACGATCATGGGCGTTTTGCCCTCGGTGGCCAGCTGCTGAGCTGTCCGGGCCGCTTCGGCGGCGGCTTCGACAATGCCGTACTGCTCCAGCAGCGGTGGGTTGCCGATCAGCACCACACGACCATCGACCTCAGACACGATGCCCTTGCCGGGGACCGGGGTGACGGCGCCGGGGACGCCCTGCGCGCCGACTCCCTCGGCGTGGGCCGTCTCCAGGATGGGACGGGCCAGCGGGTGCTCAGAACCGGCCTCGGCGGCTGCCGCCCAGCGCAGCACCTCCGTCCGCCCCAGCACGGGGTCCAGGACGACCACATCGGTCAGCCGGGGCCGGCCCTCGGTGAGCGTACCGGTCTTGTCCACGGCAACCGCGGAAATCTTCGCCGAGGTCTCCAGGAACTCCCCGCCCTTGATGAGGATGCCGTTGCGGGCGGCGCGCCCAATGCCGGCCACGATCGCGACCGGAATGGAGATCACCAGGGCGCCAGGGCAGCCGATGACCAGCAAGGTCAAGGCCAGGACCACGTCACCGGAGATCAGCCCGGCCACCAGCGCCAGCACCATCACGGCCGGTGTGTACCAGCGGGAGAAACGGTCGATAAATGCCTGAGTCCTCGCCTTAGCGTCCTGGGCCTCCTCCACCCGGTGGATGATGCGGGCCAAGGTGGTGTCCGCGCCGATGCCGGTGGCCAACACCTGCAGGAAACCGCCCCGGGAGACGGTCCCCGCGAAAACCTGACTGCCCTTGGTCTTCTCCACCGGGATCGACTCGCCGGTGATGGAGGCCTCATCGAGGGCCCCGGTTCCGGACACGACCTGGCCATCCACGGGCACTTTCGCACCGTTCTTGACCAGCACGATCTCGCCCATTCTCACCTGCGCGGCAGGGATCTCCTGTTGCTCACCCTCGCGCACCACGATCGCGGAGTCCGGGGCGACGGCGACGAGTTCGGCCAGCGCCGAGCGTGTCTTGTTCAAGGTCGCAGCTTCCAGCGCGTGGCCGATCGCGAACAGGAACGTGACCGCTGCGGCCTCCCAGAAGTTACCAATGATGACCGCGCCGATCGCGGCGACCGACACGAGCAAGTCAATGCCGATAACCCTGGCGATCACCGCACGAACAGCCTTCACCACGATCCCGTAGCCGGCCACCACGGCGGCAGCCAACATGAAAACGTCTCCGAGGACGAATGCCCCGCCGGTGTGGGTGGCGTGGGCGCCGGCGTCGACCCACCACTGGGGGCCGACGGCGATGTTGGCCACCCCTCCGCCCAGCCACTGGATGGCGAACGAGATGATGATGAACACACCGGACACGACGGGAACCGACCAGTTCCCGTACACCCATTTCTGGAGCTTGTTCACTTTCGGGTACGACCTTTCGGCGTTGTGTGCCGGCGAACCGACAGAGTGGGTGGGACAGGGCCGCGGCTTTGTTTGATTCTTTAGAACGCCGAGGGGGTGGCCGTGTAGCCGGCCTTGCCAACAGCGGCGACGAGATCGTCAACGGAGACGCGTTCAGGGTCGTGGTCGATTTCAATGCGCGCGGAGGCGAAGTGGACCAACACGTTCTCGACGCCCTTGAGGCGGCCGACCTGCTTCTCGATCTTGGCCACACAGGACGGGCACGAGAACCCCTGTGCGCGCAGAACAGTGCGTGTGGTGGTGGAGGCGTTCATGGCGTTTTTCCTTTCGTTGTGATGTTCTCTATGAACAACCTTCACGATAGATTCGTGTCGTTCGGAACTCCTTGACGCGGATCAAGTACGGGCTGCGGTGCCGTTAGCGCCGGTTCCGATAGGCTCGTACCATGCCCGAGGCTGATTTGTGTGTCACTCGCGTCCCGATTTTCCAGGGACTCACCCACGACCAACAGCTACACGTCGCGCAGTTCGTCCGCCCTCAGCGCGTCGAGAAGGGCGAGGTGGTCTACGGGCCTGGCGAGTCGATGTCTCGTCTACTCGTGGTGCATAGCGGGCAGCTCAAGGTCAGCCACATGGCCGCTAACGGCCAAGAACAAATCCTGCGCACTGTGACTCACGGTGATGTCGTGGGAGAACGGGCGTTACTGACTGGCCACCGCCCGACCGAGTTCGTCGTCGCGCTCGACGACAGCCACATGTGCGTCTTCGACCACGGGGACCTTGCCACTCTGCTGCGCGACTATCCCGATATCAGTCAGCGCATGATGCGGACTTTGTCCGACCGGCTCTCATCCGTCGAACGGCTACTGGCCGCGGTCACCTCCAACGACGTGAGCGCCCGTGTCGCGGCCTACCTACTCGATCTACCCGGCAGCATGCAAGGGGGAGTGCTCGCCGTGAGGTTGCCGATGCCAAAGCGGGAGATCGCCGCCTACTTGGGCACCACACCCGAGACTCTGAGCCGCCGGCTCGCCGCGCTCTCCGCGGCGAGTGTCATCGAATTGCACGGGCGCCGTGACGTTACGATCCTCGACGTCGATGCACTCGAGCGCGCAGCCACACCCCGATAGCGCGCAACCACCCTCGCAGGCCTTAGCGGCAGCCCGCTCCCGACCCGGGATCAGGGTCGGAGGCGTAGCTTCGGTGACTAACGGGGGATGAGCCGCGCCCCGTTCACGCAGCGCACCCTGATCCCGATAGAATCAGCCCATGCCGACCCGTCAATCGGGGGACGGCTCCCTTTCTGTCATATCCCGTGTTGCGCTGGGCGCAGCCTTGTTGTTGGCGCTGGGGACTGTACTTTCCCCCCTCCTGTTCTCCTTCGACCCGGACGAGGAAACCAGCGCCGTCAGCTGCACGACCTACGGTCTTGCGGCCGATGATCCACGCGCCGAACCCACACAGATCATCGACGCGAGCTTCCGGGCCGGCACGACCTACTCCGCCGCGGGCGAGCTCGGGGAGATGGCGCAGACCTTCACTCACAACGGTCTCACGGGGCAGTATCACGTGATTGACGGAGGCGTGGACACGAATAAGCCTGTCGGGCTGGTGATGCACCTGCATGGCGACGGCGCCCGGGAATACCACGATCCCAGTGGCCGAGTAACGTGCCTGGCCGCCGTGGCTGCATCCCACAACGCATTGCTCGTGGTGCCCCGCAGCCCCGACAAGACCGGAGCCCCCACCTGGTGGGAAGACCTCAAAGGCAACCGCGACTGGCTGACGTCCCTGGTGAACGACCGAATCCTGCAGGATTACCCCGTGGACCGCAACCGCATCACCTGGATGGGGTACTCCGGCGGCGCCGAGATGCTCAGCTACGGAATTCTCGCCGGACCCCGGCAGCTGGTGACCGGGGGAGCAGCGCTGGTCGGAGGCGGAGGAGCCCCCCAGGGCCTCACCACGGACCCCACCGAGTCCCAGCTGGAGACCATGCCCCTGTGGTGGGTCACGGGCACGGAGGACGACGGCTCCACCACATCGGCCCCGTTCGATGCGGTGAGTGCCGCCGAGTCCGGCGCGGCATTCTACGACGACCAAGGCTTTGAACGAGTCGATCTTCAGCTGCTGACCGGTCGCAACCACTACAACATGCCGGACGCGCGTATTCTCGATGACCTGATGAAAACGGTCGAGCAAGACCGCTGAGAACCGCGTGCTCTACCCGGGTGGCGGATTCACAGACCCGGTGGGGGATTAATTCGCGCCCGGTTCGCGCAATGCCGCGTGCAGTAGCTCGGACTGGTCAAAGAGTGCGTGGTGCCCGCCGTGCAGTCGAAGCACCTGCGCCGGGCCCGTGGTGAACGTACTCCAGGACTCCACCGCACTCGGTGGGGCCGTCGTGTCGCCGTCCGCTGCCACCACCAACAGCGCAGTGCTCAGCTGGGCCGGTTCCCCCTGGTAGTTCATGGAGGCGGTCAGGTCCGCGCGCAGCGGGTCGAGCACCATGGCGCGCATTCCCGGGTCTTCCAAGAGCTCGGCGGGAGTGCCACCCAGGCCCACGAGCCACTCAACCAGCGCGTGATCGTCATGCAGCGCGGCCGCCAACTCGGGGCTCGGGTCCGGCGGCGGTACTTTGGCGGACACCACAAGACGCCGGACACGACCCGGGCGTTCGCGCTCCATGCGGGTCACGAATTCGGCGGCGAGCAGTGCGCCGAAGGAATGCCCCAGCACATCGGTGGGTAGTTCATCGGAATCGAGAACCGGTAGCAATGCCGCGGTGGCCTCGTCCACCACATCCCCCACGGATGCCGCGGCCGGTTCGGCCATGCGCGCTTCCCGACCGGGGCGGCGGTGGGCGAGAATCTCGACGTCGTGGGCGGCCAGCGAGCGCCCCGTCAACCCGCCGGCACCGGCGTGGGGAAAGAACACGAGACGGCGCTGCGGGACCCCCTGGGGCGTCACCCAGCGGGCAAGAACGTTATCGGTAGCCATGGTGGGCACGCTAGCACCGTGCGGCGGGAAGCACACCGGGTAGGTCGGGGCGGGCCGTCAATGACGCGTATGCGTGGGTCAGTAGTCCGCTCAGGCCACCGCCCTGCATGGCTCGGCGCTGGCGCTCGGCGCCGGTGCCGTGCGAGAGCACGCGCTCCAGGCCGTGCTGCACCACTGACCGGTCCTCGGCACCTTCGAAGTACGGCTGGAGTCGCTCGAGAGTTTCATGCAGAAGATCCGCCGCGGGCTTCTGTGTTCCCGTGGCGGGGTCCATGAGGGAACCCGACAGGCCGAATTTCGCCGATTGCCACGTAGCAACCTCTAACAGTTCGGGCGGTATCCGGGTGAGGACCGGAGTGTCGAGGGCCATTCGCACCAACGCCCTGATGAGCAGGGCAATGACCACGGCGTCCCCGGCTTCGAGCTGAACGTCGCACGCTCGGATTTCCAGGGTGCCGTGGGCGAAAGAAATACGGGTGAGCCAGGCCAGGGTGCTGGGGCTCTCGACCACGTCGAAACGCAGGAGGGCATCCAGCCGGGCCCGGTAATCGGCCAGGCTGTCGAACTGCGGGGGGATGCCGTTGGCCAGCCACCGGCGGTAGTGAATGGAACGCCACGAGGCGAATCCACTATCGGAGCCACGCCAGATGGGCGAGTTGGCGCCCAAGGCCACCACGAGCGGCAGCCACGGGCGCAAGCCGTTGAGCGCTTGCACGCCGTCGTGGAGAGTGTCCAACCCAATGTGCACATGCATGCCGTTGAGGTACTGGTCCGCCGCGATGGCTGGTGACATGCCCGCCAACCGGTGGTAGCGATCGCCGGGGGTGATCTGGGCGGCTGCCACGGCAATGTCGGGTGCGGCACCCGTCGCCGCGGCGTCGAAGCCCATGGACCCGGCCACGGCGGCGAGTTCGCGCCGAAAGCTCACCAGTGATTCGAGCGCCATGGCGGCGTCACTGAACACGGGGGAGGTGTGCTCGAGTTGGCAGGTGAGCCATTCTGGCGTGGCCTTGCCGCCGCCGGCAGCAATGGCGAGCAGGGTTTCGGCCTGCTGCGGGGCGGGTGTCGCGGGCAGCTGCGTGCCGCGGTCCATGAGGAGGAATTCCTCTTCGATACCGAAAGTGGTCACGATACGTAGCCCCACAATCTCCCGATAGCGGGCTCAATAACGGATGAAGGATCGGTCCGCAGTCTAACGTCCGGTCGTCAATCCACCGGTGGAATTCGGTTCTCGGTGGCGGGATGGGATTGCTGGGCTCTTGTATGTACAACCAATCGGTTGTAAATTGACATTATGAGCCAGATCACAGAGGAGCGCACCGACAGGTTGTTCCATGCGCTTGCGGACCGCACGCGGCGTGACATCCTCCGCCGTGTGCTCTCCGAGGGGCAGTCGATTTCGGCTCTGGCCGCGAACTACAACATGTCGTTCGCGGCAGTACAGAAACACGTTGCCGTTCTGGAGCGCTCCGGGTTGCTGATCAAACAGCGCCGGGGTCGCGAACAGCACGCACGCGGTGACGTGCAGGCCGTACGATCCGTGGCAGCACTGCTCGACGAGTTCGAGCAGGTGTGGCGAGACCGCATCGACCGCATCGACGAACTATTGAAGGACAGTTGAGATGCCAGTTATCGAGGTCACCAAAGACGTAGACGCTTATTCGATCACGATCGTCGCGGAATTCTCCGCAACGGTGGAACGGTTGTGGGAGCTGTACGCGGATCCCCGCCAGCTCGAAAAAGTGTTCGGACCACCCACCTACCCGGCCACGTTCGTGGAACACGAACTGACGGAAGGCAGCACCACCAAGTACTTCATGACGAGCCCCGAGGGGGAGAAGTACCCGGGTCTGTGGCGGATCACGGGGGTGGATCGGCCGAACGGGTTCACGTTCGAGGATTTTTTCGCGACAGAGAATTTTGAACCGGCCGAGGGCCTGCCCGCGTCCGAGTGCAGCTACTTATTCGAATCGACAGGAGAAGGTGTCCGCGCCACGTACGTGTCGGTGTTCGCCTCCGCCGGGGCCTTGCAGGAGGTCCTCGACATGGGTATGGAGGAGGGAGCGACCTCGTCGATCGATCAGATCGACGCATTCCTGACTGCCTGATCACCGGACCGGAAAGGCCTGTACCCCTCATGCGCATCACCCACCAGCTACCCAATGTGTTCACCGCCGTTCGGCTCGTTGCGACCGTTCCCTTGGTTCGGCGCATCCGAAGCGGGCGGACCGGCGTGGGAACCGCGGTGGGTGTTGCCGCGTGGGCCGCTACGGACTGGGTGGACGGCCAGTTAGCTCGCCGGATGCACTGGGAATCCGTGCTCGGCTCGGCGCTTGATCCCCTCGCGGACCGCGCGGGGATTGCCGCCATTGCGTGGAGCCTCGCACGGGCGGGGCAGTTACCTCGGAGCGTTCCCATCACGGTACTCATCGTGGACATCACCACAGCCCTGCTGACGTCCAAGGCCGCCTATCGCGGCCAGCTCCGCGTCTCCTCTGTGGGGAAGGTGCGCAGCGCCATTCTCTTTGTCGCACTGGTGGCGGCGGCAGGTCCGGGGAAGCGAGGCCGGCTGGGGAGGATGCCCCGTGCCCTGGCGGATCTAGGCGCCGGTCTGCACGTGCTCGCCGGCGTGAGGTACATTCGGGCGGCACGTCGGGGCGATACCCAGGAGCGCTGATGCCATTGACTCACTATCACGAGGGGTCATACTTGTAAATAGGGATTCACGGGGGATCTCGTCAGCCCTCTGGAGGGCATCATGACCAAGGCAGCCATCACACTCACCACTGGCCTCGAGGACGCGGAGAAAGTGACGGTGGCTTTCCTGGTCGCCGTCGGTGCCGCAGAATCAGGCCGAGACACACTTATTTTCTTGACCAAAGAAGCGGTCCGCTTGGCCGTCACCGGTTTCGCGAAGGGCACGGCGTGCGAAGGATGCCCACCATTGCCCGACCTCATGGATCGATTCGCCCACGCCGGTGGGCATTACATTGCCTGCGGGATTTGCGTCAAGGCCAAGGGCGTGGATCCGGATGCACTCGTGGACAATGCGAAAGTCGCCGGAACCGTTCAATTGTGGGAATGGATCGGCGATGATTGCACCGCCACGTTCAGTTTCTGAGCGCACTGGTCCAGTGAAGGGCCATCTCGCGATCCGTGGGTGGGTTTGCCCATCGCGGAGCACCTACGCTTGACGCATGGGCGCGTGGAAAACCGGAGCGGGTGTCGTGAGGTTCCCGGACGGGCGGGCCGTGCGCGGGACCGGAGTGCGGCGGCGTCGGCGGGGAATGGAGGCGCCGGAATTCGCGGTCTATTTACTGCGGAAGAACCCCCGCATTCACGCGTGGCCGTATCGCTGGGTCGAGTGGCCGGACTTCCGTGTTCCTGCGCACACCCTTGACGCCGTGGCGGCACTGCGCGAAGCCCATGAACGGGCGGTGTCCGAGCGCGTGGAGATCGCGTGCGGCGGGGGAGTCGGTCGCACGGGAACGGCCATTGCCCTGCTCGCCGTGATGAGCGGGGTGGCCGCCGACGACGCCGTGGCCTGGGTTCGTGCGCACTATCACCCGCGTGCCGTGGAAACTCGCGCTCAGACAGCGTGGCTCAAGCGGACGGCTGAGCTCCTGTAACAAACTGGGCCCATGGGAAATGATGAGGGTCGTCCGGTCCGGTGGAGAGCGCTTCCTCTTCTGGTTCTCATCATGGCCGTGGCGATCGCCGGGTTACTTTCGTCGGACCTGGCCGGCGTCGTGGTGTGTGCTCTCGTGGCCGTGATCGGTGCCGCGCGGAGTCTGTTGCGGCGTGATCCGTGGACCCGCGCGGATGACCTGACCACGTTCAGGCTCGGGCTCATCGTGATCGTCACGGCGTTGTTCCTGGCCGACGAGGGTCCGGGGTTTTCCTGGACCGCCGTCACGCTGGGTGGAACGGCCCTGGCCATGGACGGCCTGGACGGAAAAATTGCGCGTCGCACCGGGAGCACCCGCGCCGGTGCTCTGTACGACGAGACCGTGGACGCGCTGTTCATTCTCATTCTGTCCGTGGGACTCGTTGCCCTGTGGGGGCCGTGGTGTCTGATCCCGGGGCTGATGTATTACGTGTTCCACCTGGTGGCCGCCCTCCGTCCAGCGTGGCGGCAGCGGCTGCCCGCATCCCTGAGCCGCAGGGTGATCGCTGCCGCACAGGGAATCCTTTTGCTCGCCGCGGGCACACCCATTGCGGTGGCCGTGCCGCCGTTCGGGGTGCTCTGTGTCGCGGCCGCGGTGGTGTCGGTGCTGTACTCGTTCGGGCGGGACATCGTGTGGCTGGAAGGTCGCGGCGGCCACTCCGGGGCCTGAACCGGCCCGCGACACAGACGCGACCGCGGGCAATTCCGTGGCCCGTCCGGCGGCGTGCTGACCATAGACTGAAACGCATGCATCAGTCAGAACAGGATTACGCACTCGTGCTCGAGTCTCGGACCGTGCTGCCCACCGACCATGGCGTCTTCACCACGTGCGCCTACACGTTTGGCGACGTCACGCACGTGGCCATGCTGATGGGGGATCCGGCTCGGGCCGAGGCGCCGATCGTGCGGATGCACAGTGAATGTCTCACCGGCGACACCCTCGGTTCACACCGCTGCGATTGCGGGGATCAGCTGGAGGCGGCCCTGCAGGCCATTGCCGCGGAGGGCACGGGGATCCTGTTGTACTTGCGCGGCCATGAGGGCCGTGGAATCGGCTTGGCCGCCAAGCTGCGGGCCTACGCGCTCCAAGATGACGGTATGGACACCGTGGACGCCAACCGGGCGCTGGGTTTGCCGGACGACGCCCGGGATTACACCGCGGCCGCGGAGATGCTCAGGCACCTGGGGGTGCCCATGGTTCGCCTGTTGTCCTCCAACCCGGCCAAGGCTGAAGCTTTGACCAGCCTGGGTATTACGGTGGCGGACCGGGTGGTGCTGCCGGTTCTGGACCGGCCCGAGAACTCCCACTACCTGCAGACCAAGCGCCAGCGCATGCGTCATGACCCGCTGGCCGGCCGAGTCTCAGTGCAGGAAGACACCTTCCCGGTCTACCGGACCCTGGCCGAATACCCGGAGATCGTTGCGCAATTGGCCCAGAGCGCGGACGGTTTCATTGCGGCCCGTGGCGGGGACGCGGAATTTGTCTCCGGCGAGGCCGACCGCACGCACCTGCATCGGTTACGCGCAGCGGTGGACGCGGTGCTGGTGGGGGCCACCACGGTCACCCGGGACGATCCGCAGCTCACGGTACGGGCCGTGCAGGGGGAAAACCCGGTGCGTGTGCTGCTGGATCCGCGAGCCCGGATTCCCGTGTGCAGCCGCGTGCTGCAGTCCCCGGATGCGCGGACCCTGTGGTTGGTCGACGAAGGCGTCGGAGTACCTTCCGGGGTCGGCGCGCACGTGGAGGTGGTGCGGCTTCCCGCGGGGTCCGCAACGACCAGCAACGGGTCCAACGGCGCCCGGGGCGCCTCGGTGGACCCCGCAACGGTCCTGAACGTGGTGCGGGAACACGTGAGCGGTTCCATCCTGGTGGAAGGCGGGGGCAAATCGGTGTCCGCGTTCCTGGCCGCGGGAGTGCTGGATCGACTGTTCCTGACCGTGGCACCGGTGTTGATCGGGGACGGGGTTCCCGGGGTTCGTTTCGAAGGCTCGAACGTCATGGGGGAGGCGCTGCGCGCACCGTTCCGCCGGTACACGTTCGAGGACGATGTCTGCACCGAATTCGTGCTCAGCCAGACCGCCAGAGAGCACGACGCCGCCCAGGTCCACGGGCAATCCGCCGCCCAACCTGCCGGGCACGTGACCATGCAGAACGCGGGTCAGGGCCCCGAGGCCCGGTAGCTGGGTTGGGCCGCGCGCCGTAGGGCTCCCCGGGCCAGGACCGCTGCCCCGGGCAGCGTGGACACGAACGCGAGCAACCCGTAACCGGTGGCCGCGGTGACGGCCTGATCCGCGGCAACGCCCATGGCGGGTGCCAGCGCCCCGACCGAGAATTCTCTGACGCCCCAGCCACCCACTCCCACCGGCACGCTCATCGACGCCAATCCCACGGTCGCGACCGGTGCGTGAACCGGTCCACCCAGGTGGGCCATGGCCAGGAGGAACAACGCTATGAGGGTGAGCACGCTCAGAGCCGAGGTGCTCCACACGATGACCTGGCGGCGCGCGGGTACCCCCCGCAAGCACACGATGGCTGCGGCCAGGAACAACGCGGCGGCAACCGCAGCCACGACCGCCACCGGCCACCGCGCTTCGCCCTGCCCCGCGCTCGCGCCCACGACAAGGGCGGTGGCGATGAACAGGCACGCTGTGGCGCTGAGCCGTTCGGCACCAACGGCCAGCAAAGGAGACCACCACCGGCGCCGCCCCCGGTGGCGGTAGACGGCCACCCGAGCGACGTCCCCGCCCAGACCACCCGGTAGGAGCATGTTGGCGAAGGCCGAGGCGTAGCAGTCACCCCATGCCCTGCGGAAGCTGAGGTGAATCTGCTGCTCGGCGGCCAGCACTTTCCAGCGGACCGCCTGACTCAGCGCGACGATCAGACCGGCGGCCAGTGCGGCGAGCACGGACAGCGGGGAGAATACCCGCCACCCCGCCAGCAGTGCCTGAGTTCCGACGGCGCGTACCGTCAACCCCAGCAGGAGGAGGGTCACCGCGACCAGCACGGTTCGTTGGAGCCAGCGCGTGATCACGAAGTCAACGGCTCCGCCGGGCGTCCACCAGTACGTCGCAGTGATCCACGGTCACGTTCAGCTGGTCTGTGGCCTGCTGGTTGCGGGTCTCGAGCCACTCGAGGGCCGCATCCTCCAGCTCGGGAGCGGCCTCCACGGCGGCCGCCACACGTTCGGTCAGGAATCGACGGGTGAACTCCGTGTCCCGGGGCGCGCTCAGGTGCCAGGCGCTGTTGCCGTGAGTGGTCTGCACTGCGTGTTCTCGGGCGGTCCGAAGCATTGCCTGGCCCCCTTCCGCCCCGAGTTTGCCGTCCCGGCGCTGGTGATCGGCAAAGGCTTCAGCGAGTTCGGGATCACGAGGATGCGCGGGCTCAAGGTGCCAGTCCGCGGTGATGCTCAGCAGGAACAACCCCACACCCTGGTAGGTGGTCAGGGTTGTGAGGATGGCCTCCACATCGCCCTGGGTGAGCACGTCCAGGACGGCGCTGCAGGTCAACAACAGTGTGCCCGGGGCGGGATGCTCGGGGAGATGGTTGGCCAGGGCCGTGGGCAGCCCGGACAACCGCGTCACGATGGTGTCCGCGTCCGCCAGGTGCTGGGTTGCGATCTCCAGTGAGGGCTCGTGAGCGTCCACGAGTAACCAGTGGATGCTGCGGCCGGGCAACCGAGGGGTCAGGTGCTGCCGGAACCACGCCGCCGATTTTCCGGTGCCGGCGCCCAGATCCACGACCGTCAGCGGCGTCCGCCCGGTGGGGTCTGCATCCAGGAGAGCCTGGGCGGCACGGTCCAGTAGGGGCAGGGACTGTTGCCGAGCGGCGTCGTCGAACGGAACGCGAGCCTCGAGCCAATCCTGGGCAGCACCAATCATTGCGGGTTCCTCTCACTCGATGACTCGGTTGCGGGGCGGGCTTCACACGAAGCCACGGCGCCCAGTAAGGCGCGGGCCGCGTCCTCCCAGGTGCGTAGGCCCGGACGATACCTCGCGGCGGCATCGCGAAGCCACTGACGATACTCGGTATCCGTCAGCCAGCGAGTCAGCGCCGCCACCCACTGCTCCTGCACGAGGGGCAGGGCCCGCCCCGCAGCCAGCGCCTCCTCGGCCCCCGTGTCTGCGCTCACCAGGGCGGGGATCGCGGCGGAGGCGGCTTCCGTGACGACCATCCCGTAGGTTTCCCGGTGGGAGGGCAGCAACAAGAGATCCGACGCGGCCAACAGGCGGTCGACGGCCTGCGGGTCCAGTTCACCCGCAATGCTCACGTTGTCCGGCGGTAGCGCGGCACACACCTGTCGGAACCGTTGCGCGTACGCCGGGTCGGTCGGGGGCCCGGCAAAGGTGCAGTGCCACCCGTCCACCCCGGCCCGCGTGAGTGCGCCCAGCACTCGCGCGAGGAACAGCTGATTCTTGTTCTCCTCCAGGGCACCAATGCACACCAGGCGCAATCCGGCGGCGGTGCCGGCGGCGGGCTCACGCGGTGTGACGCCCGGTGCGGCCACGGTGGCGTCCAGGCCGTACAGGTCGCGGATTTGATCGGCGGCGTGGTGGCTGGTCGTGACGACGGCGCTCGCGGCCCTCAGGTTCGCCCGCTCGCGCTCCTGCGCGGCCGGGTTCGCCACGGCCAAGGGGGCGTGCACGAGCTGGACGACCGGCACCGCCACCGTGAGCGGTTTGCTCAGGCTGCACCCGATCAGACCGTCCACGATGACCGGTTCAGCGAAGCGCGCGGCCAGGTGACGCAGAGCGGCGTCGTCCCGGGCAGACGGATCGGGCCACGTCCCGGGAAGGGCATGACGCGTGATGGCGCCGTGCGCGGCGTCGGCCACGAAGCGGTTGTAGCGCAGCCCGCCGCTGACCCGCCCGAGATCCGGTTCGATGAGTACGGTCATGGGCGCCCGGGCACGGTGTAGGCGACCTTGGCGCGGGGGTTCTCGGTGAGGGTCACGGTGATTCCAATATCCGGTCGATCACTCAGGGAGTCGGCCAGCCGGTGCCCGATGTACTGCGCGGTGGCCTCGGTGGTGGAGAGCTTGCCCGCGAAGGCCGGGTGCTCGTCCAGGTTGGCGTATCGCAGGGGGGACAGCGCCTGATCAAGCATGTCCATGGCCTGGCCGATGTCCAGGACCACGGCGTGCTCGTCCAGTTCGGCGCGGGTGAAGGTGGCCTCCACCGTGAGGGTCGCGCCGTGCATTCCCTGGGCCGGCCCGAAGAATTCGTTGGGCAGGCTGTGGGCGATCATCACGTGGTCGTTGACGGTGAGGCTGTACATGGTTCTCCTGCTCGGGTGGATGGGGTGGTCCGGGTGGTGTCTGTTCCGGTGGGCCGCTCAGTAGGTCAGCACGTGACAGAGGGTGGTGCGGGCCAGGTCGGTGTCTGCGGTGATCCGGTCCATGACCTCGGGGAGTTCCTGCCGGGCAGATGCGCCGGTCAGCAGCGCGTCTAAGCGGTCATCGCGCAGGGCACGCAGGGCTGTCCGGAGTCGCTCGGCGCGCGTGCGTCGAGCGCGCTGGCCCTCGGCGACCTGACCCACCTGGCTGGCCACGATGGCCAGCCGCCGGGCGTGAAAGTCCGCGCCCAGGGGGACCGCGGGGGCGCGGGAACCGAACCACGAGGCCTCGACCACCGTGCCGTCATCGCCGGTGATCTCCAAGGCCCGTGCCAGGCCCTGTTCGGTGCCGGAGGTATGGATGACGATGTCGTTGTCCGGAGCGGCGTCGCTCGGGTCCACGGCGGTGAGACCCAGAGATGTCAGCAGCCGGCGGCGCTGCGGATTGGTTTCCAGGACTTCGAGACGATCCAGCGCCATTCCGGAGGCCAGCAGCGCCGCGGCGGTGCCGATCATGCCGGCGCCGATGATGGCGACCCGGTCCGCGATGCGCGGGGGCACCTGCCAGAGGATGTTCAAACCGGTCTCGGCCGCGCCGGCCAGTAACGCTCGGTGGTCGGGGACGTCGTCGGGAATGCGCTGGACGTCCTCCGTGGTGACCACGTGATGGGTGTGGTGCGGCAACAACCCGAACACCCGTGCACCCAGCCAGTCCGTGGGGCCCTCGTCGACGACACCCACACCCAGATACCCGTAGGACACGGGGAAGGGGAAGTCACCCAGTTGCTTGGGTGCCCTCATCAGGTGCGCAATGGACGCCGGAACGTGTCCGGTGTGAACCAGGGTTTCCGTGCCGCGAGAAACGGCTGTGGCCACGGTACGAACCCGCAGCTCACCCGCGGTGATGTCAGCGTGGGGTTCGGGCACCTCCCGCCACGTGCCCGTGCCTGCCGATTCCGTCCAGTACTGCCAGCCCATGGATTCCACCCTATCTTCAGGAGGGAGATTCGAGTTCCGTATGAAGGTGCCGCAGCTGACCCGCAGGGTCCCGTCCAGGATAATTGCTGTCGAATACTTTGGGCCGAGGGTCTGAGTAGTCTCAGCGACATGGCGTATAACTACAGGGGTTGAGAGTTGAACGGCTACTGAGGCGCACGTACCACGGCTCAGCTGGTCCTGACATGGGGGTGTCCTTTTTGGCTACTGATTCGGCATTGAACGGCGACTGGTCCATCGACCCGTCGCACTCGCGGTTCGGGTTTTCCACCCGCCACGCGATGGTGACTCGAGTGCGTGGTGCTTTCAACGAGGTTGAAGGTCACGCCCACTTGGATACCGAGAACTGGAACAATTCCACGGTGGAAGTCAAGCTCAAGGTCCAGAGCGTTGATACCCGCAACAGCCAACGTGATCAGCACCTGCGCAGTGCTGACTTCTTCGACGCGGAAAATCACCCCGAGATCGTCTTCAGGTCCACAGGGGTGGACGAAGTGGACGAGTCGCAGTTCATCATTTCCGGTGACTTGGTCATCCGCGGCATCACACGCCCGGTCACCATCCCCATGGAGCTCCTGGGTATCGACACCGATCACACCGGTGGCCTGCGTGCCGGCCTCGAAGGCGGGCGTCGCATCGACCGCAAGGACTGGGGCGTCTCCTGGAACACCCCCTTGGATTCCGGCGGGGTGCTGGTCAGCGACAAGATCAGCCTGGAATTCGAGCTGTCATTGATCAAGGAGCAATAACTGATCAAGAACTTCCCTGGGAGCTCCTCGTTCCATCGGGCGGGGAGCTCCCTGCATATCGGGTTGATCCAGGTCCGAGCTGTGTGAACTACCCTGGACCGAATGATTCAGTGGCTCGAGCGGCATCAGGTTGCCCTCTACGTGGGGTCCATCGGGCTCGCCGTGATCGCCGGCCTGACGGTGCCCGAGATCGCGGCGCCTGCGGAAACTCTGATCAATCCCGTGCTCGCCTTGTTACTGTATGCGACCTTCCTGGGCATTCCGTTCACTCGGCTGGGTGAAGTCTTTCGGGACTGGGCATTCCTGAGGGCCACGCTGTGGCTCAATTTTGCGCTGGTCCCGCTCGTGGTGTTCGGCCTGTCGCGCGTTGTCGCCCACGATCAAGCCGTGTTGGCGGGTGTCCTATTGGTGTTGCTGTGTCCGTGCGTGGATTACGTCATGGTCTTCACGGGCCTGGCCGGCGGTGCGCACGACCGCCTCCTCGCGGCCTCCCCGGTGCTCATGCTCGCCCAGATGCTCCTGTTGCCGGTCTACCTGGGGCTGATGGCCGGTTCGGACGTGGTCTCGGTGGTCGAGTTCGGGCCGTTTTTCAAAGCGTTCATTGTCTTGATCGTGCTACCCCTGGGCGCCGCGATTCTGACCCAGCTGGCGGCCCGCACGCGCGCGGGTCGCATGCTGGACGCCGCCGCACAGGCCGCCATGGTCCCGCTCATGATGCTCACCCTGGCCGTGGTGGTTGCGTCACAAATCGCCGGGGTCGGTGCGCAGCTGTCGGCCTTGCTGGTGGTGATCCCGTTGTTCGTCGCGTTCGCGCTCATCATGTTCTGCCTGGGGCAGTGGGTGGGCCGACGCGGCGTGTACGACGTCGCCGGGAGACGCGCGCTCGTCTTCTCCGGTGTCACGCGCAATTCCCTGGTGATCCTGCCGCTGGCTCTCGCGCTGCCCGCGGCGTTGGACGTGGCCCCGCTCGTGGTGGTCACCCAAACACTGGTGGAGCTGCTGGTCATGGTGGCCATGGTTCGGCTGGTGCCCGCGCTCGTGCGCGCCTGACCGTCGCCGGGCGGGGGCCTGTTCCGGTGGCCTCTCTCGCGGAGGGGCGGCAAATATGTGCCCGATTTTTCCCTCCCGGCCTTGACGCGCCCAAAAAGTGAATCTAGATTCACCACTAATGAATACAGATTCACCTATCCAGGTTTCCGCCGCCGAACCCGTCGCGGCGGCCCGCGACGCGAGGACCCGAGCGCGGCGTCGTCAATTGTTGGCGGCGGCCGTGACGGTGCTGCAGGGCAAGGGCAGCGAACAGATGTCCATGCAGAGCGTCGCGCAGGAAGCCGGCGTGAGTGTGGGGCTGATCTATCGGTACTTCGCGAACAAGGAAGACGTGCTGCGCAGCGTGATCGTGGGGGTGCTCGAGGACATTGAGGCCCGCGTGCCGGCGGCGATTCTCGCTGCGGGGGAAGACCCCGTGGATCAAGTGGCCGCCGGATTCGACGCGTACTGCCGGGTGATTGCCGAGAACAGCGAGGCCGCCGTGATCACCTACCGCGAGAGCAGCAGGCTGTCCGCCGAGAACCGCACGCTCATCAAGGACCTGGAAATGGGCTCGGTGCAACCCCTCGGCCGGGCCACACAGGAAGCCGTGGAGGCAGGACTCTTCGCCCCCGTGGACGTTGACTTGTTCGCCTACAACCTGGTGCTGCTCGCCCACGGATGGGCCTTGAAGTCCTGGTACTTCCAGCCCCAGCACACCGTGGACAGCTACATCCGCGGGCAGTTGGCGCTCGTGCTCTCCGCCGCGCTGACCCCCGACCATCACATCGAGTACTCCCGTTACCTCACCGCGAAAGAGGACTGAGCCAGGACCGTAGAACCCACCGCGCCCGCCGCTCCCGAGTTCGAGGACATCCTGTACGAGATCAATGGCCCCACCGCCGTGATCACCATGAACCGCCCGCAGCGCTACAACGCGTTCCGCGCCCAGACCGTGCATGAACTGATCACGGCGTTCCGGTTGGCGTGGGCGGATCGTGGCGTGCAGGCCGTGATTCTCACGGGTGCGGGGGACAAGGCCTTCTGCACCGGCGGCGACGTCAAACAGCGCGCGGAAACCGGTGACTACGGGCCTTCCCCGTCCGGGATGTTCGAGATCGGCAACCTGCACAAGACCATTCGGGACATTCCCAAACCCGTGATTGCGGCGGTCAACGGGCTGGCCATCGGCGGCGGCCACGTGCTGCACGTGATCTGTGACCTGACGATCGCCTCGGCCACGGCGCGCTTCGGCCAGTCCGGACCCAAGGTCGGCTCCTTCGATGCCGGTTTCGGCTCCGCCTACCTGGCTCGCGTGGTGGGGGAGAAGCGCGCCCGAGAGATCTGGTACCTGTGCCGCCAGTACGACGCCCACACCGCCGAACGCTGGGGTCTGGTCAACGCGGTGGTGGCACCCGACCAGCTCTTGGAGGAGGCCACAGCCTGGGCCGCGGAAATCGCGGAGAAGTCACCCACGGCACTGCGCTTCCTCAAGCAGTCCTTCAACGCGGACACCGACCACCAGGCGGGGCTGTCCAACCTGGCGATGTCGGGGCTGGACCTGTTCACCGAATCCCCGGAGGGCCGGGAGGGTGCCGCAGCCTTTGCCGAGAAACGCATGCCCGACTTCAACAGCCACGTGATCAGCCACTGAGCCGCGCCGGTTCAGGAAGCCATCGTGACAACGACAACCGCACGTGAGACCCAGGAGTCCGCACCATGGAGATGACCCTCAGCCCGGCCCAGGAGGAACTGGTGGCCGCAGCCAGCGGGCTCCACGAGAAACTGGCCGCGGGCTACCGCGAACGCGAAACGGCTCGTCGGATCGAACCGGAATTGCGCCGAGAGATCGGCGCCCTGGGCCTGATCGGCCCCGAGCTGCCGTCCGCGTACGGTGGCCGCGACCTTCCTCGCCTGACCTCCGGGCTGATCGTGGAACAAATCGCCCGCGGTGACTTCAACGTGGGATACCTGCAGGTCGTGGGTTCGCTGGTGGGCCAGATCCTGGCCAGCAACGCCACTGCGGAAATTGCCGGGAAGTACGTTCCGCGGATCACGAGCGGTGAGGCCATTGTGGGGATCGGGCTGTCCGAACCGGATGCCGGTTCGGACGCCGGCAACCCGCGCATGACCGCGCGTAAGGAGGGTGACTCCTGGGTCATCGACGGCGTGAAGTCCATGTCGTTCGCGACCCAGGCGGAGGCCACGGTTCTGTTCGCCCGGACCGATCCCGAGGCCGGCAGGGGCCGGGGCATCAGCGCGTTCCTCCTGGACATGGACAGCCCCGGCGTGCGGATCGAACCGGTGGAGGACGCCGGCACTCGCGCCGTGGAACGGGGCCTGATTCACTGCGACGGCGTGCGCGTACCGGCCTCGAATCTGCTGGGGACCGAGGGCGCCGGCTTCACCCAGGTGATGCAGGGTTTCGACTTCTCCCGTGCCCTGATCGGCTTGCAGTGCCTGGGGACCGCGGAGGTCACGGTCGAGGAAACCTGGGATTACGTCAGTCACCGCCAGGCCTTCGACCAGCCGCTGTCCAAGTTCCAGGGCGTGTCCTTCCCACTGGCGGAAGCGGAAACTCAGCTCACCGCTGCACGCCTGCTGTGCCTGCGAACCCTTCACCTGAAGGACACGGGTCAAAAGCACACCAAGGAAGCCGCCATGTGCAAGTGGTGGGCCCCCAAGGTCTCGCACGACGCCATCACCCAGTGTCTGTTGTTGCACGGTCAGTTCGGGTATCGCACGGACAAGCCCATTGAGCAGCGCATGCGTGACGTGCTCGGTCTCCAGATCGGGGACGGCACCGCCCAGATCATGAAGCTCATCATTGCGCGGCAATCCGCCGGCCGACAGTTCGCCCCGTAACTCGGGTCCCACCGCTGCACACCGAGGAAAGGACCTCACATCATGACCGCTCAGACTTCAGAAACCACCACCCCCCGCGTGGCCATTGTGACCGGCGCCGGTCAGGGCATCGGCGCGGCCATTGCCGAGCGTCTCGCCCAGGACGGGCTACGCGTGGTCATTGCCGATCTCAACGAAGAGACCGCGAACGCCACCGCCGAGCGCATCGGCGAGCAGGCCGTGGGGGTGCGCGCCGACATCACCAGCCCCGACGACGTCGCCGCCCTCGTTGCGCACGTGCTCGACACCTGGGGATCCATTGACGTGCTGGTCAACAACGCCGGCTGGGACAAGGTGGGCCCGTTCCTGGACAGCACCCCCGAGACCTGGGAACGGGTCATCGGTATCAACCTGATGGGCACCCTGACCATGAGTCACGCGGTGATGAGCGTGATGAAGGACCAGGGCTCGGGCACCGTGATCAATATTGGTTCCGACGCCGCCCGCGTGGGTTCCTCGGGCGAGGCCGTCTATTCCGCGTGCAAGGGCGGTCTGATTGCCTTCTCCAAGACAATGGCGCGCGAACTGGCCCGCTACGGGGTGACGGTCAATGCCGTGTGCCCGGGCCCGGCCGATACGCCCCTGTTCGAAGAGATCGGTAAAGAGAACCCGAAGCTGCGCGAGTCCCTCGAGCGCGCCATTCCGCTGCGTCGCCTGGCCCAACCGGAGGATTTGGCCAACGCCGTGGCCTTCATGGCCTCCCCGCGGTCCAACTACATCACCGGCCAGACGCTGTCCGTCAGCGGTGGTCTCACCATGATCTGACGCCGCGCACAGCCCCCGCGGCTGCCGAGCGCGAACCGTCCCAGCGTGCAAAGGAGCACCCGTCATGACCACGTATGAAACCCTCCTGACCCAGGACATCATCGATCACAACACCCAGGCCGGTTACTGGGACGGCCGGATTCTCACCGACCACTTGGACCGGGCCGTGGAACGTGACCCGAACGCCGTGGCCTCCGTGGATTCCCGCGGGTCACTGACCTACGGCGAACTGGCCCAACGGGTGGAGCGCACCGCGCACGGCCTGATCCACCTGGGCCTGGGCCGCGGTGACGTGATCTCGTTGCAGCTGCCCAACTGGAAGGAATGGGTGATTCTCCACCTGGCCGCCGTGCGGATCGGCGCGGTGACCAACCCGCTGATCCCCATTTACCGTGACCGGGAGATCTCGTTCATGATGGAGCGCGCCAACACCCGGATCCTGGTGGTGCCCGAGTCCTTCCGAGGCTACGACCACCTGGCTCTGGCCCGCCGCATGGTGGGCGGACAGCAGGACCCGGCGCGCGTGCTGGTGCTCGCCCAGGACCCCGCCAACCCGCCGGCCCTTGAGCGCGGCGAGATCGCATGGGACGAGTTCATCGCCACCGGCTGGGAAGCACAGGGCTCCCCGGAGAAACTGGCCGAGCGCCGTCCCGAGGCGAACGACGTGGCCCTGCTGATGTTCACCTCCGGTACCACCGGGCGGCCCAAGGGTGTGATGCACACGCACAACACGGTGTGCGCCGCCGGTCTGCCCTGGCCGGATCGCATGGGCATGGACCACCGGGACGTGATTCACATGGCCTCGACCTTCGGCCACCTCACCGGCTACCTGTTCGGCGTGGAACTTCCCATCCTGCTCGGGGCCAAGGGCGTGTTCCAGGACGTGTGGCACAAGGAGACGTTCGTGGAACTGATTGCCGAGCACGGCATCACCCACACCTCCGGTGCCACCCCGTTCCTGCATGACCTCTTGGACGCCTCGAACCTGGCCGATCACGATGTGTCCTCCCTGCAACGGTTCTGCTGCATGGGCGCACCGATCCCGCGGGTGCTGTTGCGCAACGCCCGCGAGGAGATTCCCGGGCTGTCCGTATTGGGCGGCTGGGGTCAGACCGAGTGCGCGCTGTCCACGTGCGGGCACCCGAGCGATCCGATCGAGAAGATCACCTCCACGGACGGCCGGCCCGTGCGCGGGATCGACGTGCGGATCACAGACCTGGACGGCACAACACTGCCGGCCGGTTCCGAGGGCAAGCTGTGGGTGCGCGGACCCTCCCTCTTCGTGGGGTACCTGGGCCAGCTGGACAAGACCCGTGAGGACTTCGACGGCGAATGGTTCGACACTGGTGACCTGGCCACCCTCGACGAGGACGGCTACCTGACCATTGCGGGACGCTCCAAGGACCTGATCATCCGCGGCGGCGAGAACATCCCGGTCGCCTACTTGGAGAACGTTTTGCATGAGCACCCGGACATCGCCTCCGTGGCGGTCGTGGGCGCGCCCCACGTGCGCCTCCAGGAGATCGCCTGCGCCGCCGTGGTGCTGAACGACGACGCCGCGCCCCTGACGCTCGAGGCCATCCGGGCGTTCCTGGACGAGAAGGGTGTGGCCAAGTCCTATTGGCCCGAACGCGTGGAGATATTGGCGGACTTCCCGCGCACCCCGTCCGGCAAGATCCAGAAATACCACCTGCGCGAGCGCTTCACGGAGGACCAGGCATGAGCACCGAACTTCTCACCACCGACCTCACCGACGGATTGTTGACCGTCACGATCAACCGCCCCGAGGTGCGCAACGCCCTCAACGCGGAGGTCCTCACCGAGATCGGGGAGGTGCTCGGCGACGCCGAATCGGACCACGCCGTGCAGGGCATCATCTTCACCGGGGCGGGGGAGAAGGCCTTCATTGCGGGCGCGGACATCTCCGGTCTGGTCAACTACACCGCCGTGGACGGACTCACCGCCGCCATGCAGAAGCTCTACGACCGCATTGAGAACTTCCCGCGACCCACCCTCGCCGCAATCAATGGTTACGCCCTGGGCGGCGGTTGTGAACTGGCCATGGCGTGTGATCTGCGCATTGCCTCGACCACGGCCCAGATCGGCCTGCCCGAAACGGCGCTCGGAGTGCTCCCCGGAGCCGGTGGTACGCAACGCCTCACACGGCTGGTGGGGCGCGGCCGGGCCGTGGACATGATTCTCTCCGGACGGTTCGTACCGGCGGAGGAGGCCCTGCAGATGGGGCTCGTCACGCGCGTCACCGAACCGGGCGAGTTGCTCAACACGGCACGGGACACGCTGTTGGGAATCACCGCCCGGGGCCCGTTGGCCATCCGCCTGGCCAAGCTGGTCATCAGGCACGGTGCGGATGCGGATCAGGCCACCGGGCAGATCATTGAACGCCTGGCACAGTCGTTGCTGTACCAAAGCGAGGACAAAGCCGAAGGCGCGGGGGCCTTCTTGGAGAAACGCGCACCGAGATTCACGGGTCAGTAGGGGGAACGGGTATGAGTGTGGGTCAGCACGCGGGTCAGAGGATTCTGGTGGTCGGAGCCGGCGGCATCGGTACCGCAACGGTGGAGCACCTGGTCACCGAGGACGCGCGCGTGGTGGTCGCGGGCAGGAACGTGCGCATGGGGGGACCCTTCGAGGACCCCCAGGACGAGCTGGGCCTCGTGATGGGCCACCTCACCCTGGACATCACCGACGAGGGTGCCGTGGAGTGGGGTGTCGCCCGCGCGGCGGACATCCTGGGCGGTCTGGATGCCCTGGTGGTCACCGCGGGGCACCGCCACGACCTCGCACCGCTGCACGAGACCCAGGCCGGGTGGGCGCGGGACATCATCGAGACCGAACTGGTGGGCGTGATGTCCCTGGTCCGCCACGCCCTGCCCTTCCTCCGTCACTCCGGGAGCAACGGGCGGCGCGCGGGCATCGTGGTGGTGGCCTCGGACAGCGCCAAGGCGGGCTCGATGGGTGACGCGGCGTCGTCGGCGGCGCGCGCCGGCGTGTTGGGCATGGTCAAGTCGGTGGCTCGCGAAAACGCGACCGTGCCGGTGACCGTCAATGCCGTGTGCCCGGGACCGACCGACACGGAAATGTATCGTCACGCCGCGGAAACCGAAGGGCTGACGGGCAAGGTGTTCTCGGGCATGGCCAAGGGCATCCCGGCGCGCAGGCTCGGTCAGCCCCAGGAAATCGCCGCGACCGTCGGATTCCTGCTCAGCGAAGGCTCCGCGTACATCACGGGGCAGGCGATTTCCGTCAGCGGCGGCTTGACCATGTGACCGGATGCCCGCTGACCTGTGTTGTTCGCGTCACACAGCGACGCACTGAGCGCGGCCCAAAAATTCTCGGCCCGGAATGTTCTGTACCGGCAGGCACTGTGCTAACTTCACTGTGTTCAGGTTAGCCTCACCTAACCTCATGAGTGAAAGACAGTCGAATGCTCCAGACATTTCTGATCGGTCTGCGCGAGGGCCTCGAGGCCGCGCTGATCGTCGCGATCCTCATCGGATACCTCAAACGCACGGGGCAGCGGTTCGCGGTGCGTCGATTGTGGATCGGCATTGCCGTTGCCGTCGCGATCTCGCTGGCCTTCGGTGCGCTCCTGACGTTCGGCCCGTCCACCCTGACCTTCGAAGCCCAGGAAATCATTGGCGGAACCCTCTCCATCGTGGCCGTGGGTTTCGTGACGTGGATGATCTTCTGGATGGCCAGCGCGTCCCGGGGGCTCAAACGCGAGCTGGAATCCCGCGCCGATGTTGCTCTCCGAGGCTCCGCCGTGGGATTGATCCTGCTGGGCGCCTTTGCCGTGGGGCGGGAAGGCCTGGAAACAGCTCTGTTCCTCTGGGCCGCCACTCGAGCCACCGGGGAAGCCGGTGGGATCTTCGCCCCGACGCTCGCGGCGCTCGCGGGCATCCTGGTGTCCATTGCCCTGGCCTGGCTCATCACGCGTGGGCTCCTCAAGCTCAACCTCTCCACGTTCTTCCGCTGGACCGGCGGTTTTCTGGTTCTCATTGCGGCGGGTGTACTGGCGTACGGTTTCCACGATCTCCAGGAGGCCGGCGTGCTGCCCGGGCTGAACTCCCTGGCTTTCGACGTCTCCGAGCAGATCCCACCCACCAGCTGGTACGGCGTGCTCCTCAAGGGCGTGTTCAACTTTTCACCGGCCACCACGTGGCTTGAATTCGGCGTGTGGTGGGCCTACGTGCTCACGGTCATGCCGCTGTTCATCACCCGGTCCCGCTCGGCCAGGAGAAAGCCGACGCCGCCGCCGGTTTCCTCCTCGGCCTCGGTCGCCAGCACCTCGGCCTCCGCCTGAACCGTCATGACCTCTACTTCCCTGATGCACCCGTCCCCGGGGCACTGAATTCCTAAGGACCACCCATGCGCTCCGTCTCCACCCGCCTCCCCGCCGCCGTGACCGCCGTGGGCCTGATGTTCACGTTGGCCGCGTGCCAACCCAACGACCAGGGTGGGGAGAACGGCGCGATCGCCGTCTCGAGCACCGACGACCAATGCGACGTCGGCGTCGAAGAGGCCCCCGCCGGAACCCTGCGTTTCGATGTGACCAATGAGGGCTCGAAAGTGACCGAGTTCTATCTGCTGGGCGAGGACGGCCTGCGCATTGTGGGCGAGGTGGAGAACATCGCACCCGGGCTCAACCGCACGCTGACCGTGTCCGCACCGCAGGGCCAGTACTTCACGGCATGTAAGCCCGGCATGGTCGGCGAGGGTATCCGCAATGAATTCACCGTGACCGAGGGCGAGGGTGGTGCCGAGGTCAACGCCGAGGACTCGCAGCTCAAGGACCAGGCCACCACCCAGTACGCGGCGTACGTCAAAGACCAGACCGAGCAGCTGATGACGGGCACGGAGGAGTTCGCCACAGCATATGCGGCCGGGGACGCTGAGAAGGCCCGGGAGATGTACGCGCCGGTGCGCATGCACTGGGAGCGCGTGGAACCCGTGGCCGAATCCTTCGGGGACCTGGACCCCAAACTGGACCTGCGTGAAGCGGACCTGGAAGAAGGCCAGGACTGGACGGGGTGGCACCGGATCGAGAAGGACCTGTGGCCCCCGGCCGAGGGGTACCAGGAGCTGAGCCAGGCCGACCGGCAGAAGTACGCCGACCAGCTGGTGGCCGATACCCGAGTGCTCTACGACCGCACCCGCGACCTGAGCTTCACGGCGGACCAGCTGTCCAACGGGGCCAAGGAACTGCTCGACGAGGTCGCCACGGGCAAGGTCACCGGCGAAGAGGAAATCTGGTCCCACACGGACCTGTGGGATTTCCAGGCCAACGTGGACGGCGCACGCATTGCCTACGAAAATCTGTCCCCGCTGCTCGACAAGCGAGACGCCGAGTTGAACACGACGCTGGACACCCGCTTCAGCGACCTGCAAGAACTGCTGGATCAGCACAAGGAGGGCGATGGCTTTGCCTACTACGACGAGCTGAGCCAGGAGCAGGTCAAGGAACTCTCGGATGCCGTGAACGCCCTGTCCGAACCCCTGTCCATGGTCACGGAAAAGGTCGTCGAGTAATCCATGAATCACCGCGCAGAACACCCCGAACCCCCGGAGCAGCCCGGATCGGGAGATCAGCCCGACCGGTCCGACAGGCCGGAGCGGTCGGGTGCGAAACAGGGCGTGAGCCGTCGCGCCCTGTTCGGCACCGGAGCCGGTGCCGTGGCGGTGGGCGCGGGGCTCGGCTGGTTCGGACGACCCGCGGCCGCCGCGATCCAGGACACCGTCAACGGCGAGGCCCACAGCGACGTCGTCGACTATTTCGGCGACCACCAAGCCGGGATCGTGACCCCCGCCCAGGACCGCTTGTGTTTCGCCGCGCTCAACGTACTCACCGAAGACCGCGCCGAACTCGTGGACCTGCTCACCCAATGGAGCGCAGCGTGCGCGCGCATCACCCAGGGCCTGGACGTCACCGACACGGGATTCGACGGCGGCTCCCAGTACGCCCCGCCGCAGGACACCGGTGAGGCCCACGACCTGTCCGCGGGGCACCTGACGGTCACCATTGGATTCGGGCGCTCGCTGTTCGTGGACGAGCACGACAAGGACCGTTTCGGACTGCGTGAGCACATGCCCGAGGCGCTCATCGAACTGCCGCACTTTCCCGGTGACACGCTGGATCCGGCGCGCAGCGGGGGAGACCTGTGCATCCAGGCGTGCGCCGATGACCCGCAAGTGGCCGTTCACGCCGTGCACAACCTGGTGCGCATGGGATTCGGAATCGTGTCCACGCGCTGGATGCAACTGGGATTCGGGCGGACCTCGTCCACGTCCAAGACCCAGAACACCGCGCGCAACCTGTTCGGGTTCAAGGACGGCACCGCCAACCTCAAGGCCGAGGACCCGCAGCTGCTCGATGATCACCTGTGGGTCCGCGACGGGTCCTGGATGGACGGCGGTACCTACCTGGTGGCCCGGCGGATCCGCATGATCATGGAAACCTGGGACCGCGAATCACTCATGGGCCAGGAGAACATCATTGGCCGCACCAAGGGCACGGGCGCGCCGCTGTCCGGGGGTGAGGAGTTCACCGCGCCGGACTTCGCAATGGAAGGCGCGGGAAATCAGCCGATCATTCCCACCGATTCCCACGTGCGCTTGGCGCACCCCCAAACCAACAACGGTGTCCAGATGCTGCGCCGCGGGTACAACTACGCGGACGGTACGGATCGGCTGGGGAACATGGATGCGGGACTGTTCTTCATTGCCATGGTCAACGACCCCCGCACCGGCTACGTGCCGATCCAGAACACACTGGCCCGCCAGGATGCGCTGAGCGAGTACCTGCGCCACACCGGTTCCGGGCTGTTCGCCGTGCCGCCCGGTGTTTCGAATGAACCCGGTGCTTACGTGGGGCAGCAGTTGTTCGAGGGATGAGCTCACCCGAGGTGATGCCCACGGACGTATCGGGCGCGTTGAAGGGTCGCAGCCGAAAATTCGGCGGCGGCCCTTCTTTTAATCGTTACACGTTTGGCTTTTCCTGACACAGAAGTGTCGTCGATAGAAAACTTCCCGGAAATAATCCGGGGCCATAGTTCTTCTGGGGCCGCCGGTTGGGTGCACAACATGGGCCGGCGACTCATGGATTCGCAGTTGGTCGAACACAGAGCCTTCCACCGGACCATCACGCATCTTTCAGCTCCCTGAGCTGCTCAGAAGAAAGATCGAAAACATGTCGTTAGATACTCGGACACATCCGGACCACGAAGGATCGACAACCAGCGTCTCACCCGGCTCCACCGCGGACGCACGAGCGGCCACGCGCGAGAGCCTGGAGGACTACACCCTTCGCTTCGCACCGCGTTCCTACCGGAAATGGGGTGCCGGTGTTGTTGCAACGAGTGCACTCGGCGGGATCGCCTACTTGGCGGACTTTTCCATTGGCGCCAATATTGGAATTGCGCACGGAACCACCAATGCCCTGTTGGGAATTGCCGTGGCCGCATTCATCATCTTTGTCACCGGGTTTCCCTTGGCGTACTACGCGGCGCGCTACAACATTGACCTGGACCTCATTACCCGCGGTTCGGGATTCGGGTACCACGGGTCCGTGATCACCAACGTGATCTTTGCGACCTTCACATTCATCTTCTTCGCCCTGGAAGGCTCCATCATGGCGCAGGGCCTGGAACTCGGACTGGGTATCCCCAAACCTATTGGCTACGCCCTTTCCACCCTGCTGATCATCCCGTTGGTCATCTACGGCATGAAGACCTTGGCAACACTGCAGGTCTGGACCACCCCGCTGTGGCTCGTGCTCATGGTGATTCCCGTGGGATATCTGGTTCTGGCCAACCCCGATTCGGTGGGGAGTTTCTTCGCGTATCAAGGCGAATCAGGCGCCGGTGCCGGAGTAAGCTTCGCGTCCGTCATGTTGGCGGCCGGCGTGTGCTTGTCCCTGATCGCTCAGATCGCCGAGCAGATCGACTACTTGAGGTTCATGCCGCCCAAGACCGGCGAGAACCGTGTGGCGTGGTGGCGTGCCGTGATCCTGGCCGGCCCCGGGTGGGTGATCTTCGGCGCGATCAAGCAGATCACCGGTCTGTTCATCACGGTGTACTTAATTGCGACATTGGACCCGGCAGCCTCTGCCACCGCCAATGAACCGGTTCACCAATTCTTGGGTGTCTACCGGGACATGATGCCCGCGTGGCTGGCCATGACCCTCGCGGTGATCCTGGTGGTCATCTCTCAGGTCAAGATCAACGTGACCAATGCGTACTCCGGCTCCCTCGCCTGGACCAATTCATTCACCCGGGTCACTCGTACCTACCCGGGCCGCATGGTCTTCGTGGTGGTCAACTTGGCCATCGCCCTGGCGTTGATGGAACTCAACATGTTCGACTTCCTCAACACCATCCTGGGCTTCTACGCTAATTGCGCAATGGCGTGGATCGTCACGGTTGCCACGGACATCGTGGTCAATAAATACATCCTCAAGCTTTCCCCCAAGTACCCGGAATTCCGCCGCGGAATGCTTTACAACTGGAACCCCGTGGGCGTGACGTCGTTGGCGCTCTCGGCGGGTGTTTCCATCGCTATGTTCTTCGGTGCTTTTGGTCCGACGGTGGCGCCCTATTCGCCGATCTTTGCGGTGCTGATAGCGATCATTGCCACCCCCGTCATGGCCGTGCTGACTCAGGGGCGGTACTACCTACGGCGCGATGATGACGGAATCGACTTGCCCATGGTTGACGCGGATGGCAACCCTTCGGACGTGACACTCACCTGCCATGTGACCGGCATGGAGTTCGAGCGCCCGGACATGCTGCTCTCCAATGAACTGGCCCCGGACGGATCCAAGCAGTACATCTCGTCCCTTGCGCTGGCCACCGATAAGACCGGGAGGTATGTGTTACCCGCGCAACGCTGATTGTGAGCGGACGCAGGCTAGAAGATCCCCCGGACACATCACGCTCCGGAGGATCTTCTAGCCTGCGAGCCATTTCTTAAAGTCCTCCCGCGAACGTGCAGCTGCGAGGAGCTCGGATAGTTCTGCTGAACCGAGCGCAGGAGAGCGAGCGCTTCTGTGGACACGCCAAAGACCCAGAGCCGCTCCGCCAGTTCCGGGGCGGAAACAGATTTCCAGTCCAGCCCGCGGATTTCGGCTTCCGGGAGCAGAAGCTCCGCCGCGAATGCATTGGCCTGTACTTCCGCCGTGCGACGTAAGTCTTCGCTTTGACTCAAATCACCGTGTCTGAGTACCAGATGCCCGAGCTCGTGAGCCAGGGACCAGTTGTCCCGGAACCACTGACCCGAAGTTCCGAGCACAATCACTGCACGGTCGTTGACGGTGAAGGAGTACGCGGTCGAGAGCCCGGTGAGGCGCACGACGTCGATGTTCATGGCCTCGAGGCGAGTGGCAAACGGCTGAACGAAATCCGGGCCGAGCCGCTCCCGTGTCTTGGCAACATCGGCTGGCAATTGCGTGGTGGGCAAGTGAACGGGCTCGGCCTGCCGATATAACTGGACGACGTCTTGCAGGTCCTGCCGGTCTGTTTCCTCACCGGGAACGGAGCGACGGCCAGTGACATGGTCATAACTATGGCGTGCCGCGATGAGTACATCACGAGGATTTGGCTCACCCGTGATCAGAAAGTGGATGTCCACGTGGAGGAGGTCAGCGAGCCGAGCTAGTTCCAAGGCCGCGAAACCACGGTGACCCTTGAGGGCACGGGAAAATCCCAAGAGCCCGTCGAGTTCTTGGGATTTCCCGGACAAGAAGTCAGTCAGCTCCGGAACGTTGCCCCCGGATGGTCCTCGCGCAGCCGCGGCCCGGCCCCGCCGAAGACCTCGCGGGCCGTGTGGGTGGCGGCGGACGCGGCGGCGTCGGCGGGAAGGAGACCGCGTTCGCGCAGCACGGGCGTGACGAACCGGCCGAAACGTTCGAAGTCTGCCGGGCGAACGCACGCGTTGATGTTGAAGCCGTCCACGTCCGCGACCTCGACCCAGCGTTGCAGCTCGTCGGCGATCTCCTCGGGGGAACCCACGAACACGGGACCGCGCCCGCCAATGGCCACGAACTCCGCCACCCGGCGCGGGGTCCACGCGCCCTCGGAATCCAGTTTGGTGAACGAGGCCAGCGCCGAACGGTTCGCGTCCGTCTCCACGTGCTCGAGCGGGGCGTCCGGATCCGCCTCGGACAGGTCCACGCCGGTCCAGCCGGCGAACAGAGCGAGGGCGGCGTCGACGTCCACGTACTGCTGATAGGACGCGAGGCGCTCGCGGGCGGCCTCGGACGTTTCGGCCACGACCACCGCGGCGTTGGTGAAGACCTTGACCGAACGGGGATCGCGCCCGTACCCGGCGGCGGCCTCGCGCAGACCGGCGGTCCACGTGGCGACCTGCTCCGGAGTGGGCCCGGAGAAGAACACGGCCTCCGCGTGCTCGGCCGCGAACTTCAGCCCGCGCGGGGAGGCGCCGGCCTGGAACAGGAACGGGGTGCGCTGCGGGGTGGGCGCAACCAGGGCGGGCGCCTGAACGTCGAAGTACTCCCCGGAATGGCCCGCGCCCCGGACCTTGTCGGGGTCCACGACGACGCCGCTGGCCGCGTCCGCGACATAGGCATCGTCCGCGTAGGAGGCCTCCCACAGTGAGTAGACCACGTCCATGTATTCGTCGGCGCGGTCGTAGCGCTGGTCGTGGGGCAGCTGCTGACCCAGACCCAGGTTACGCGCCGCCGACTCCTGATAGGAGGTCACCACGTTCCAGGCGATGCGCCCGTCGGTCAGCGCATCCAGGGTGGAGAAACGGCGGGCCAGATCGTAGGGAGCCGCGTAGGTCACGGAGGCGGTCACACCGATAGTGAGGGTGGTGGTGGCCTTGGCGAGCAGCGGGGCCAGGATCAGCGGATCCAACTGGGGCACCTGCACGCCACCGCGCAGGGCGGCGTCTGCCGAACCCCCGTAGACGTCGTACAGTCCCAGGACGTCGGCCAGGAACAGGCCGTGGAAGCCCGCGTTCTCGATGATCTGTGCTTGCCGTTCCCAGTGGGACAGCTGCGCGTAATTGCGCGACCGGTCCTCGGGGTGGCGCCACAGTCCGGGGGACTGGTGGACGGGCACGGGCATTTCGAAGGCGTTGAGCAGCAAGGGGCGGGGCACGAGGAGTCCTTTCGGGGTGGTGCGGGGGCGTGTGCGGGGTGGTGCCGGGTCAGTACTGGGCGGTCTCCGGTGCGTCCACCACGGTGTCCTTGGCCAGGCGGCCGGTGACCACGGAGATCACGGCCAGCAGGCTCAGGTAGCCGCACAGCAACCAGGGGGAGCCGCCGGTGGCCACGAGCCACGCGGCAATCATGGGCGTGAGGCCCCCGGAGAGGATGGTGCCCACTTGGTAGCCCAGGGACACCCCGGAGTAGCGCAGGTGCGTGGGGAACTGCTCGGCGAACAGTGCGGCCTGGGGGCCGTAAATGCTGTCGTGCAGCACGGCCATGCCGATCAGGTACACCAACGGAAGGAGAACGAGAGGCCCGTGGTCCAGGAAGTAGAAGTACGGCCACACGAACACGCCAATGGCCGCGGCGGCGATCACGGACATGCGGCGTCGTCCCACGCGGTCCGAGAGCCAACCCCAGAACGGGCCGCCCACCAGACCCACGGCGGCGGCGATCAGGATGGAAATCATGACCCACTGGCTCGCGCCGCGTTGCTGGGTCACGTAGGTGAGCGTGTAGACGGTGAGGATGGAGAAAATGGCCGGCTGGATCATGCGCTGACCAATGCACACGATCACGCCGCGGGTGTGCTGGGTGAGCACTTCGCGCACCGGCGACGCCGCCGCGGTCTTTTCGCGCCTGACCTCCTGGAATTCCTCGGCGTCCGTAATGCCGGCGCGGATGATCAGGCCGATGATCACGAGCACGGCCGAGAACAGGAAGGGTACGCGCCAGCCCCAGGCCTGGAACTGCTCGGCGGTGGTGAGGCCCTGCAGCACGGCGAAGAACGAGGTGGCCAGCAGCATACCGGCGGCCGAACCGACCTGGGTGAAGGAGCCGAACAACCCGCGCAGGCCCTTGGGTGCGTGTTCCACGGAGAGCACCGCCGAACCGCCCCACTCCATGCCGGCGGACAACCCCTGCGCAATGCGGCAGGCGACCAACAGGGCCACGGCGAACCAGCCGATCTGTGAGAAGCCCGGCAACAGACCAATCACCGTGGTGGCCACGCCCATGATCAACAGGGACGCGACCAGCAACGCCTTACGGCCGATCCGGTCACCCAGGTGCCCGGCAATGATGCCACCCAGGGGACGGAAGAAGAACGCAATGGCAAAGGTCGCGAACGAGGCGATGATCGACCCCACGCCCGAACCCTGCGGGAAGAAATAATGACTGAACACCAGAGCGGCGGCGGCGCCGTACAAATAAAAGTCGTACCACTCGATGGTCGTGCCCACGAAGGACGCCGCGAGCACGCGCTTCTTGTCGCGCACCGCCGCTCCTACGTTTGAGAGCGCGTGATCCGTGGCGGGTCGGGCCTGTCGGGTGGGTGATGAATCGGTGACCGTGGGCACCGGGGATGTGGTGGGGGCCATGACACTCCTCATGACGGGGCGTCACGGAGCAGTGCTGGTGAGCCGGACGCCGTCCTTGCCCGCGCCGGAACTGACGGCGGGCCGAATCATCACCTGGGGCACCCCACGACAGCGTCTGAGGGTTGCCGTCCGGCCAGCCAGGGCTTCGCACCGGAACTCGTGATTCTTATGGCGTGAACCTAACCATACGAACGTTGAGCACCGTAAATGATGAAGTTTTGTGACTGCCGGTACAACGACGCCTTGTACGACGACGTTCCGTACGGCACGGCCGCCGGGCATCGTGGTGGCCGTCGGGGCTTTCCGGGGCCTTTCGGGATGTTCCGCTTATGCGTGTCAGCGACCCTTGGCACTCTCACGGTAGTCGAATAAAGTTTCGAATACACCGGGAGGGTGGACGAGTCATGACGGTACTGACTGCGGTAGAACATACGGACCTCACGCGGAGCAAGACGCACGGCGCGGTGCGGCTCGACGAGGGTTGGGGCCAGCCTTGCGAGGTGCACTGCGATGAAGCGGGAGCTCCGTGCGAGCTGGTGTTTCGCGGCAGACTGCACCGCATCACGGCCCCGCCGCAGCGCTGGTATGAACGTCGCCGCTGGTGGGAGCTGGAAGATAGGGTTCCGCGGGAAAGCGGGCAGTCCGTGGTGGACCGGCAGCACTGGCGCGTCCAGGCGACTCAACGCGGGGCCGTGGAACCTCGCACGCTGGAATTGGTGCGTCATGAGATCACCGGTCACTGGTGGCTCGTGGCTGACCAGGGGGTTTGACATTAATAGAACAAAGTTTCGAATATGAGGTATGCGTTTTCCTCATTTGCGCGTGGCCACCGCCTACAGCGCGCACTACGGCGTGGCTCGCCCCCAGGAGCTCGCCCAGGTAGCGGCGTCCCACGGGGCGCAGATCCTGGCGTGCACGGACCGGGACGGCTTGTACGGGGTGGTCAAACACGTGCTGGCCTGCCAACAGCACGGGGTGGCTCCCGTGCTGGGAGTGGACCTGGCGCTGCTGGGGCCGGTAGCGGCGTCGTCGGGGAAACGCGCTGGAGCCGCCACCGGCCGGCAGGGTCAGAACGGTCGTCCCCGGCGCGGCACTGCGCCGCCGCCCCGGGTGATCGGGCGCGTGGTGGTGCTGGCCACCGGTGGCAACGGAGGGGCCGGGTACGCGGCACTGTGCCGGTTGGTGTCCGCAGCCCACCGGGGCCACGACCACCATGGCGCCCACCCCATCGGACTGACCCGCGACCAGATCGCCCGCCACGTACACCGCGCCGCGGGCGGGGGAGCTCCCGGCCTGGTGGTGCTCACGGGCCCGGACTCGGACGTGGGATCACTGTTGGTCCGGCGCCGGTACCGGGCCGCGCGCACGGCCCTGCGCGCGTGGAAGCGCGTACTACCGGCGGGGTGCCTCATTGTGGAGACCGCAACCCACCTGGCACCGCAGGGCAGTACCCTCAGCACCGGTCACGCCGTGCGGATGCTCACCGTGGGACGTGAGGCCGGGCTGCCGGTGATCCTCACCAACGCCGTGCGCTACGCCCACCCCGGGCAGGCCGTCACCGCGGACGTGCTGGACGCCGCTCGCACACTGATGTCCCTGAAAGAACTGGCCGGTTCGGACCCCGGGGTACTGCAACCCACGGGACAGGGCTGGCTCAAGGACACCGCGCAGATGATCCGGCTCGCCCACGAGATCTCCTCGGCCGCGGACCTGGGCGCCCCCGGGGCCGCGCACCTGCTCGCGGACACCTACCGGCTGGCCGAACGCTGCAGCCAGGACCCCGTCACGGACCTGCACGCGGGACAGCCCGTGATCCCGGAGGCCTCCGTCATCGGCCTCAGCGCAGACCCCAATGCCCAACTCAGGACCCGCTGCTACACCGGCCTGGAACGATTCCACTCCCGCCAGAACTGGGACCGCACCGTCCCCGGCCTGAGCGGGGAATCGCTGCGCTCGCGGATGGACCGTGAGCTGGACGTGATCGCGCAGTTGGGGTTCGCCGGGTACTTCCTGACCGTCTCGGAGGTCTCCGAACTGATGACCCAGCTGAAGGTCCGGCATGCGGCCCGCGGGTCGGCGGTGTCGTCCCTGGTGGTGCACCTGCTGGGGATCTCCCCGGTGGACCCGCTCGAATACGACCTGGTGTTCGAACGTTTCCTCTCACCGCGGCGTAGCACCTTGCCGGACATCGACATAGACATGGAGAGCGCGCAACGGCACAGGATCTACCACGAGATCTTCCAACGCTTCGGCAGCAGCCGGGTCACGCTCATGAGCATGCAGAACGCCTACCGTTCCAGGGGCGCCGTGCGGGATGCCGGGTTGGCACTGGGGATGGGACAGGAGATCGTGGACCATATTGCGGAGCAACTGTGGCGGGTCCCGGGGGCCACCCTGCGCGAAGAAATCGCCCAGCGTCCCGAGCTGACTCGCCTGGCCGATGAACTCAAGGCCAACCGGCAACTGGACCTGCTGGTGGATCTGACCGAACGCCTGGACCGGCTGCCCCGCCACATCTCCATGCACCCGTGCGGGGTGATCCTCTCGGACGCAACCCTGTTGAACCGCACGCCGGTGCAGGCCAGTGGCATCGGGTTGCCCATGTCCCAATTCGATAAACACGACATGGACCCCATGGGCCTGATCAAGCTCGACATCCTGGGCGTGCGCATGCAATCCACCCTGGCCTACGCGGTCCAGGAAGTGGCACGGATGGAACCCGAGCGCCCCGCTCCGGATCTGGACGCCATGCCCCGCGACGACCCGGACACCTTCCGACTCATCAGCTCCACCCACACCCTGGGGTGCTTCCAGATCGAATCCCCGGGACAGCGCGAACTGATCGGCACCATGGGCCCGGAGGAATTCAACGACTTGATCGTGGACATCTCCCTGTTCCGCCCCGGGCCCATGCAGGCATCCATGGTGCGCCCCTACCTCAACTCCCGCCACGGCTGGAGCACCCCCGAATACCCCCACCCAGACCTGGTGGACATTCTCAAGGAGACCCGCGGGGTGGCCGTCTACCACGAGCAGATCATGCGCATGATGGACCGGATGACCGGTTGCGGACTGGCCACCGCGGATGAATGGCGGCGCAAACTCGGCTCGGAAACCGAACAGCGCGTGGAGGACACCTTCCGCAGCGGGGCACTCGCCCGCGGCTACGACGCGCAGACCGTGGACAAGGTGTGGGGCATCCTGCACGCGTTCGGCAGCTTCGGGTTCTGCAAGGCCCACGGCGTGGCCTTCGCCGTACCCACCTACCAGTCCGCGTGGTTGAAAACCCACCACCCGGAAGCCTTCATGGCCGGGGTCTGGGAACACGACCCGGGCATGTACCCGGCCCGGTTACTCGTGGGGGAGGCCCGGCGCATGGGAATCCCCGTGCTCGGCCCGGACATCAACCGCAGCGTGGACCACCACCGCATCGAACCCGTGAGCCCCCGGCCGGGCACCGTGGAACCCGGAGACCTGGACGGGGGCATCCCCTACACCCGCGGCGGGGCCTGGGGGATCCGCATATCCCTCACCAGCCTCACCGGAATCAGCAGCCCGGAAATCGAACGGATCGTGACCGGTCAGCCCTACACCACCCTCACGGATGTGCGCACCCGGGCCAGACCCTCCCGGCGGAGCCTGCAGCGACTGGCCTCGGCCGGGGCCCTGGACAGTCTCCTGAACACCTCCGGCGCTCGCGCCTCCCGCGCCGATCTGGTGACCCACCTGACCCGGCGGGCCGATCAGCCGGCCACCACCCGCAGCGCCTCCGCCAAGGGCCAACCCGGCCCCGGTCAGCTGAGCCTCCCACTGGGGGACCTGGAACTGACCGGACTGCCGCCGGAACAACCAGAACCCAGCACCGAGGAAAAGGTGCGCGCGGAACTGGACACCATGAACATCGAGGTCTCCGCCCACCTCATGGACGGCCATGCCGCCCTCTTGCGCTCCTACGGGGTCACCCGGGCAGAGGAGCTGCTGGGACTGCGCAGCGGCACCGAAGTAGTGGTGGCAGGAGCACGGGTCTCCACCATGACCCCACCCATGCGCAGCGGTAAGCGCGTAGTGTTCATTTCCGTGGACGACGGTTCGGGTGCGGTGGACTGCACCTTCTTCGACGAGGCGCAGGCCCTGTCCGGACACGTGCTGTTCGCCCCCACCATGCTCCTGATCCACGGCCACACCCGCCGTACCGGCCCCCGGGGCATCGGTGTGCAAGCGGTGCGCGCGTGGGACATGACCCGCCCGGAGACACTGCCCGATCCCACCACGGTGCTGGGTTCCCAACCCAACCCCAGCCGTGCGCCTGCACGAAACCCCCAGGTCACAGCCTCTTAACTCACGCTCCCTACGGTGTGAGTCAGCAGCCGCCATCAGCAGCCAGGATTTCCTCACACCAGGAGCAGACATGTCCGAGAACACCCCTCGCCCCAGCCGCCGGAACCTGATCACCGGAGGCAGCGCGCTCGCCGCCGCAGGCGTCCTCAGCGCCGCACCCACCGCCGCCCAAGCGGCACCAGCCACGGTGGCCCAGCGTCACGGCCAGGGGCACGGTCAGATGCCGCTGTCCTTCGGTAAGAACGGCACATTCAAGATCGTCCAGTTCAACGACACCCAGGACGGCCCGCTCACCGATCGGCGCACCGTTGAATTCATGAGCCAGGTTTTGGATCGGGAGAAACCCCAGTTCGCCCTGATCAACGGGGACGTGATCAACGGCTCCCCGCGCACCGACCGCGAGGTCAAACAGGCCATCAACAACGTGGTGCTACCCATGGAATCCCGGGGCATCAAGTGGGCCGTGACGTTCGGCAACCACGACGAGGACTCCACCGAGGACAACGGCACCAGCATGTACGAACCCCAGTTGGTTGAGTTCGTACGCCAGTACAAACACAACCTCAACCCCGGTGACGACCAGAAGGTCTTCGGCTCGTCCAATGCCCAGTTACTGATCCGCGCCTCCCGGGGTAACGCCCCCGCCTTCGCGGTGTGGCTGCTGGATTCCGGCCGCTACGCGGAAGACAAGCCCGGCGGCCAGGATCGCGAGGGACTCATGGGCTACGACTGGATCCGACCCCAGCAGATCCGCTGGTACAACGATCTCTCCGCGGAGACCGAACGCCGCTACGGGAAGAAGATCCCGGGTCTCATGTACTTCCACATCCCCACGTGGGAGCACCACCACATGTGGTACGGCCAGCAGTTCACCTCCGACGATCAAGGCCACGCGGCCGCCGTGAAACGCCACGGAATCGTGGGGGAGAAGCACGAGAACGTCTACACCGCCATGATCAACTCCGGCATCTACGCCGCAGCCAAGGAACGCGGCGACATCCTGGGCATGTACTGCGGTCACGATCACATCAACACCTACATGGGAAACTACTTCGGCATCGAACTCGGGTACGGGCCGGGCACGGGCTTCGGCACGTACGGTCTCAACGACGGCACCCGGGACCAGCACACCCTGCGCGGGGCCCGCGTGTTCGAACTCGATGAGCGCACCGATCGCATCTACACGGGTACCCGCCTGATTTTCGCCAAGGACCTCGGCATCGACATGGCCCCCGAGACCCAGCCCATCGAACGCCCCGAACGCTTCCCGCGCTACGTACGCGGCTGAGTTCGACGCCGACGGCGCTCGCGAACCCCCGGGTGCCGCCGCGGGCCGGGCCGAACCACGGCACGGTACGCGGCGGCGTCGTGCGCGGGAACAGCTGTGGGAGACTGTGAAGCATGGCGAAACACACCGGTAGCGGGGACCTTTTTCAGACCGTAGATCAGGTTACGGAAGAGGCCATCAACATCGGCTATCGGTGGGAGCAGAAGCTGCACCGGTGGCGACAGGCGCGCGCCGAGCAGCGCGGTGACCTTCCCACCATGCTCGCGTTCGACGGTTACGGCAGCACCCGGCACGTCCGCGTGCTGGGACGTGTGCTGCTCAAGACCCGGCAATTGATCGCGGCCACCGACGACTCCACCGAGTTCATCCGTGGCTGGCGTTCTTTCACCTCCATTCCGCTGGCCTTCGCCCATGTCAACGTGTGGCTGGGGGATCACGAGTTCCATTTGATGGCCGACAAGGGCGGCGTGATCGACGCGGACCTGCAGGTGAGCATGGAGCCGGGTGTCTACACCGTCTATATGCAAACCGATGGGTCCGAGGTCACCGAGGCCAGGGTCACCATCGTCTCGGAGAATCAGAGTGTCGGCGTGGTCTCCGACGTGGACGACACCGTGATGGTCACCGCCCTGCCGCGCCCCATGCTGGCGGCGTGGAACTCGTTCGTACTCAACGAGCATGCACGCACACCCACCCCGGGCATGGCGGTGCTGATGGAGCGGCTGCGCAACCACCATCCCAAGGCGCCGTTCCTCTACCTCTCCACCGGCGCGTGGAACGTTGCACCCACGTTGTGCCGGTTCCTGAGCCGCAACGCCTACCCGGCCGGAACGCTGCTGCTCACCGACTGGGGGCCCACCACGGACCGCTGGTTCCGCTCCGGCGCCCAGCACAAGGTACAGAACCTGCGGCGACTGGCCAAGAACTTTCCGCACGTGCGGTGGATCCTGATTGGCGACGACGGACAGCACGATCCGCAGATTTACTCCGGTTTCGCCCAGCGTCACCCCGAGTCCGTGGCGGCCATCGTGATCCGCAACCTGTCACCCACCGAAGCCGTGTTGGCGGCCGGTGCGCGCGCCACCGAGGATCGTACGGTGTCGATTCCGGAAGGCACCCTGTGGATCGAGGGCAACGACGGCGCATCCATCTCCTCCCAGCTCCACGAAGCCGGCCTACTGTAGGGGTCACCTGACACCGAAACCGGCGTGTCGAGAACGATCTCGACACGCCGGTTTTTTAATTTTCGGGTGTGTTCAACGCCTCCCCCGTTGTCCACAGGGCGGGCCGATTCCGCGAGTTCTCGCGCCCGTTTCCGCACCGGCCTGTGGACAGTGAGGGGATAACCGAGAGACACCTGTGGATTAAGGCCACCACATCATCTTGGGGGCACTTCTCTTGTCTGGCACTAGATGTAGTATTGACGCAGTCATACAGAGCACTTGACGCAACCAGCGGTAACACACCAGATGTGTCACGATCGCCGCGGAAGCGCAGTACTCCCGCCACTAGTTTCCGAGGGGATTGGGATATGTCCGTCACCGTGTACTCCAAGCCGTCATGTGTCCAGTGCAACGCCACCTACCGTGCCCTCACCAAGAAGGGCATCGACTACACCGTGGTCGACGTGACCGAGGACCCGGACGCCTACCAGCACGTGGTGAGCCTGGGTTACCAGCAGGTCCCGGTCGTGGAAACCGCCCAGGATCACTGGTCCGGTTACCGCCCGGACAAGATCAACTCCTTGGCTGTTCTGCTGTCCGCCTAAGAGCGCTGGCGTCAAACCCGCAGCCGTCAAGAAACCCGACGCCCGCCCGCGAACCGTCGCGGCGGCGTCGGAATTCTCCCCCGCACCATAGCCCGACAGCCAGAATCGAAGTGACACGCCATGAGCACTTTGGCCACCGTGTTGGCCGCGGCTCAAGAACGCGAAAGCCATCGACTCGATGTCACCGCGGGGGAGGAATCCCCCCTGGTGGTGTATTTTTCCTCGGTCACCCGCAACACCGACCGATTCATCCAGAAGCTTCCGGTCAGGTCCTTACGGTTGCCGTTGAAAACTTCTGAACCCACCCCCCAACTCACTGAGCCGTTCGTGTTGGCCGTGCCCAGCTACGGCAGGCCCGGCGGCGCCGGATCGGTTCCCCCTCAGGTTGTGAAATTCCTCAACCAGCCCGTCAACCGCCAGCACCTTATGGGTGTCATAGGCGCGGGAAATACTAATTTCGGATCACTGTTCTGCGTAGCGGCGGAAAAAGTGGCCGTGAAGTGTCAAGTGCCCCTGCTTTACAAGTTCGAACTCATGGGCACCGACCAAGACGTAGAAGAAGTCACTCTAGGATTGGACAAGTTTTGGCAAGCATCCACGCAGCCCCGGGACTGAGCGTTGAACCGGGCCACGAAGACCCCACCTGCCCCGAGCGCTACCGCGGCTTGGGCTACCACGAGCTCAATGCTCTGCTGAACTTGTACGACGCCAACGGCCAGATCCAGTTCGAGGCTGATCAGCAGGCCGCGCGCCAGTACTTCCTGCAGCACGTCAACAACAACACCGTGTTCTTCCACGACCTGGAAGAGAAGCTCAAGTATCTGGTGGATCACCAGTACTACGAGGCGGAGGTACTGGACAAGTACAGCTTCGAGTTCATCAAGAAGCTCTCCAAGCAGGCCTACGCCCGTAAGTTCCGTTTCGAGACGTTCCTGGGCGCGTTCAAGTTCTACACCTCTTACACGCTCAAGACATTCGACGGTCAGCGTTACCTGGAGCGTTTCGAGGACCGGGTGGTCATGGTGTCGCTGTACCTGGCTGACGGTGACGAGGCCCTGGCGGAGCAGCTCGTGGAGGAAATCATCACGGGCCGTTTCCAGCCGGCCACTCCTACGTTCCTCAACGCCGGCAAGAAGCAGCGCGGCGAGCTCGTCTCGTGCTTCCTGCTGCGCTTCGAGGACAACATGGAGTCCATTGGCCGCAACATCAATTCCGCGCTGCAGCTGTCCAAGCGCGGCGGTGGTGTGGCGTTCGCGCTGACCAACCTGCGTGAATCCGGCGCGCCCATCAAGAAGATCGAGAACCAGTCCTCGGGTGTGATCCCCGTGATGAAGCTGCTGGAGGACTCCTTCTCCTACGCCAACCAGCTGGGTGCCCGGCAGGGCGCCGGTGCCGTGTACCTGCACGCCCACCACCCGGACATCTACAACTTCTTGGACACCAAGCGTGAAAACGCTGACGAGAAGATCCGCATCAAGACCCTGTCCCTGGGTGTGGTCATCCCGGACATCACGTTCGAGCTGGCCAAAAAAGACCAGGACATGTACCTGTTCTCCCCGTACGACGTGGAGCGCATTTACGGCGTGCCCTTCTCGGACGTGAACGTGTCCGAGAAGTACCACGAGATGGTCGCGGACTCCCGGATCCACAAGCAGAAAATCAACGCCCGCGAGTTCTTCCAGACGCTGGCCGAGGTGCAGTTCGAGTCCGGTTACCCGTACGTGATGTTCGAGGACACGGTCAACAAGGCCAACCCGGTGGCGGGCAAGATCATCATGTCCAACCTGTGCTCCGAGATCCTGCAGGTCTCCGAACCTTCGGTGTACAACGAGGACCTGACCTACGCCGAGGTCGGCAAGGACATCTCCTGCAACCTGGGCTCCATGAACATTGCCATGGCCATGGAATCCGAGAACTTCCCGTCGACCATCGAGACCGCCATTCGCGGCCTGACGGCGGTGTCGGACATGTCCAACATCGACTCCGTGCCCTCCATTCGTCGCGGCAACAACATGTCGCACGCGGTCGGTCTGGGGCAGATGAACCTGCACGGCTACCTGGCCAAGGAGCACATTTACTACGGGTCCGAAGAGGGCATCGACTTCACCAACATTTACTTCTACGCGGTCACCTACCACGCGATTCGCGCGTCCAACCTGATCGCCAAGGAGCGCGGTGAGTCCTTCCAGGGCTTCGAGAACTCCAAGTACGCGTCGGGGGAGTACTTCGACAAGTACACGGACCGGGCGTGGGAGCCGGTCACGGCACGAGTGCGTGAGTTGTTCGACCAGGCCGGAATCGCCCTGCCCACCCAGGAGGATTGGCGTGAGCTCAAGGCCAAGGTCATGACGGACGGCATGTACAACCAGAACCTGCAGGCCGTGCCGCCCACCGGTTCCATCTCGTACATCAACAACTCCACGTCTTCCATTCACCCGATCGCCTCGCGCATCGAGATCCGCAAGGAAGGCAAGCTGGGCCGCGTGTACTACCCGGCGCCGTTCATGACCAACGAGAACCTGGAGTACTTCCAGGACGCGTACGAGGTCGGATACGAGAAGATCATCGACACCTACGCCGCTGCCACCCAGCACGTGGACCAGGGCCTGTCGCTCACCCTGTTCTTCAAGGACACGGCCACAACCCGTGATATCAACCGCGCTCAGATTTACGCGTGGCGCAAGGGCATCAAGACCATGTACTACTCGCGCATCCGCCAGCTCGCACTGGAAGGTACCGAGATCGAAGGCTGCGTCTCGTGCATGCTCTGACACGTGACGGGTCGGCCCTGACCGGTTGACCGCTCACGCACAATTGCCGCCCCGCTCGGACCACGCGTTCGAGCGGGGCGGTTCCTTTATGGGCGGGGTAACTCTTGGGGAGCTGGCCGCCGAGGGTCACCGGCGCACCTGATGTTTCTTAGGAACCCTTACAGCCATGGGAAAGGGCTGCAACGACCCATGAGATGTGAGGCAAGGTTCACAGGGCGCCTCAGCTGCCGGGGGAGTTTGGACATGCGAAAACCCCGGCACATTCGTACCGGGGTTTTGCCGTGGTGCGCGATACTGGGATCGAACCAGTGACCTCTTCCGTGTCAGGGAAGCGCGCTACCGCTGCGCCAATCGCGCTCAAACGTTCTCGCCGAGCGAGGGTGGTCGGAGCCGAGGTGGAGACGGGATTCGAACCCGCGTAGACGGCTTTGCAGGCCGCTGCCTAACCACTCGGCCACCCCACCGGGACCAGATCCTTGAAGGACAGGGTCTCAGGTCTCGACATGGCTGTCGATTACTGCGAGCGGACGACGGGAGTCGAACCCGCGACCCTCACCATGGCAAGGTGATGCTCTACCAGCTGAGCTACGTCCGCATTGTTGGTTGAAAGACTTTCCGTGAAACCGGTTTGCCGTTCTTCCGAGCGGAAACTCTATCACAGTCCGTCAGCGCCTGTCCGGGGAAGTTTTCAACCGGTGGGGGTTGAGTGCTTCGCCTTTCCGGGCTGTGCCAACGAGCTAGAACATTACCCACACAATTTCGTTCGAGCAAATCGACGGCGGCCTACGAAGGGCCATCCGGTGATCCATATGGCCGAGCCGGGGATGAGTCGCCATTAATTGGCATGTGACCGAAAAGTGTTCTATGGTTTTCAACGTTGCAAGCGCGATTGGCGCAGCGGTAGCGCGCTTCGTTCACACCGAAGAGGTCACTGGTTCGATCCCAGTATCGCGCACACTGAAGACCCCGATTCCAGCCGGAATCGGGGTCTTGTGCATCCCCGGGAACGCCCGGTGTCCCTGTCGGTGGCGGGTCGTAGGGTGGCCCCATGACGCAACCACGCTTGGCCCAACAAACTCCCTACGGACGCATGTACGCGCGTGCGGAGGGGCAGGATCCGCAGGTTCCGTCCATCACCACGGTCATCGGGTGCCAAGCCAATGATTTGGGCGGTTGGTATGGCTACAGCGCCGCACAGGCCTTGGCCGCGGACCCGCAACTTCCCGAGGCAATGCGCGACGCACGACGCCGCCGCGCCCTGGTCAACCACGCGGCCAAGGCGGCGGAGCGCCACAGGGACCGCGCCGCCGAGCGCGGCGACCGTGTCCACGACTACTGCGAACAGCTGGCCCTGCAAGCCATGGGACAGGACCACCGTGTGGAGCACGCACGGGAAACGTTGGCCGAGCACCAGGAGTCCCGGTTCGCGGACAGTGCTGACCAGTGGTGGGAGCTGTACCGCCCCGAACCGCTGGCAGCGGAGATCACCGTGTGGAATTCCACCGTCGGTTACGCCGGCACGCTCGACCTGGTGGCGCGTATCGGCGGAAAAGTGTGCCTGATCGACTACAAGACCCGGGGCACGGACCGCAACGGGCGGGTCAAGGCCCCGGACGCCAAGGTGGTCACACAGCTTGTAGCCGGTTTGAAGGCCGAAGAATCCCTCGTGGATGCCGCAGCCGGTGAATGGCAGCCCTGGGAGTTCGCGAATGCGGAAGTTCTGATGGCCGTTGCTATTGGTGACACGGAGGCGCTGTCGGTCCAGGCCGTCCCGGACCAGTTGCCGGCCCACTGGTTCAAGTTCTGCGCCCTGGCCAAGGTGTGGGCCCGCTCGGCCGAAATCGAGGCGGCAGGCCAACAACTGCGGGCCATAGTCCCGCCACCACTGGAGCACCACCCGGTGGGTCGGGGAGCCATGGCCGTCACCGTAGACTTGAAGGAACCCCAGACCCAGGCGACCGAGGAGAGTAATTCGCAGTGACAATCCTGCGCATCCGAACCCAGGGGGACCCTGTCCTCAGGACACCGGCACTCACTGTCACGGACTTCGACGACTCACTTCGGACGTTGATCCATGACATGGTCGAGACCATGTACGCCGTCAAGGGTGTCGGGTTGGCCGCACCACAGGTGGGGGTGGGACTGCACATCTTCACGTGGGACATCGGCGAGGATTCCGGTCACGTGATCAACCCCGTCCTGGAAGTGGGTGACGAACCCCAGGAGGGCGGGGAGGGGTGCCTCTCGGTTCCGGGACCCGGCTATCACACCCCACGGCGTGATTACGCGCTCATCACGGGCGTGGACATGAACGGAGAGCCCGTGCGCCGCGAAGGTACGGGCCTGCTCGCGCGCTGCTTCCAACATGAAACCGACCATTTGCACGGCACGCTGTTCATCGACCGGCTCGAGGGCGAGGTGCGCAAAGAGGCCATGCGCGCGATGCGTGCACCCGAGTACCAGGACACGGTGGACCGCGTGGCCCGGGAACGTGAAACTCAGCGCCTTGGGGTCTCCAACGACTCCTCTTTCACCGGGTCGTCCTTTAAAGGATCGGCCTTCACTCGCGGAGAGGACTCCTGAACGTGAGTCAGCCACTCAAAGTTCTCTACGCCGGCACCCCGGCAACCGCCGTCATCCCGTTCGACGCGCTTCTCGAACGCAACGACCTGGACGTTGTCGCCGTGTTGACCCGCGAGGACGCCCCGGTGGGACGAAAAAAGGTTCTGACCCCGTCCCCGGTGGCACAGCGTGCCGAGGAACGGGGTATTCCCACGCTTAAGGCCAACCGCGCCACGGCCGAATTGGTCGAGCAATTGCGCGCCACGGGTGCCGACATCGCCGCCGTGGTGGCCTACGGTGCCCTGCTGCCGCGCCCCGTGCTGGATGTTTTCGAGTACGGGTGGATCAACCTGCATTTCTCGCTACTGCCGCAGTGGCGCGGGGCCGCCCCGGTGCAGCGGGCGCTCATGGCCGGTGACACGATGATGGGCGCCACCACGTTCGTCCTGGACGAGGGAATGGACACGGGGGACATCGTGGGAACCCTCACCGACCCGGTGCGCGCGGCTGATACCGCCGGATCCGTCCTGGAACGGTTGTCCCACAGCGGTGCGTCGTTACTGGCGGATTCGCTCGTGGCCGTGGCCACGGGCCAAGCCAAACCCGTGCCCCAGGAAGGGGAGGCCAGCAAGGCCCCCAAGCTCACCGGGCCCCAAGCCCGCATCGAGTGGAACCACCCTGCCGTGGCGATTTCCCACCACGTGCGCGGGGTGACGCCGGAACCGGGCGCATGGACGGACTATCACGGGCAGCGGATGAAAATCGACCGCGTGATCCCGACCCCCGAGGTCACGGGCCTGGCCCCCGGTCACGTGGCAGTGAGGGGCGACGCGGTTTACGCGGGCACCGGTTCCTACGCTGTGGAATTGACCCGTGTGCAGCCCTCCGGCAAGAAACCCATGGCCGCCCTCGACTGGGCGCGCGGTCAGCAACGCAGTGAACAGGTGGTCTTCGAATGAGCGAGCGCGGTTACCGCAACGCCAAAGGACATGAGCGCAACCGGCGCGCACAGAAAGATCGCCCGTTCTCGGCGCAGGCCCCGGGCCAGCGACGTCGCTTGTCGGACCCCGCGCGCTTGACGGCCTATCAGGCGTTGCGCGCGGTCAACGGCGAGGATGCCTACGGCAACCTGGTGCTGCCCCACTTGGTGCGCAAGAACCGGTTGGACAAACGCGACGCCGCCTTCGCAACCGAGCTGGCCTACGGCGCCATGCGCCGCCAGGGAACGTGGGATGCCGTCCTCGGACACTGCGTGGACCGTCCCCTCAAAGACCTCGACCCGCAGGTTCTTGACGCGCTGCGGCTCGGTGCCCATCAACTGCTCGCGATGCGCGTGCCGGATCACGCTGCCCTTGACGCAACGGTGGGTCTGGTGCGGGGGGAGATCGGTCAGGGCCCCGCCGGACTCGTCAACGCCGTGCTCCGCAAGGTCGCCCGTCAGAGCACCGAGGAATGGCTGGATCAACTCGAAGCCGCGGAGTCCGATGACCTGCGCAAACTGGGTGTCCGGTACTCGCACCCGGCGTGGGAAGTTCGTGCGCTGCGCCGTGCACTGCGCATGAGTGGACGCCCCCAGGAAGAAATTGTTGACCTCCTGGAGACCAACAACGCACCCGCGCGGGTGCACCTGGTGGCGCTTCCCGGGCTGGGTAGCTTGGCCGCCGCCCTGGATGCGGGTGCCACGCCCGGAACACTGGTGGCGGACAGCGCCGAGAGCGCCGGGGGAGACGTGCACCGGATTCCGGGAACCCGTGACGGCACCGTGCGCGTACAGGACGCCGGGTCCCAACTGGTGGCCCGAGTCATGGCCGACGTGCCGGTGGCGGATGACCAGGGAAAGTGGGCGGACTTCTGTGCCGGCCCCGGCGGCAAAGCATCCCTGCTGGCCGCCCTGGCGGATCAGCAGGACGCTCGCTTGTACGCCAACGAGGTCAGCGATCACCGAGCGGACCTCGTCGAACAGGCCCTCGGCGCCGTTCCGGACCGGGCCTGGACACTGCGCGTGGGGGACGGTCGTGACATCCCCGGAGAGATGCCGGGTGGTTTCGACCGTGTGCTCGTGGACGTGCCGTGTACGGGACTGGGCGCGCTGCGGCGTCGTCCGGAGGCCCGGTGGCGCCGCACACCCGCGGACGTGGCCGAGCTGGGCTCGCTGCAGCGTGAGCTCCTGAGCGCCGCTCTGGACTCCACCCGCCCCGGTGGTGTGGTGCTGTACGCGACCTGCTCACCGCACACCGCAGAAACCCTGGACGTGGTCTCGGACATCGTCACCGCGCGCGAGGACACCGAGATTCTGGACACCGGCGAATCCGCTCGCCGCGCCGCTCTGCCGGGTGCGTTCGAGGGAGACCGTCGCGCCGATCTCGAATGGCCCGAAGGCGGCACCAGCGTGCAGCTATGGCCCCACGTGCACGGAACCGATGCCATGTTCATGATCGCCCTGCGGAAGACCGCTTGACCCTCACCCTGGAGACACCATGAGCCGCTGCGCCATCCACCCGTCCATCCTGTCCGCTGACTTCGCTCACCTGGCCGATGAGCTGCAGCGGATCTCCCGCGCCGATGCCGCCCACGTGGACGTGATGGACAACCATTTCGTCCCGAATCTGACGCTGGGGTTGCCCGTGGTCGAAAGTTTGCGGAAGGTCAGCCCCGTTCCGCTGGACATGCACCTGATGATCGAGGATCCCGACCGCTGGGCACCCGCCTACGCGGAGGCCGGCTGCGCCTCGGTCACGTTCCACGCGGAGGCCGCCACCGCCCCCATCAAGCTGGCCCGCGAACTGCGGGCAGCCGGTGCCAAGGCCGGTCTGGCGGTGCGCCCGGCCACACCCATCGAGTCGTATCTGGATCTGCTGCCCGAGCTGGACATGCTGCTGATCATGACGGTCGAGCCGGGCTTCGGCGGCCAGAAGTTCCTGGACGTGACGCTTCCCAAGCTGCGGCGTGCGGCCAACGCCGTGAAGGCGTACGGGGGCACGGTGGCCCTGCAGGTGGACGGCGGGATCACGGAGGAGACCATCGTGCGCGCGGCGGAGGCCGGAGCGGACACGTTCGTCGCCGGCTCCGCGGTGTACGGCAAGGACGATCCGAGCGCCGCGATCGACGCGTTGCGCGAAACCGCGCGGGCCCATCGAAACGCGTGAATGACGCACCCCCGCGGCGGTCACACGCCTCGTGGGTGATGCGGTGCCGCGCGTGCGCATGCGAACTTTCGTACGGGACGCGCACGCCGTGGCATAATTCTGAGCACAACGTGTTCCGGGGTCGGTGTAAGTCCGAACCGGCGGTTACAGTCCGCGAACCGAGGAACGCCTGCCGCACAGAGTCACGCGGCGGTGCTGAATCGGCCGAACCGGTGAAATTCCGGTACCGACAGTCACAGTCTGGATGGTAGGCAACACGTGGATGTCGGCTCGGTGCCCTCAGATCGGGGGTCCCGTTGTGGTGCTCGTCATGTGAGCAACGACCGTCGTCCCCGCCCCGGAGCCACAAGGTTTGAGGGCGAGAGGAAGTTCCGTGGACGTTTTGCGCTGGTTGTTCGATGCGCAACTGCAGGTGGGCGACGGTTTCATCCTGTGGCGTGAAGTCCTGGGCAATGTGTTCGGTCTGCTGTCCGCACTCGGTGGGATGCGCCGCAAGATCTGGGCGTGGCCGGTGGGTATCATCGGCAACCTCATCCTGTTGACCGTGTTCCTGGGAGCGGTGTTCGACACCCCCAACCCGGTCAATTTACTGGGCCAGGCCGGCCGTCAGGTCATGTTCGTCGCCGTGTCCGTCTACGGCTGGGTGCAGTGGCGGCGTTCACGAGGGAATAGCCAGGCTGCGGTGACGCCTCGCTGGGCCACGGGTAAGGAACGCATTCTGCTGATCGTCGCCCTGGTGTTCGGCACCGCACTCCTGACCCCTGTTTTCCGGGCTCTGGGTTCCTACGAACCGGTCTGGGCGGACGCCTGGATCTTCATGGGCTCCCTGCTGGCCACCTACGGTATGGCCAAGGGCTGGGTTGAGTTCTGGTTGATCTGGGTGGCCGTGGACCTCGTGGGTGTCCCGCTGCTGTTCTCCGCCGGTTATTACGCTTCGGGTCTGATGTACGTCTTTTACGGAGCGTTCACCCTGGCCGGCTTCTTCGTGTGGTGGCGGGTGAACTCCAACCAACGCAAACGCGCCATCGTGGAGACGGGGTTCCCGGACCTGCACCTGAAAATGGGTGACGTCCCCAAGTGACCTCTGCTGTCCAGCCCACCGCACACCATGACTTCTCGCCCGCCGAACGAGACGCCATGGCCGCCGCCTTGAACGCCGCGACCCTGGGCGTGCGAGGCACCAACCCGGTGGTGGGTGCCGCTCTGCTCAGCCCTGACGGCCGGATCCTGCATGTGGGACATCATCGCGGGGCGGGAACCCCCCACGCCGAAGCGGATGTGCTCGCCCGCGCACACCAGGCCGGCACAGACCTCACGGATGTGACCATGGTGATCACCTTGGAACCATGCAACCACACGGGACGCACCGGGCCGTGCTCGCGGGCGATCCTGAATGCCGGCATCCAACGCGTCATCTTTGCGGTTCACGACGGAACGGATGCCGCCAGCGGGGGAGGAACGTTCCTCGCCGACCACGGTGTCTCGGTGCGCCACGGTCTCATGTCCGAGCAGGCCACCGACCTCAACGACCGCTGGTTCATGGCGCAGGCCCGCAACCGGCCGTTCGTGACGCTCAAGATCGCCCAGTCCCTGGACGGTAAGGTGGCCGCCCCGGACGGAACCAGTCAATGGATTACCGGCGCGTGCGCCCGTCAGGCGGGGCATTCGATCCGCGCCCGGGTGGATGCGATCCTTGTGGGCGGCGCCACCGCTCGTACGGACAACCCCACCTTGACGGCCCGCGACGGTGACGGAACCCCGTTCGATCACCAGCCCTTGCGAGCGGTCATGTCCCGCACCCCGGTGGCTCATGACGCGCGGGTCCGGCGCGGTGTGGGAACCCCCGGCGGCAGCGAACCGGCCACCGACGGCCGGTTCGTGTGGCTCGACACCCACGACCCCGGCCACGCCCTGGCCCGGTTGGGCGCGTTGGGTGTTACCCACGTTCTGGTCGAAGGCGGTCCCACGGTCAGCGCAGCATTCCTCGCCGCGGACCTCGTGGACGAACTGTGGCTGTACCAAGCCCCTCTGATTCTGGGCGCCGGCACACCGTCGCTGGCGTCCGCGCCCACACAGACCCTCGCCGACGCCGCCCGTTGGCGTTCCGATCCCGTGGCCGGACCTCCGGTGCGCACCCTGGGAGAAGACGTCGCGTGGCATTTACGACCCGCACCGGTCTCGGCCTCTCAGTAGTTCAGCACGAAGGAGCAGCACATGTTTACCGGAATTGTCGCGGCGCAGGCCACGGTGGAGCGGATTGAACGACTCGCCGAGGACGCCGCTCGGCTGCACGTGGCCGCCGGTCGGATCATTGCCGACCTGCCGCACGGTGGGTCGTTGGCGGTCAATGGGGTGTGCCTCACGGCCGTGCCCGCACCCCAGGCCGGAACCGGCCGGTTCACCGCGGACGTCATGGGAGAGACCCTGCGGCTTACCACGCTGGGCGCCTTGGCGGAAGGCGAAAGCGTCAACTTGGAACGCTGCACCGCGGCCGGTGACCGACTGGACGGCCATGTGGTGCAGGGCCACGTGGACGGTGTGGGCACGGTGGTGTCTCGCGTGGCGCACACCGGGTGGCACACCCTGCGCATCCAGGTGCCCACCGAGCTGGCCAAATACATCGCCGTGAAGGGATCCATTGCCGTGGACGGTGTGTCCCTCACCGTGACCGCCGTCAACCCCGCCGCGGAGTCACCCGCGTGGTTCGAGGTGGGTTTGATTCCCGAGACGCTGCGCGCCACCACGCTGGGGCGCCGCACGGAGGGGTCGGCGGTGAACCTCGAAGTGGACGTGCTCGCCAAGTACGCCGAGCGCCTGGCCGCGTACGCGGCACCTGCGGCGCCGGCCACGGTGCGCCTGGACCCCGTGCCCGCTGCCATCTCCGCGATTGCCGCGGGCCGCGCCGTGGTGGTCGTGGACGACGAGGACCGCGAGAACGAAGGTGACCTGGTGTTCGCCGCACAGCACGCCACTCAACAGCTCATGGGGTTCACCATTCGCCACAGTTCAGGGGTCGTGTGCATCCCCATGCCGCACGAACGAGCCGATGCCCTGGCCCTACCGCCCATGACCGCGCACAACGAGGACGCCAAGGGCACCGCCTACACGGTGACGTGTGATGCCCGCGCGGGCGTGAGTACGGGCATCAGCGCGGCAGATCGCGCCCTGACCGCACGTTTATTGGCCGATCCCGGCACCGGACCGGCCGAGCTGACCCGCCCCGGTCACATCCTGCCGCTGCGCGCCGTGGACGGCGGCGTGCGTGTGCGTCGCGGTCACACGGAGGCTTCCGTGGACCTGGCTCGCCTGGCCGGATGTGAGCCGGTGGGAGCCATTGCGGAAATCGTGGATGACCAGGGAGAACTGCTGCGTGCGCCCGCGTTGCGCGAGTTCGCGGACCGGCACGGTCTATTGCTGATCAGCATCGAGGACCTCGTGGCGCACCTGGACCAGCGTGCGGTGGGTGAGGCCGCGGCGTCGTCGGCGCAGGCCCCTGCGGACAGGGGGGACCTGTCCGCATGAGTGCGACCCCCGAAACACTGGATCACTCCGAAGCGGTGAGCGTCCCCACCGAATTCGGTACGTTCTCCGTGATGGGTTGGCTGGTCCCAGAACCCAGCGGCAGAGCAGCGGCCGAACACGTGTCCCTGAGCGCTGCGCCCACGACCGCGGAGGAAGCTGCCAAGCCGCCCCTGGTGCGATTGCATTCCGAATGCATCACCGGAGACGTGTTCGGCTCATGGCGCTGCGACTGCGGACCCCAACTGCACCTGGCCCTGGAACGGATCGCCAACCACGGCGGAACCGTGTTGTACCTGCGCAACCACGAGGGGCGTGGCATCGGCCTGATCAATAAACTGCGCGCCTACAAACTCCAGGACGGCGGGGCGGACACGGTCGAGGCCAATACGATGCTCGGCCTGCCCGCTGAGGCCCGCGACTACAGCGCCGCCGCGAGGATCCTCAAGGAAATGGGATTGACGCGCATCCGGCTGTTGACCAACAACCCGGACAAGGTCCGCAAGCTGGAAGACCTGGGGATCACCGTGGCGGCCGTTGTCGCCCACGAGGTACCACCCCGGGAAGAAAACCTCCGGTACCTGCTCACCAAGCGCGACCGGATGAATCACCGCCTGACCGAGCTCACCTCGAGCGACTTCGGCACCCCGACACTGAGCACCCAACAGCACAGCACCCCGAATTTCAACACCCCGAATCACAGCACAGGAGAACAATCATGAGCGGACACGGCGCCCCCGTCACCCATGCCGGCGAACTCGACGGAACCGAACTCACGGTCGCGGTCGCCGCGGCCAGCTGGCACGACACGATCATGGCCGGACTGCTGGACGGTGCCCGGCGCGCCCTCCGGGACGCCCGCGTGGGCAATGTGATCGAAGTGCGCGTGCCGGGAAGTTTCGAGCTGCCGGTGGCCGCGCGTCGTGTGGCGGAGCGGGCAGACGCCGTGGTGGCCCTGGGCGTGGTCATCCGCGGTGGCACCCCGCACTTCGACTACGTGTGCTCCGCCGCCACCACGGGATTGACCGACGTCTCCGTGGTGAGCGGTAAGCCGGTGGGTTTCGGTGTCCTCACGTGCGACACCGAGGAACAGGGCCTGGACCGGGCGGGGCTGGAGGGCTCCAACGAGGACAAGGGGTACGAGGCCGCCGAGGCCGCCGTGCGCACCGCTCTGACGCTGCGCGGGCTGGGGGTCTGAGACCCCGAGGCCACAGCGGTTCAACCGATAGGGCGCGAACCCATTACCCTAAAGGGGTGAAGACCTTCGAAGCCCTGTTTGCCGAAATCACCCAAAAAGCCGCTGATCGTCCGGAGGGTTCCGGAACCGTCAAAGAATTGGACTCGGGAGTCCACGGCATCGGCAAGAAGGTTGTAGAAGAGGCCGCCGAAGTCTGGATGGCGTGCGAATACGAAACCAATGACCAGGCGGCCGAGGAAATCTCGCAGTTGCTGTATCACCTGCAGGTCATGATGGTGGCCAAGGGTCTGCGTCTGGAAGACGTCTACAAGTACCTGTGATCCGCGGCCGGTCACGGCCCACCCCATTCCACGCCTTTCGGAAAGGAACCCCATGCTGCGAGTTGCCGTGCCCAATAAGGGCGCGCTGTCCGAAGCTGCCATCACCATGCTCACCGAAGCCGGTTACCGGCAACGGCGCAGCAGCCGCGACCTGGTGTTGGTCGACAACGACAACAACGTCGAATTCTTCTACCTGCGGCCGCGGGACATCGCCATTTACGTGGGCGGCGGCACCCTGGACCTGGGGATCACCGGCCGCGACCTGTTGCTCGATTCCGGGGCCGAGGCCCTGGAGGACCTGGGCCTGGACTTCGCCCGCTCGACCTTTCACCTGGCCGGTCCCACGGGCCAGTTCGATTCCGTCAAGGAACTTGAGGGCAAGCGCGTGGCCACCAGCTATGAACTGCTCCTGAGCAAGTACCTCGAGGACCAGGGCGTCAACGCCGAGGTCGTGCGCTTGGACGGGGCCGTGGAGTCATCCATCCGCCTGGGTGTGGCGGATGCAATTGCGGACGTCGTGGAGACCGGCAACACGCTGCGTGCCGCCGGCCTGGACATCTTCGACCAGCCGATCATGCGCTCCGAGGCCCTGCTGATCCGCCGTCAGGATCAGGGGGAGCCCGAGGGTCTTGAGGTGCTGCGCCGTCGGTTGCGCGGCGTACTCGTGGCCCGGCAGTACGTGATGATGGACTACGACATCTCCGAGGATTTCCTGGATGCCGCCACGCAGATCACCCCGGGGATGCAGAGCCCCACCATTTCCCCGCTGGGACGTGATGGTTCGGTGGCAGTGCGGGTCATGGTGCGCAAGAGCGACACCAATAAGATCATGGACGCCCTCTACCAGGCGGGAGCCCGAGCCATTCTGGTCTCGCCCATTCAGGCAGCCCGGATCTAGGGTTCGGTCACCGTTTCAGCAAGTAGTTAGGACAGCACTATGGGTGTGGCCGTACGAGTGATCCCGTGTCTCGATGTTGACGCGGGTCGCGTGGTCAAGGGCGTGAACTTCGAGAACCTGCGCGACGCCGGTGACCCGGTGGAACTGGCCGCCCGGTACAACCTGGCCGGTGCCGATGAGCTCACCTTCCTGGACGTCACGGCGTCCTCGAGCGACCGGGTCACCATGTTCGACGTGGTGTCCCGCACCGCGGAACAGGTGTTCATCCCGCTGACCGTGGGGGGCGGCGTGCGCACCGCGGATGACGTCGACCGTCTCCTCCGCACCGGTGCGGACAAGGCGTCGATCAACACCGCCGCGATCGCCCGGCCCGAGGTCATCAACGAGATCACCAATCGCTTCGGCAATCAGGTGCTCGTGCTCTCGTGCGACGCCAAACGGACGGCCAACACGCCGTCGGGCTTCGAGGTCACCACGCACGGTGGCCGCCAGCTCACCGGTATCGACGCCCTGGACTGGTGCCGGGAGGCCGAGGAACGCGGAGTGGGGGAGATCCTGCTCAATTCCATGGACGCGGACGGCACGCGCGAGGGTTTCGACCTCGACATGATCCGCGCGGTGCGCGACCGCGTGTCGGTGCCGTTGATCGCCTCGGGCGGCGCCGGGGCCCCCGAGCACTTCCCGCCCGCCGTGGCAGCCGGGGCCGACGCCGTTCTGGCCGCCTCGGTCTTCCATTTCGGTCCCGTGGGTGCGATCGCCGACGTCAAGGACGCCCTGCGCGCAGCCGGATACGAGGTGCGCTGATGCGAACGGAAGAGGTGAACGCCGTGGAAAACACGCCCCGAGAATTTTTCGACAGTCACCTGGACCCCGAGGTCGCGAACCGTCTCAAACGGGATGCGTCCGGACTGGTGGCCGCCGTGGTCCAACAGTTCGACACGGGAGAGGTGCTCATGCTCGGTTGGATGAACGATGAAGCCCTGCACCGCACCCTCACCGAAGGCCGGGCGACCTACTGGTCCCGGTCGCGCCAGGAGTACTGGCGCAAGGGTGATACCTCCGGCCACATTCAACGGGTGCATTCCGTCAGCCTCGACTGCGACGGCGATGCACTGCTCGTCAAAGTCGATCAGTCGGGCGCCGCGTGCCACACCGGAACACGCACGTGCTTCGACGATCGAGACCTGAACGCTCAACAGGCGGTTTAAATGCAACAACTCGGCACCATCACCCCCACCCTGCAGGAGTTCCGCGAGTACGCGACAACGCGCCGTGTGATCCCCGTGCGCACCACCGTGCTCGCGGACTCCATGACACCCATTGGTCTGTACCGCTCGCTCGTGGTGCGCGGTGGCAAGCCCGCACCGGGCACGTTCCTGCTGGAATCCGCCGCCGAGGGCGGCGTGTGGTCGCGGTACTCCTTCGTGGGGGCCCGATCGTTCGCCACCCTCACCGCCCAGGACGGCCAGGCCCACTGGCTGGGGGAGGCCCCGGCCGGCGCACCCGTGGACGGTGACCCGTTGCAGGCGCTGCGCGCCACCATGGATTTATTGCACACCGAACCCTTCGAGGGCGTGCCCCCCCTGACATCGGGCATGGTCGGCTTCGTGGGCTGGGAGGCCGTACGCCGGTGGGAGAGACTGCCCCACCCGCCCGAGGACGACTTGCGCATGCCCGAGCTGGCCATGAATCTAGTCGCGGACATGGCCGTGCACGACAGCACCGAGGGCACCGTGATGCTGGTCGCCAACGCGGTCAACGTCAACGGCACCGATGACAACGTGGACGCCGCCTACCACGACGCCGTCTCCCGCCTGCGTGACATGGTCACCCGGTTGGCGACCCCGCTCGAACGTTCCACGGTCTCGGTCATGGACCCCCACGCCCAGGACATCACGGACGTCGAGGGTGCGGCCCGTCAGTCGTGGGACCGCGCGCTGTTCATCGAAGCGATCAACCGCGCCAAGACGGCGATTGTGGACGGCGACATCTTCCAGGTGGTCGTTTCCCGCCGTTTCGAGGCCGAGTGCCGCGCCGACGCGCTGGACGTCTATCGGACGCTGCGCCGGATCAATCCCAGCCCGTACATGTACCTGTACGCCTTCGAGGACGCGGACGGGCGGCCGTACTCCATTGTGGGTTCCTCACCGGAAGCCCTGGTCACCGTGACCGGACGGCAGGCCATGACGCACCCGATCGCGGGTTCGCGTCCGCGCGGGGCCACCGTGGAGGAGGATTTGGCGCTGGGCCACGATCTGCTCGCGGACGAGAAGGAACGCGCGGAGCACCTCATGCTCGTGGATCTGGCCCGCAACGACCTCTCCAAGGTGTCCGTGCCCGGTTCCGTGGACGTGAGCGAGTTCATGGAAATCGAACGTTTCAGTCACATCATGCATTTGTGCTCCACGGTGGTGGCCAGGATGCGCGAGGACGTGTCCGCGTACGACGTACTGGCCGCGACCTTCCCGGCGGGCACGCTGTCCGGGGCGCCCAAACCCCGGGCGCTGCAGCTGCTGGACGAGTACGAACCCCTGCGTCGCGCCGTCTACGGAGGTGTGGTCGGATACATGGATTTCGCCGGAAACATGGACATGGCCATAGCCATTCGCACCGCGCTCCTGATCAACGACACGGCCTACGTCCAGGCGGGCGGCGGTATCGTGGCTGACTCGGACCCCGAAACGGAAGCCCTCGAGTCACTCAACAAGGCCACGGCGCCCCTGCGCGCGGCCCTGGTGGCCGAGTCCCTCCGCGATCTTTCGCGCTGAGTTTCCGCCACCAACAGCAGTAGAAAGGACCACCGTGTTGCGTCGTACGGCTCCTGCGGTTCTGGCCACCCTCGTGTGCGCGATCGGTCTGTTCGCAGCCTCCGCAGCCACGTGGATCCACGCCACGGTCGAGACCACCCTGCAGCCGCTCACCGTGGACGTCGCCGGTTCCGACGCCGCCCCGGCCGTGACGGCACTGGGTCTCGTGGCGGGAGCGGCCGCGGTCGCTTCGACCCTGGCGGGCCGGGTGCTGCGCACCATTGTGGGTGCCGTGGTTTCCCTGGCGGGGGTCGGCGCGATCTTCGCAGTGCTGTCGGTCACGGCGGATCCGGAGAATGCCTCCCGCGGGGCGGTGGGAACTCAGACCGGGGCCGTGGGCATCGGCGGCGAGTATGCCGTCACCGCCTTCCCCTGGTTGGCCCTGGCGGCCGCGGCCGCCCTGATCCTGTGCGGCATCTGGCTCATGCTGGTGGCCCGTAACGCGGGCCGGAAGGCGGGACGGCGCTACGACCGCGACGCCCTGGCCGGCAACAAGGCGGCGTCGGCGGATGAGAACGTGACCAGCACGCACTCCGACGACATCGACGCCTGGGATGCTTTCACACGCGGCGAGGACCCCACGCGGGGGCCGTGACCGGTCAAGTAACCTGCGCGTGGTGCTGAACCATCAAGGACCGCGGTAATGGCACAATGGGATCAAGGAAATCACCGGTGCGCTCGACCGCGCGCCCATCACTGTATGAGCCCTGCGGCTCAACCGGCACGGGAGAGTTGACACACATGTCGAACACCAACCAAGTCATCCTGGACCACACGAGCGCCGTCGGTCACGGCAACACCGTTGCCGCGTGGGCCTGCGTCGGCATCATGGCGGTCGGCGTGATCGTCGGTTGCGTGGGCTTCACCATTGCATCGACCCCCGTCACCGTGGTAGGAATCGGTTTGATCGTCGTTGGTCTGATCGTGGGCGCCGTGCTCAAGAGCATGGGTCACGGCAAGGGCAGCGAGAAGCTCAACCACTGAACCACGTGCTCTCAGCGCCCGTGCGCGTCTCGCGCGCGGCCGGTTCACCAGACCATGACCAGTTCCCAGCGGCACGGAACTGGTCATCGTCATACGGGCGGGTTGTGACCGTCCCGATGGCGGAACAGACGTAAGTGAGGAATCCCATGACGCAGCAACGCACCAACACGGTGCTGGACCAGATCATCGAGGGGGTGCGCGAGGACCTCGAAGCCCGCCGCGCGGTGGTCAGTCTGCAGCAACTGCAGCGCACCGCCCGGACCCAGGCGCCCGCCTTGGATGCCGAACGTGCCTTGCGCGGTAGCGAACCCGCCTCGGTTCAGGTGCTGTCCGAGGTCAAGCGTTCGAGCCCGTCCAAGGGCGCCCTGGCGGACATCGCCGATCCCGCCGCACTGGCTGCGGCCTACGAACGAGGCGGTGCCAGCGCGATATCCGTGCTCACGGAGAAGCGTCGCTTCGGTGGTTCGCTCACCGACCTGGATGCCGTGCGCCAGGCCGTTACCATCCCGGTATTGCGCAAGGACTTCACCGTGGACGAGTACCAGATCTGGGAGGCCCGGGCCCACGGCGCGGACATGGTGCTGCTGATCGTGGCGGCCCTCGACGATCCCACGCTGCGTCGGTTCCTGGACCTGACCCATGAGCTGGGTATGCACGCGCTGGTCGAAACGCACACCACCGAGGAGATTCGGCGGGCCGTTGCGGTCGGGGCGCGAATCATCGGTGTGAATACGCGCAATCTCAAGACTTTGGACGTGGATGTGGACACCTTCGGTCGACTGGCCGATCAGATCCCCACGGACGCCGTGATCATTGCCGAATCCGGTGTGTCCGGCGAGGACCAGATCAAGCTCTACGCCGGCCACGGCGCCAATGCGGTGCTGACCGGTGAGGTACTGGTCAGGTCCGACGACCCGTCCCGCACCATTGCCCGGTTCCGGGAGGTGGGTGCGGCGGCGCGCGTTGACTTCCTGGCGGGGAATAAGCCACCGGCCGCCCAGGCCGAGTTCGCCGCGGAGCAGCTCGACGCCGCCGACGCCGCTGCGCCGGCCTCCGGTGGGCGTTCCCTGAAGAACTCACCGGGCCCGTACTTCGGTGACTTCGGGGGCCGGTGGATGCCGGAGTCCTTGGTGGCCGCACTGGACGAGCTGACCGAGGTCTTCGACAAGGCACGCACCGATGACGAGTTCGCCGAGGAGTTCCAGCGGCTGTCCCGCGACTACTCCGGCAGGCCCTCCTTGCTCACCGAGGCCAAGCGCTTCGGGGAGGCCATCGGGGCCCGCGTGTTCCTGAAGCGTGAGGACCTCAACCACACCGGGTCGCACAAGATCAACAACGTCCTGGGCCAAGCCCTGCTCGCCAAGCGCATGGGGAAGAACCGGTTGATCGCCGAAACCGGTGCCGGCCAGCACGGCGTGGCCACCGCGACCGCCGCGGCCCTGTTCGGCATGGAATGTTGCGTGTACATGGGTGAGGAGGACACACGGCGTCAGGCCCTGAACGTCGCCCGCATGCAACTGCTCGGTGCCGAGGTCGTGCCCGTGTCCCACGGCTCGGCCACGTTGAAGGACGCCATCAACGAGGCCCTGCGCGACTGGGTGGCCTCCGTGGACACCACGCACTACTTGCTGGGTACCGCAGCCGGTCCGCACCCGTTCCCCACCATGGTCCGCTACTTCCACGAGCAGATCGGTGAGGAGGCCCGGGCGCAGATCCTGGAGCAGACCGGGCAATTGCCCGACGCCGTCACGGCGTGCGTGGGCGGTGGTTCCAATGCGATCGGTATCTTCCACGGTTTCCTGGACGACCCCGAGGTCGAGCTCTACGGTAACGAGGCCGGCGGCGAGGGCGTGGACACCGAACGTCACGCGGCCACCATCACGCTCGGCCGCCCGGGTGTGCTGCACGGTGCTAAGACGTTCCTCATGCAGGACACGGACGGGCAGACCATTGAATCGCATTCGATTTCCGCGGGTCTGGACTACCCGGCCGTGGGGCCCGAACACGCGCACCTGCATGCGATCGGCCGAGTGAAGTACGAGGCCATCACGGACACCCAGGCCATGGATGCCTTCAAGCTGCTGTCCCGCACCGAGGGCATCATCCCCGCGATCGAGTCATCACACGCCCTGGCCGGGGCGCGGGAGCTGGCGGCACGTTGGGTCCAGGAACTCGGCCCCGAGACCGCAGCGGAGAAAATCATCCTGGTGTCCCTGTCCGGGCGCGGCGACAAAGACGTGGCGACGGCCGCGGAATGGTTTGATTTGCTTCCCGAGAACAGCGATGAGGAGCAGGTCGGTCAGAAAGGTGAACAACTATGAGCGCCCCCGAAACCGTCCGCCCCGGAGTGGGCGGGCTGGCAGAACGTATCCTTCCCCGGAACCTCACCCGAAACCCGGACTCCAAACTGGTCGCACGCATTGCCCGGTGCAAGGCCGAGGGGCGCCCCGCGCTCGTCGGCTACCTGCCCGCCGGCTACCCGACCGTGGCCGAATCGGTCGAAGCGGCGGTGGCCCTGGGTCAAAACGGCGCGGACATCATTGAGATCGGGATCCCGTACTCGGATCCCGTCATGGACGGAACCGTCATCCAGGACGCCACCACCCTTGCGCTGGCCAACGGCGTGCGTGTGGCGGATGCCTTCACGGTCGTGAGGGCCGTCTCCGAACGCACGGACGCCGTTCCCGTGGTGATGACCTATTGGAACCCCGTGCTGCAAACCGGCGTGGACGAATTTTCCCGCGGGCTGCTCGAGGCCGGGGGAGCGGGCATCATCACCCCGGACCTGATCCCCGATGAAGCCGACGACTGGTTCGAGGCCTCCCAGAAGTACGGCTTGGACCGGATCTTCCTGGTTGCCCCGTCCACCACTCGGGAGCGCATGGACATGACCGTCAAGGCGTCCTCCGGTTTCGTGTACGCCGTGTCCATCATGGGCGTCACCGGCGCGCGGGACCAGGTGTCATCGGCCGCAGAGGACGTCGTGGCGCGCGCACGCGAAGCCGGCGCCCAGAACGTGTGCGTGGGTCTGGGTGTTTCCAACCGCGCTCACGTCGAGGAAATCGGTGCGTACGCGGACGGCGTCATTGTGGGCACCGCGCTCGTGCGCGCCCTGGGCGAGGGCGGTCCCGACGCCGTGGGTCGCCTGGCCGCCGAACTGTCCGGGCGCGGCTGATGCCGCCGGTCGTTGCCGCAGCAATTCCGTCCCCGGACATCAGTAGTTTCTCCCTCGGGCCCCTGACCATCCACTTCTACGCCCTGTGCATCCTGCTGGGCATAGCCGCGGCCGTGTGGCTCACCATGCGCCGCTGGAAGGACCGGGGCCAGGACCCGGACGTCCTGTGGGACATCGTGTTCTGGGCCGTGATCGCGGGCATCATCGGATCCCGCGCCTACCACGTGCTCATCACGGACCCCGGCGAATACTTCGGTCCCGGTGCTGATCCCCTGGACGCGCTCAAGATCTGGGAGGGCGGCCTGGGCATCATGGGCGGCGTGCTCTTCGGGGCCGGTGCCGCCTGGCTCGTGTCACGCAAGAACAACGTACCCCTGTGGTATTTCGCGGACGCCGTAGCACCCTCGCTCCTGTTGGCGCAGGGCATCGGCCGGTGGGGCAACTGGTTCAACCAGGAACTTTTCGGCAAGCCCACCGATCTGCCCTGGGGACTGGAAATCGATCCGAGCTCCGGGAACTTCCCGGCCGGGTTGCCCGCGGACACCCTGTTCCATCCCACATTCCTCTACGAGAGCCTGTGGAACCTCGCCGGAGTGGTGATATTAATCACACTGGGCAAGCGGTTGCACCTCACCCACGGCCGCGTGTTCGCCCTGTACCTGGTGTATTACGGCGTGGGGAGGCTCCTGATCGAGTTGTTCCTGCGGATTGACCCGGCGTTGCTGATTGCCGGTCAAAGGGTCCACGTGTGGACGTCATTGGCCCTGGTGCTGTTCGGTATCGCATTATTTATGGCAATATCCGCGAAGATGCGCAAAAGCCCCGACGTGCCCGCGGGCGGTGCTGCGCACTCCGCACTCCGCTGAGCACCGGCTACCACAAAATGCCCCCGGTGACCCCGGGGGCATTGTGCTGGGTGGTGGCCCTCACAATACAATTTCTGATCGTGGTAAATTACCCGTGCGCCACACCGGGGATTCGTCATCATGCGAGTCCCACGTTCGGTGGTGATCCGTCGGCCCGTCGAGGTTCGACCCAGTAGTTCGCAGCGCCGCGGACGCATATGTCATCTGGATCAGATGATGTCCGTACGCACTTCACCCCAGTTGCCCGGGCATTGTTGACACTTCAGACCTGCCCACCAACCCGGTGAGGAGCTCCCTATGAGCCAAGTCAACCACGTAGCCCCCGTGACCAGCGTTGTCACCGACGCGGTCAACCGCGACACGGGCCACCCTGACTCGCGCAGCCAGCTACCCCCCGCGGAATCTCCGTTCCGGGCCTTCTCCACCCAGCCCGAGGACCAGGGTCTCTACCGCGGTGCGGACGAGAAGGACGCGTGCGGCCTGGCGGTTGTCGCCACCCTCGACGGCAACTCCACCCACGAGATCGTGGAGGCCGCGCTGACGGCCCTGCGTAATCTCGAGCACCGCGGTGCCGTGGGTGGCGACGAGGGCACCGGCGACGGCGCCGGCATCCTCACCCAGATTCCCGACGCCTTCTTCCGGGACACCGTGAACTTCCAACTGCCCCCCGCGGGCGCCTACGCAGTGGGTACCGCGTTCATGCCCACCGGTGGCCAGCACCTGGAACCGCTGCAGCGCGCACTTGAGGATCTCGCCGTGATGGAGGGTCTGCGCGTGCTCGGTTGGCGTGACGTCCCCGTCGTGGATGATGCCGTGGGTGCGTCCGCCCGCGCGGTCATGCCCACGTTCGTGCAGTTCTTCGTGGCGGACGAACGCCACAACGCCAGGGGAGCGAGTCTGTTCGAACCCGGCGCGGCGGCGTCGTTCGATCCCACGCACCTGCAGCTGGAACTGGACCAGAAGGTCTTCCGCGTGCGCAAGCGCGCGCAGAACAAGTTCGGGGTGTACTTCCCCAGCTTCTCCTCACGCACGCTGGTGTACAAAGGCATGCTGACCACCGCGCAGCTGCAGCCCTTCTACCCGGACCTCTCCGACGAGCGGTTCACCACCAAGCTGGCCGTGGTGCACTCGCGTTTTTCGACCAACACGTTCCCGTCGTGGCCGCTCGCCCAGCCCATGCGCACCCTGGCGCACAACGGTGAGATCAACACCGTCATGGGCAACCGCAACTGGATGCGCGCCCGCCAGTCGTCGATGTCCGGTGCCGTGTTGGGCCGCAACCCCGAGGAGCTGTTCCCGATCTGCTCGGAAGGCGCCTCCGACTCCCAGTCCCTGGACGAGGTGGCCGAGCTGCTGCAGCTGGCCGGGCGTCCGGTCACCGAGACCATGCTCATGCTCATCCCGGAGGCCTGGGAGAACAACGAGAGCATGGACCCGGACCTCAGGGCGTTCTACCAGTACCACTCGACGCTCATGGAGCCGTGGGACGGCCCGGCGTGCGTGTCCTTCACGGACGGCAAGCGGGTGGGATCGGTGCTGGACCGCAATGGTCTGCGCCCCGGGCGTTTCTGGGAGACCGAGGACGGTCTGGTCATCTTCGCGTCGGAGGTCGGTGTCATCGACATCGGTGACCGCAAGGTGGTGCGCAAGGGTCGCGTGTCCCCGGGAACCATGTTCCTGGTCGACACCGAAGAGGGCCGCATTGTCGACAACGATGAGATCAAGGCCGAGTTGGCCGCTGCCAAGCCGTGGCGCGACTGGGTCCAGGACTCCATAGTGGCGATCAGTGAGCTGCCCGAACGTGAGCACATGGTCCATCCCGCGCATTCCGTGCGGCTGCGTCAGAAGACCTTCGGTTACACCGAGGAAGATCTCAAGAAGATCATCGGCCCCATGGCCGTGGCCGGCGCCGAGCCGATTTACGCCATGGGCACCGACACTCCGGTGGCCGTGCTCTCCGATCGGTCCCGGTTGCTCTACGACTACTTCGTGCAGTCCTTCGCGCAGGTGACCAACCCGCCCCTGGATGCGATCCGCGAGGAACTGGTGACCTCGCTGACCGGTTCGGTGGGCCCCATGGCCAACCTGTTGGCCACCCAGCAGGCCAAGACCCGCCTGATCAAGGTGGACTTCCCGGTCATCAACAACGATCAGCTGGACCAGTTCCTGCACCTGGACAACGACGACGGCGCCGCACTCACCCTCAAGGTGCGCGGCCTGTACCGCCCCGACGGCGGGGAGGAATCCCTGCGCGCGCGCATTGCCGAAATCTGCGAAAAGGTGTCCACCGCGGTCAACCGCGGCGTGCAGTTCGTGATCATTTCCGACCGCGATTCCAACGGCGGCTGGGCACCCATTCCGTCGCTGCTGCTGACCTCTGCCGTCCACCATCACCTGTTGCGTTCGGCCACCCGCACCAAGGTCGCGCTGATCGTGGAATCCGGTGACGTGCGCGAGGTTCATCACGTGGCTCTGCTGCTGGGTTACGGCGCATCCGCCGTGAACCCGTATCTGGCCATGGAATCCGCGGAGGAGCTCGTGCGCCGCGATGACATCACCGGGGTGAGTGAGGAAGAGGCCGTCTACAACTTGATCAAGGCGCTCGGCAAGGGCGTTCAGAAGATCATGTCCAAGATGGGTATCTCCACGGTGCAGTCCTACTGCGGTGCCCAGACCTTCGAGGCGCTGGGCCTGTCGGGCGAGCTGGTGAACGCGTACTTCTACGGAACGCGCACCCAGATCCAGGGTGTGGGCCTGGACGTGATCGCGGAGGAAACCGCGTCCCGCCACCGCCTGGCCTACCCGGAGGACGGTGTCACCGAACCCCACCGCGACCTGGTCATCGGCGGTGAGTACGACTGGCGCCGCGAAGGACCGCGGCACTTGTTCGACCCGCAGACCGTGTTCCGGCTCCAGCACGCCACGCAAACGGGCCGGTACGACATCTTCAAGTCCTACACCGCGCGCGTGGACGATCAGTCACGTGAGCTGGCCACACTGCGCGGTCTCATGAGCTTCACCTCGGAGCGGGAACCCATCCCGATCGATCAGGTGGAACCCGTGAGCTCGATCGTCAAACGGTTCTCGACCGGCGCCATGAGTTACGGCTCCATTTCCATGGAGGCCCACGAGACCCTGGCGATCGCCATGAACCGGTTGGGAGGTAAGTCCAACACCGGCGAGGGCGGCGAGGATCCCGAACGATTGATGGATCCCGAGCGCCGCTCGGCCGTCAAACAGATCGCCTCGGGTCGCTTCGGTGTCACCAGCTTGTACCTGGCCACCGCGGACGACCTGCAGATCAAGATGGCCCAGGGCGCCAAACCCGGTGAGGGCGGCCAGCTGATGGCGCAGAAGGTTTACCCCTGGATCGCGCGCACCCGTCACTCGACCCCGGGTGTGTCCCTGATCTCGCCCCCGCCGCATCACGACATTTACTCGATCGAGGATCTCGCGCAGCTGATTTACGACCTCAAGCGCGCCAACCCCCGGTCCCGGGTGCACGTGAAGCTCGTCTCCGAACGGGGGATCGGCACGGTGGCGGCGGGCGTGACCAAGGCCAAGGCCGACGTCGTGCTCATTTCCGGTCACGACGGCGGCACCGGCGCCGCGCCGCTGAACTCGCTCAAGCACGCGGGGATGCCGTGGGAGCTGGGCCTGGCCGAGGCCCAGCAGACCCTGCGGCTGAACGGGTTGCGCGAACGCGTGGTCGTGCAGGCGGATGGTCAGCTCAAGACCGGCCGTGACGTGGTGGTTGCAGCGTTGTTGGGCGCCGAGGAATTCGGTTTCGCCACCGCGCCCCTGGTGGTGGAGGGCTGCATCATGATGCGCAAGTGCCACTTGGACACCTGCCCCGTGGGCGTGGCCACCCAGAACCCGGAACTGCGCAAGCGCTTCACGGGCAAGGCCGAGCACGTGGTGAACTTCTTCGAGTTCATCGCGCAGGAAGTGCGCGAGTACCTGGCTCAACTGGGCTTCCACAGCATTGAGGAAGCCGTGGGTCACGCAGAGGTGCTGCGCACCCGCGAGGCAATTGAGCATTGGAAGGCCAAGGGCCTGGACCTGAGCCCCATCCTGGACTCGTTCCAGTCACCGGGTTTCAAGGACGGGCTGCGCAACACGCGCACACAGGATCACGAGTTGGCGGACCACTTCGACAACAAGCTGATCCCGCTGGCCGCCCCGGCCATCGAGAAGGGCGAACCGGTGCGGGTCATGGAGCGCGTCATCAATACCGACCGCACCGTGGGCACCATGCTGGGTTACACGGTGACCAGCGCCCTGGGTTTGCAGGAGCTGGCCGACGACACCATCGATGTGACCCTGACCGGTGAAGCGGGACAGTCCATGGGCGCGTTCATTCCCCGCGGCATCACGCTGCGATTGGAAGGCGACGCCAATGACTACACGGGTAAGGGCCTGTCCGGCGGCCGCATCGTGGTGCGCCCGCCGCGCGAGGCGATTTTTGCCTCCCACGAGAACGTGATCGCCGGCAACGTGATCGGCTACGGCGCCACGAGCGGTGAAATGTTCTTCAGCGGCACGGTGGGCGAGCGGTTCCTGGTGCGCAACTCGGGCGCCACCGCGGTGGTTGAGGGAATCGGTGACCACGGATGCGAGTACATGACCGGCGGGGTGGCACTCGTACTGGGCGAGACGGGCCGCAACTTCGGTGCGGGCATGTCCGGTGGCGTGGCCTACGTGCTGGATCTGGACGAGTCGGACATCAATAAGCAGGCACGGGATTCCGGTGAACTGCTCTTGGCAACACTCGACGCGCAGGACCGCGAACTGGTCCTGTCGCTCATCAAACGACACGGTGAGGAAACCGAGTCCGAATGGGCTGCCGAGTTGTTGGAGAACCCCGACGACGTCATCGCGCGCATGACAAAATTGCTGCCGCGAGATTATTCCGCGGTGCTCGCACTGCGTAATCAGGCCGAGGCCGCCGGGGACGACCCGGACGGTGACGGCACCTGGCACAAGATTTTGGAGGTGACCACGCGTGGCTGATCCCCGTGGTTTTCTGAAAGTTCGACACCGCGAAGACCGCCCCAAACGCCCGGTTCCCGTGCGCATCATGGACTGGAACGAGGTTCAGGAACGGCAGAACTCGCAAACCCTGCACGAGCAGGCCGGCCGGTGCATGGACTGCGGTGTGCCGTTCTGCCACCAGGGCTGCCCGCTGGGCAACCTGATTCCGGAATGGAACGACCTGGTGTGGCGCGGTAAGAAGGATGAGGCCGTGGAGCGCATGCACGCGACCAACAATTTCCCGGAGTTCACGGGTCGGGTGTGCCCGGCCCCGTGCGAGTCCTCCTGCGTGCTGAGCATCAACCAACCGGCCGTGACCATTAAGCAGATCGAGTACGAGATCGGTGAGATGGCCTTCGACGAGGGTTACGTCAAACCGTTCATCCCGGCACGCCTGGTCGGTAAGACCGTGGCCGTGGTCGGCTCGGGTCCGGCCGGTTTGGCGGCGGCCCAGCAGTTGACGCAGGCCGGGTTCACGGTGGCGGTGTACGAGCGCGATGACCGCATCGGCGGCTTGCTGCGCTACGGCATCCCCGATTTCAAGCTCGAGAAATCAGTGGTGGACCGTCGCCTGGATGTCATGGCCGCCGAGGGCACGCGTTTCCGCACCGGCATCGAGATCGGCAAGGACATCACCTGGGACGTCCTTCGACGCCGCTACGACGCCGTGATCGTTGCCACCGGCGCCACCCGCCCGCGCGAACTGGATATCCCAGGCCGTAAGCTGCAGGGGATTCACCACGCCATGGACTACCTGGTGCGATCCAACCGGCTGTCCGCGGGGGACGAGGTCGCGGATCTCATTGACGCGCGCGGCAAGAACGTGATCGTGCTCGGAGGCGGTGACACCGGCTCGGACTGCATTGGCACCGCCCACCGGCAGGGAGCTGCGTCTGTGACGTCCCTGGCCATCGGTCGCAAGCCACCGGTGGACCGTGCCGACGAGGAACCGTGGCCCATGATGCCCAAGGTCTTCGAGGTCTCCTCCTCTCACGAAGAAGGTGGTGACCGCACGTACCTCGCGTCCACCGTGGACTTCGTGGGGGACGAGAACGGCCACGTGACGGGCCTGAAGGTTGCCGAAACCGAGTACCTGGACAATGGCCGGCGCGTTCCGAAGGAGGGCACCGAAAAGGTCATTCCGGCCGACCTCGTCTTCTTGGCGCTGGGTTTCACCGGGAACGAGTCGGACGACCTCACGTCCCAGCTGTCCGTGGAACTTGATCGCCGCACCAACGTGGCCCGAGACGAGCAGTACATGACCGCCGTCGACGGCGTGTTCTCCTGCGGGGACGCGGGCCGCGGCCAGTCGCTCGTGGTCTGGGCAATTGCCGAGGGGCGCGCGTGCGCGGCCGAGGTGGAACGGCACCTCACCGGACAGACACGCCTCCCACAGCCCGTGGCGCCGTCGGAACGTGCCATTGACTTGAGCCTTTAGCTAAAGCGATACCCGGCCGTATCAATCCTCGGCCCCCGTTGCTAAACTGGGAACCGAATTCCGGCAAAGTGGCCGTGCTGGAACAGCGACACGCTGTTTCATCGCGGCCACTTTTCTGTTTTCCCCCTCTAGTCTCCGACCGAAAGGGATTCACCCATGCGTCGAGCGAAGATCGTGGCCACCATTGGCCCGGCTATTTCCTCGTACGAGCACCTCACCCAGGCCATTCAGGCCGGAATGAATGTGGCTCGCCTGAACATGAGCCACGGTGATCACAACGTTCACAACGCCTCCTACGAGAACCTGCGACGGGCCAGCGAAGCACTCGACACCACGGTGGCCATCCTCGCCGACCTGCAGGGCCCCAAGATTCGACTGGGCAACTTTGCGAACGGCCCGTACAGCCTGGAGGTGGGCGACCCGTTCACCATCACCATCGAGGATGTCGAGGGGTCCCAGGAGTTGTCCTCCACCACGCACAAGGGTCTACCCGGTGACGTCAACGTGGGCGACCCGCTGCTGATCGACGACGGCAAGGTGGCCCTCAGGGCCACCAAGGTCACGGACACCACCGTGGAGACCGAAGTGATCGTGGGTGGCCCCGTCTCCAACCACAAGGGCATCAACCTCCCCGGTGTGGCCGTCAACGTTCCCGCGCTCAGTGACAAGGACGAGGATGACCTGCGTTGGGCCCTCCAGCGCGGCGTCGACATCATTGCGCTGTCCTTCGTGCGAGACGCCGAGGACATCACCCGCGTGCATGAAATCATGGCGGAAGAAGGCCGGACCATCCCGGTCATCGCCAAGATCGAGAAGCCGCAGGCCGTGGACAGCCTCCACGAAATCATTGACGCCTTCGACGGCATCATGGTGGCCCGTGGTGACCTGGGCGTGGAGCTCCCTCTCGAGGCCGTGCCGATCGTGCAGAAGCGCGCCATTGAATTGGCACGCCGGTGGGCCAAGCCCGTGATCGTGGCCACTCAGGTCCTCGAGTCCATGATCGACAATCCGCGCCCCACCCGGGCCGAGGCCTCCGACTGTGCCAACGCCGTGCTCGACGGTGCGGACGCGGTCATGCTCTCCGGTGAGACCTCCGTGGGTAAGTACCCGGTGCAAACCATCGAGACGATGGCCAGGATCATTGAGGCCACCGAGACCCAGGGTATGGACCGCATGCCTCCACTGGGCACCGAGCCCCGCACCCGCGGTGGTGCCGTGACCCGGGCCGCAGTGACCATGTCACGTCAGTTGGACGTCAATTACATTTGCACGTTCACCCAATCGGGTGATTCCGCCCGCCGCCTGTCCCGGTTGCGGCCCGACCGCCCGATCCTGGCCTTCACTCCCGTGCAGAACGTCATGGCTCTGCTGTCGTTGCTGTGGGGTGTCAAACCCATCCTGGTCGAGCATGTGCACCACACGGACGAAATGACCAAGCAGGTGGACCATTACATGCTGGAGAAGGGCCTGGCCGGCTCGGATGACCTGGTCATCATTTGCGCGGGTTCACCTCCGGGCGTGGCAGGTTCCACCAACCTGGTCAAGGTCCACCGCGTGGGCGACCTGGACGATGCCGGTGAGGCACCCGTCCGCGAACAGCACGAACGCGTTGGTCCGTGGCGCGAGAGCCTGCCGGCCTCGGCTCCCTGGCGCGAATCGTGATCGGCTAGTTTCCCACCGCGTACGCCCACGGCGGCCCGGGCACTTCGGTGCGCGGGTCGCCGTCGGCGTACGGGGCCTATCGGAGTGGCCCTACCCTTCTGTGCCGCGTCAGAGCCATACCTTGCGTCCGAAGCGTCGTAAGGACCTCATGCCGAGGCCGGAAGGGTTCTCATGACGCCTGCGGTGTGGTCACAGCACCGGCTGAACATTTTTGGCAGAGGTTCGTCGCGTTGACGGGGCCTGGCCTGCGGACGTCGTCCCCAGATGTCAAGCGCTCGTTCCTCCGCCTCAGTCCGGTTCTTACCCTCGACGCCGACGACGCCGCCACGGCACGTTGATCCCGTAGACGGTTCACGTTCTAGGCGTTGGTAGAACCCCTCACTAAACCTGGTGCGCCGTTAGAACCTTTGGCCGAGGCCGAAAGGGTTCTAAGGAAGCCTGCGGTGCGGTTGAAGGCTCCAACTGCACCTCAGATGGTGGAGATCAGGTGTCGATCCGGCCGCGCGTACGAAAAAACGGCCCCGTGCACACGAGGCCGTTTCTTCACCGCTCTCAATAAGCGGTTCATGGTGCCCAAGGTGGGACTCGAACCCACACATGTTTCCATACTGCATTTTGAGTGCAGCGCGTCTGCCAATTCCGCCACTTGGGCTAGCGTGTTACAGATTCACGGCACGAGGCCGTGAGCAGCGGTAACAGCCTACACGATGAGCGGTAGGCTGGAGACCAAAGCGCCGCGCACGGCTTGCCGTGTGGCGTGTCTCATGCCCAACCCGCCGCAATGGCGTGGTTTGATGCGATATCCAGTTTGATTCCCAGCTAACCAAGGAGTTCCCCCGTGACGGAATCGCCCGAAGCGTCCACTCCCGCTCCCTCGAATGCTCCCGCCAAAACCGTGGTGGTCGCCGAGGATGAGGCCTTGATCCGCATGGACATCGTGGAGATGCTTCGTGAAGCCGGTTACAACGTGGTGGCCGAGGCGGAAAATGGTCAACGTGCCGTGGACCTCGCCCGTGAGCACACCCCGGACCTGGTTCTCATGGACGTGAAAATGCCCGTCATGGACGGCATCACTGCGGCAGAGCAGATCGCGGAGGAGCGGATCGCTCCCGTGGTGCTGCTGACGGCCTTCAGCCAGCGCGAACTCGTGGAGCGTGCGCGTGAGGCGGGCGCCATGGCCTACGTGGTCAAGCCGTTCACCGTGGACGATGTGGTGCCGGCCATTGAGATCGCGATGTCCCGATTCGAGGAGATCTTCGCGCTGGAGAACGAGGTGGCGGACATGAAGGAACAGTTCGCCACACGCAAACTCGTGGAGCGCGCCAAGTCCCTCCTGCAGACCAAGATGGGTCTGTCCGAACCCGAGGCGTTCCGCTGGATTCAGAAGACCTCGATGGATCGCAGACTGTCCATGCGTGAAGTGGCCGATGCGATCATCAACCAGGTGACCTGAGGCCGGCTTCTCCGAGTGCCCCGGGCGAACGCCTAGGATGGACGCGTGAGTGAGACGAGCGACGCCCAGACCAACGCAAGCCAGGACACCTCCGCCGATCCCGTGGTGGTGATCGGGGAGAAAACCGATTCCCCCCAATCAATCACGCTGCCCGGCACGGTGAGCCACCCGGAACGACGCCTGCTCCTGATCGACGGGCATTCCCTGGCCTTCCGCGCGTTCTTCGCGCTGTCCCGCGCCGCGGAGTACGGCAGCGGCCCGGGTTTCGTCACCTCGGAGGGAGTCCACACCGAAGGTGTTTACGGGTTTGTGAACACCATGGTCAAGCTGATTCGCGATTATCAACCGACCCACTTGGTGGTGTCCTTCGACCTCGAAGGCCCCACGCTGCGTTCCCAGGAGTACGGGGACTACAAGGGCGGTCGTGACGAGACCCCCGAGGATTTCCACGGCCAGGTGCCGAATATCGAACGCATCCTCGAGGCACTCGGAGTCCCTGTGGTCACCCTTCAGGGCTACGAGGCCGACGACGTTCTGGCCACCTTGGCCAGGCGCGGCGTCTCGGAGGACTTCGAAGTTCTCGTTTTCTCCGGAGACCGTGATGCGTTTCAGATGGTCAACGACCACGTCAATATCGTGTACCCGGGTCGCACCCCGTCCGATCTACGCCGTATGGATGCCCAGGCCGTCTACGAGAAGTACAAGGTGGCCCCGCAGAACTACCCGGACCTCGCCGCCCTCACGGGTGAGCAGGCGGACAACCTGCCGGGCGTGCCCGGTGTGGGCCCCGGCTTCGCGGCCAAGTGGATCACGACCTACGGTCCCGTGGAGTCAGTGCTCGAGCACGCGGACAAAATTACCGGTAAGAAGGGCGAGGCGCTGCGCGAGAACATTGAGCTCGTGCGACGCAATCGCAAATTGAACCGGTTGGAAACCGATCTCGACCTCGACATCGAATTCGACAACGCCGCGCTCCCCGTCCCGGACACGGACAGGGTGGACGAGGTCTTCGACGAACTCGAATTCGGCGCCGGCCTGCGCGGCCGGCTTCTGGACGCCTTCGGCAATGCCGGTGCGGGCGGGCCCAGCTCGGACGCTCCCGTGGTGAGCACGGTCGAGCGCGTGACCACGGCGGAGCAGTGGCGGCACTGGCTGGACGAGAACAAGGACACCGAAACTCCCGCCGTGGTGCGGCGTCTGCTGCCGGATCCCAAAGCGGCGTCGGGCGGGGAAGTCACGGCTCTCGTGTTCACCGCGAACACCAGCGCGGTGGTGGATGTCCTCGCCGCGGACCAGGACTTGGCCACCGCCGTGGACCATTGGCTCGAAGACCCCACCGAACCGAAAATCGTGGACGGCCTCAAGGACCTGTTCCACGGCCTCGTGGACCGCGGTGTGACCCTGGACGGCGTGCACGACGACGTCCAGCTCTCCGGCTACCTCGTGCGTCCCGCGCTGCGCAGTTACGACCTCGAGGCCCAGCTCGCCCAGCACCTGGAACTCGAGGTGCCGGACGCGGGTGACCCCGCGGCGTCGTCGGGCAAGGGCAAGGCCGCCCAGACGGAGCTGGACCTGGGCGAGGACCAAGGCCTCGAAGCGATCCCGGACGAGGTACTGCGGCGTGAAGCGAGCCTGGGCGCCGCCTGCGCCCAGCTGAGCCAGCATTTGCGTGCCCTGCTCGAGGCGGACGGCCAACTGCCGCTGCTGCTGGAGCTGGAAATGCCGCTGGCGGTAATTCTGGCGCGCATGGAGAACCTGGGTGTGGCCATCGACCGTTCCGGGATCGACCAGTTGTACAAGGACCTGCAGCAGCCCATTGACGAGAACAAGGAGCTGGCGCAGGCGCAGATCGAGGGCACGGTGAACCTGGGTTCACCCAAACAGTTGCAGACCGTGATGTTCGAGGAACTGGGCCTGCCCAAGACCAAGAAGACCAAGACCGGTTACACCACGGACGCCGCGGCGGTGGCGGACCTGCTGGGTCGGGTGGACCCGGAAACGCAGGGCTCCCGGTTTCTTGTGGCGCTCATGAACTGGCGTGAGTACTCCAAGCTCAAGCAGATCGTCGAGGGGTTGCGCAAGGCCATTGCCGAGGACGGCCGGATCCACACGACCTACATGCAGACCGTGGCGGCCACCGGGCGGCTGTCCTCGACCGACCCCAACCTGCAGAACATTCCGGTGCGCACCGAACAGGGGCAACGCATTCGCAACGTGTTCGTGGTCGGATCGGATGTGGACGGCCCGTTCGAGACCCTCATGACCGCGGACTACTCACAAATCGAAATGCGCATCATGGCGCATTTGTCCGGGGACGAGGCACTCATCGAGGCCTTCCGGGCGGGGGAGGACCTGCATCGTTTCGTGGGCTCGCGCGTGTTCAACGTGGCACCCGAAGAGGTCACCGCGCAGATGCGCTCCAAGGTCAAGGCCATGAGCTACGGACTGGTGTACGGGCTCAGCTCCTACGGGCTGTCCCAGCAGCTCAGCATTCCCGTGGATGAGGCACGGACCATGATGAGCGAATACTTCGAGCGATTCGGTGGGGTGCGCGACTTCCTGCGCGGTGTCGTGGACGAGGCCCGCGAGAAGGGTTACACCGAGACCATCGACGGCCGACGCCGTTACCTCCCGGACCTCACGAGTGACAATCGGCTGGCCCGGCAGTCCGCGGAGCGCGCGGCACTCAACGCTCCCATTCAGGGGTCCGCTGCGGACATCATCAAGAAGGCAATGATCGGGGTGGATCGTGCCCTGGACGAGCAGGAGCTCCGTTCGCGCGTGCTGCTGCAGGTCCATGACGAACTCATCGTGGAGGTCGCCACCGGAGAGGTCGAGGCCGTGGAGAAGATCCTGCGCGAGGAGATGGCGGGTGCCGCTGATTTGACAGTCCCCCTGGACGTCAACGTGGGCACCGGCCGCACGTGGCAACAGGCCGCGCATTAAAATCATTCGACGTCACCCAGGAGACCTTTCCGCATGAGCACGCACCCGGCCAACGAACCCCGCTCCGAGCAGTACAGCGCCAAGGGCAACACCTATGAGGTGAAGACCTTCGGCGCGCGACCGGGCGGAATTGCAGGCAACCCGGAAGCAGTCGAATGGTTGCGCGCGGTGAACCAGGGTTTTCACGGCCCGGAGCCCTCCGAGCAGTCCCTGGAAAGGGATCTCATGTGGCTGCACAGCGAACGCATCCGCTTGCGCGCCGTCCACAGTCAGGACCCGGTGCCGACCGCGGCTCTGGGTGAGCAGCGACCCGTGGCCACGTACTGCTCGTGGAATTCGAACCTCACCCTGGGCGCAGAAACTCAGTTGCCCGCGTGGTTGGTGTCCGAGGTGACGGTGCGTCCCACGCACGCCCGCCGCGGTATCCTGCGCCGCATGATGACCGCCGATCTCACCGAGGCGCACCAGGCGGGGTTCCCGATCGCGGCACTCACGGCGTCCGAAGCGACCATTTACGGCCGGTTCGGGTTCGGGGCAGGCACGTTCAACACCGAGGTCGCGGTGGCCGCGGAATCCGGCTTGACGCTCAAGGCACCGTCCGTGGGGCGAGTGGAAATGGCGGACAACAAGGCGCTCGCGCAGCTGGCGCCGCACATCTTCGAGGAGTTCCACCAGCTGACCCCCGGTTCACTGAGGCGCACCGGCAAGTGGTGGGATTACGTGAGTGGTCAGTACGACTGGCATACCGGCAAGGCCGATCCCGAGATCCGCACGGCGGTCCACTACGACGGGAACGAGCGGGCGGACGGCTATGTCAGCTACAAGTTCGTGCGCGGAAGTGGCTTCAAGGGCACCCTGGAAGTGGTGGACCTTGTCTCGCCCAGCGCCCAGGTGCGCATCGCACTGTGGGAGTATCTGTGCGGCTTGGACCTGGTCACCGAGGTGCGTCACCCCAATGCCCAAATGGAGGACCCCTTGATGTGGGGCATGGTCGACATGGCCGACTACGAGGTACGCAAGCGTTACGAGCGGCTGTGGTTGCGCATCCTGGACCCGATCGCCGCGCTGTCTGCGCGCCCCTATCGTTCGCACCGCACGGTGACGATCTCCTTGGTGGATTCGTTGGGTTTCGCGGACGGCATGTACATGATCGATACGACCGGCGAGCGGCCGGTCGTGGAGCGGACGGGGGACCGACCCCGCACGGACGACGACGTCGCGGGCAAGTCTATGCCGCGCGTCGAGTTGCCGGAGGAGGCGGACGTCGCCATGAATATCGACGCCCTGGGCTCGCTGTACTTGGGTGCCGTGAAGGCGTCCACACTGTATTACGCGGGATTGATCAAGGTGCGGGATCTCGCGGCACTGGATGACCTGCAATCGCTGATGTCCACGTCCGAACACCCGTATTGCATCTCGCCGTTCTAGGCTGCTTGAACCGGTTGCCCTTGAAGCCTAGAATGGTGCAGTGCGTATTCATTTGCGCGCCCAAAGCACGTTTCGTTCACCGTAATCCGGGCCTTACAAGGTCCCAGCGGTGAACACTGACCATTCAAACTAATCCATCGGAGTCCCTACTACATGACCACCACCACCCCGCAGGTTGCCGTCAACGACATCGGAACCGAAGAGGATTTCCTCGCCGCTGTCGACGCGACCATCAAGTACTTCAACGACGGCGACCTCGTGGAAGGCGCCGTCGTCAAGGTCGACCGCGACGAGGTCCTCTTGGACATCGGCTACAAGACCGAAGGCGTAATTCCCTCTCGCGAGCTGTCCATCAAGCACGACATCAACCCTGACGATGTTGTTGCCGTGGGTGATGAGGTCGAGGCTCTGGTTCTCACCAAAGAGGACAAAGAAGGTCGCCTGATCCTGTCCAAGAAGCGCGCTCAGTACGAGCGCGCCTGGGGCGACATCGAGAAGGTCAAGGAAGAGGACGGCGTTGTCACCGGCACCGTCATCGAGGTCGTCAAGGGCGGCCTCATCCTGGACATCGGCCTGCGCGGCTTCCTGCCCGCTTCCTTGGTCGAGATGCGTCGTGTCCGCGATTTGGCTCCCTACATCGGCCAGCAGCTCGAAGCCAAGATCATCGAGCTGGACAAGAACCGCAACAACGTGGTGCTGTCCCGCCGTGCATGGCTGGAGCAGACCCAGTCCGAGGTTCGCGCCAACTTCCTGCAGCAGCTGCAGAAGGGCCAGGTTCGCACCGGCACCGTGTCCTCCATCGTCAACTTCGGTGCCTTCGTGGACCTCGGTGGCGTGGACGGCCTGGTGCACGTGTCCGAGCTGTCCTGGAAGCACATCGACCACCCCTCCGAGGTCGTCGAGGTTGGCCAGGAAGTCACCGTCGAGGTACTCGACGTGGACATGGACCGCGAGCGTGTTTCGCTGTCGCTGAAGGCAACCCAGGAAGATCCCTGGCAGCTGTTCGCACGCACCCACGCCCTGGGCCAGGTTGTCCCGGGCAAGGTCACCAAGCTGGTTCCCTTCGGTGCGTTCGTGCGCGTGGAAGACGGCATCGAGGGCCTGGTGCACATCTCCGAGTTGGCGCAGCGCCACGTGGACATGGCCGAGCAGGTTGTCTCCGTCAACGAAGAGCTGTTCGTCAAGGTCATCGACATCGACCTGGACCGCCGCCGCATCTCGCTGTCCCTGAAGCAGGCCAACGAGGGTGTGGACCCCGAGTCCACCGAGTTCGATCCCGCTCAGTACGGCATGGCCGCGGAGTACGACGAGCAGGGTAACTACAAGTACCCCGAGGGCTTCGATCCCGAGACCAACGAGTGGATCGAAGGCTACGAGGACCAGCGCGCAGCGTGGGAGCAGCAGTACGCGGACGCTCAGGCTCGTTGGGAAGCTCACAAGGAGCAGGTGCAGAAGCACCTGGCCGAGGATCAGGAAGCTGCCGTTTCCTCCTCGAACTCCAGCAGCAGCAGCAACAGTGGCCCCGCCGCTCCGACCAGCTACTCCTCCGAGGCTCCGGCCGAGGATGCGGGCACCTTGGCTTCCGACGAAGCCCTCGCTGCCCTGCGCGAGAAGCTGACCGGCAACTGATTCACGGATAAGCTGCACCGCCCCGGCGGTTCGGACCTCTGAATCGCAGAACCCCGCACGATACCGTGCGGGGTTCTGTCATGTCAGGAACACGTGCGCCACGGAGCGCTGCAATGCCCGCGATGGCCGGTGCCGTGCAGTGCACGGGTGAGTGGGCGGTCAGCGCAGTGGGATGTCGTGCCAGTCGACGCTCCCGGGGCGCGGGATGTACTGTCCCGCGGTCAGCGAGGTCACGGTGTCCAAGGCGTGGCGAACATCGAGCTCACGATCGGGGACCGCGAGAGTGAGCACGGCGGCGTCGGCTTCGTAGCGGGTGGGCAGCACCGTGAAGCCGGCCGTGCGCACGTCGTCCTCGACGCGGCCGGCATCCGCGTGGGCCAAGCGCACCGTGAGGGAGCGGGAGCGCATGCGTGTCCTGAGAGGAGCGGTCTCGAGCGCTGCGGCCACGCTCCCGGAGTACGCGCGCACCAGGCCGCCGGCGCCGAGTTTGACCCCGCCGAACCAGCGAACCACTACGGCGCAGATGTCCGAGAGATCGCCTTGGAACTGCTGGTCGCGTTGGGAGGGCACCTTGTGAGCGCTCAGGGCCTGCATCATGGGCATGCCCGCGGTCCCGGACGGCTCGCCGTCGTCGGAACTGCGACCGGTCTCGCGCGTGGGGCCGATCAGGAAAGCCGAACAGTGATGGCGGGCGTCGCGGTACTGAGCCTTGGTCTCGGCAATGAAAGCGCGCGCAGCTGCTTCCGAATCGACCCGTTTCAGGAGTGCGAGGAATCGGGATTTCTTGATCTCGGCCTCGTGCGTGTGCACCGAGTTCGCGCGCAGCACCGTGTAGGAGACGTTCGGGTCGCTGGGCATGTACTTCAGTCTAGGGCGCGGTCAGAGGCGGATGCCGGATCAGCCGTACAAGGTTACTACTGAGAAGCTTTCTCGTGTGTCTTGTATCACGGCGTCCCGGGGAGGAACATGTCGTGCAAGAGCACTGGAGAAAGCGGTACCGACCATGAGCGAGACAATACGGCGTGCGGAAACTCAGGGTTCATCGGCACGCAACAGACAGATCGACCCCGAGGTCGACAAACACGTGAGGACACTGCTGACACTGACCATCGTCTCCGGCGTCTTGTACCTCACGACCATCCTGACCAACATCGTCACCGGCCAGATCACCCATCGAGCGTTCGAGGACGCACCGTTCGGCGCACCACCCGAGAGCGCGTACTGGGTCGGGGCCGTGGTCGGTTTGATTCTGCTGGTCGGCATGTACCTGGCCGTGTACATTCCGCTGCGCAAGCGACTGCGCGAAGGCTGGTACGCAGGTGCAGTCTTCGCAACCGTCGGCCTCATCCATGCGGCCTTGTCCGCGATAGTGGCACCGGGAAATCTGTTGCTCGGACTGCCCGGAATCATTTTGGTGATCGTGAACGGTATCTGGCTGTTCGTCGCATTCCGCCCGGGCGTGAGAGAAGGGCTCGGCCGAACTCGGACCGCTCCGTGACAGAGGGACAACGGAACGTTACGAACAAGTAACGGTCTCCGTTGCCGGTGCGCCAATAGGGGCTGCCAAAAAACTGGTCGGTACAGTTGAGGACCGTGATCTACCGCCCGTGAGGGAAATCACGGGCGGTTCCGCCAATTCGGAAGTCATGGAACATGCTCAATCGCTTGCACGATCGACTAGGCCTGAGAACCACACCCTCCATCTTTTTCATATCTGCCGGACTGATCGTCCTGTTCACGGCGGCGATGGGACTCTTTCCGACGCAGGTGCAGGGGTTCTTCGGCACCGTCTCCAACGCCTTGCGGTACCAGGCCGGCTGGTTCTTCACGTTCAGTGTCACGGCCATGGTCATTTTTGCCATCGGTCTCGCGCTCAGCCGGTACGGGCGCCTCAGAATAGGCGACGACGATTCCGAACCCGAGTACTCGGGCATCGCCTGGTTCGGCATGCTGTTCGCGGCGGGCCTCGGCGCGGTCCTTATGTTCTGGGGCGTCGCGGAGCCCATGAACCACTACGCGAATCCGCCCATGTACGGCACGGAGCCGTTCTCGGATCAGGCCGCGGTGGAAGCGTTGAACATCTCGAACTTCCACTTCGGGTTGCACATGTGGGGCATCTTCATTGTCCCCGGGTTGGCGTTCGGCTATTTCACGTACAAGCGGAAGCTACCCCCGCGAGTGTCGTCCGCCTTCCAGCCTCTACTGGGCGACGGCATTCACGGCCCGATCGGCAAGGCCATCGACATCATGGCGATTGTGGCTACGGTGTTCGGGCTGGGCGTCTCCGTGGGTCTGGGTGCCATGCAGATCAACAGTGGCATGAACTACGTGTACGGCATTCCCATGGCCGGCTGGATCCAGGCCGCGATCATCGCCGTGGTCACTGCGGTGGGTCTCGCCTCCGTGATTGCGGGTATGGACAAGGGTGTGAAGCGGCTGTCCTACATCAACATCGTGGCGGCCGTGGCGTTGCTCGTTTTCATTCTGATGGCCGGCGCCAGCATGTCTCTCATGCGTGGAATGGTCGAATCTGCGGGCAGTTACCTCAAAGCGCTGCCCACGTTGGCTTTCTTCAATGACACGTTCGGCAACGGCGAATGGTCGGGTGACTGGACGGTCTTCTACTGGGCGTGGACGGTGACCTGGGCGCCCTTCGTGGGCATGTTCGTGGCCAAGATCTCGCGAGGCCGCACCGTTCGTCAGTTCGTGGTCGGTGTGCTGGGCGTGCCGTCAGTGTTCGTGGTGATCTGGATGGCGATCTACGGCTTGAGTGCCTTCCAGATCGATCGCGCCGAAGGCACGGAACGGTCCATGACCGAAACGATCGTCGAAGAGGGCAACGTGGAAGCGGCCCTGTTCCAGTTGCTGCAGAACTTCCCCTTCTTCGAAGCCACGGCGGTCCTTGCACTGGTAGTCATTACGATCTTCTTCATCACCTCCATCGACTCGGGCGCCTTGGTGATGGACTCGATGGCATCGGGTTATGAGGACCAAGGGCCCCGACGACAGCGTGTTTTCTGGGCGCTGTCCGTCGGTGCCGTGTGCGCGGCCATCATCACGACCTCGGGCGAGGGTGGACTTGCCGCTCTGCAGGAAGTGATCATCGTGATCGGTGCCCCCGTCATGCTGATGTCCCTCTTACAAGCGTTCATGTTGTTCCAAGCGATTCGGGAGGACGCGGGAACGGCGAAACCCATCCGAACGCGGCAGTGGAAGCAGGTGCTTCCCGTTGAGGAGTACCACCGACGGGCACGTGAAGGTTCCACTGCGGTCGACGACTATGTCATGCGTCCCGAGTACGAGGTGGGGACGGAACCCGAGCACAATACCCACCAGCCCCGTACGTGGCACTGGCAGCGTGAAAAGGAAGGCCAGCCAGTTCTGCAAATGGCCCTGATCGGTGGCTACTCGGCGGGTAAGACCACCGTGGCCCAGGCCTTCGAGGATCTGGGTGCCACCGTGGTGGACAATGACGAAATCTGGGCCCATGTGCTGCGCCCGGGCACCGAGGCCCACGCCGAGATCGCCCGGATGTTCGGGGACACGGTCATGGCACCGAACGGTTCCGTGGACCTGGCTGCGCTCACCGACCTGAAGTCGAACAACGAGACGGCCCGTGACCGGATCAACGAACTCGTGCTGCCGCTGGTGCGGGAGGAATCCCGTCACCGCGGCCGTCGCGCGGGCCCGGACACCGTGCTCGTCCAGGATGTCCGCGACCTGGTGGAATCCGGTCAATCGGAACGGTTCGACGTGGTCATTGCCGTCGAGGCTCCCGCCGACATCCGCGTGCAGCGCATGGTCCAGGAAACGGGCATGACTCGCGAAGAAGCCTGGGACCGCGTCGACGATTCGAGCAGCGACGACGAGCGCCGCGAGATCGCGGACGAGGTCGTGACTAACGATGGCGACAACGAGTACCTCCGCGCCCAGGTCCGGCGGATCTGGGATGAGTATGTGGTGCCGGCCGTTCCGGAGATCGTCGGGGGAAAGGATGCCGCACGTGAGTGATCGCAACATCAAGGCCGGGGATCATTCCGTGATGACGGTGGGTCTGACCGGTGGGATAGCCTCCGGTAAGTCCACCGTCTCGCGGCGCCTCGGCGAGCTGGGTGCCGTGGTGATCGACGCGGATGCCATCGCCCGCAATCTCCAACAACCAGGGGAACGGGGTCACAGTGCCATTCGCGAACACTTTGGCGATGCGGTGATCGATCCGACAACGGGTGAGCTTCTCCGGCAAGAACTCGCCAACATCGTGTTCAACGATCAAGTTCAACTTGAAGCCCTCAACGGCATCATTCACCCCATGGTCCGCGAAGAAACGGCACGTTTGATCGAGGCCGCCGCGCCCGGGTCGGTGATCGTCTACGACATGCCGCTGCTCGTGGAGACCGGCCAGCACTCGGACATGGACCAGGTTCTGGTGGTCGAGGCGCCGGTCGAGGAGCGGGTGCGTCGAATGGTCACCGACCGGGGGATGGCCGACGACGACGCCCGGAGGCGGATCGCTGCGCAGGCCACGGACGAGCAACGGCGGGCCGCTGCAACCACCGTGTTCGACAATTCCGGCAGGGTCCAGGACCTCGTCCGTCAGGTCGATGAATGGTGGCGGTTACAGGGCAGTTAGCCTGTCGGAGGTGGCGCGTATTCTGGGGGCATGTCGCTGGCTCAGAAAATCAATCGCGTCGTCGCCCCCTTCGAAGTGGTCTCCGAGTTCCAGCCCGCGGGCGATCAGCCCAAGGCCATTGCGGAACTGACCGAACGTATTCAGGGTGGCGAAAAAGACGTCGTCTTGATGGGCGCCACGGGCACCGGTAAGTCGGCCACCGCTGCGTGGCTGATCGAGGCGGTCCAGCGACCCACACTGCTTCTCGTGCAGAACAAGACGCTGGCCGCACAGCTGGCCAACGAGTTGCGCGACCTGCTGCCCAATAACGCCGTCGAGTACTTCGTCTCGTACTACGACTACTACCAGCCCGAGGCGTACGTTCCGCAGACGGACACCTTCATCGAGAAGGACTCCTCCATCAACGAGGAGGTCGAGCGACTGCGGCACTCGGCCACCAATTCACTCCTGACCCGCCGGGACACCGTGGTGGTGTCCACAGTGTCCTGCATCTACGGCCTGGGTACTCCGGAGGAGTATGTCAAGCAGATGGTCACCCTGGCCGTGGGGCAGGAGATGGACCGTGACGACCTGCTGCGTCAATTCGTGAACATGCAGTATGCCCGTAACGACGTCGATTTCCACCGTGGCACGTTCCGCGTGCGCGGTGACACCGTGGAAATCATCCCCATGTACGAAGAGCTGGCGATCCGGATCGAATTCTTCGGGGACGAGATCGAATCGATCTACACGCTGCATCCGTTGACGGGGGAGATCGTCAACGAAGAACAGGAAATGTACGTCTTCCCGGCGTCCCACTACGTGGCGGGTGCGGAACGGATGGCGCGGGCCGTGGAAACCATCCAGAACGAACTGCAGAACCGGCTCCAAGAACTGGAATCCCAGAACAAGCTCGTCGAGGCCCAGCGGTTGCGCATGCGCACCACCTATGACCTCGAAATGATGGAGCAGATGGGCTACTGCAACGGCATCGAGAACTACTCGCTGCACATTGACGGTCGTCCACGCGGTTCCGCGCCCCACTGTCTCCTCGACTACTTCCCGGATGACTTCATGCTCATCATTGACGAGTCCCACGTGACGGTGCCGCAGATCGGTGGCATGTACGAGGGCGACATGTCACGTAAACGCACTCTGGTGGAACACGGGTTCCGTTTGCCGTCCGCCATGGACAACCGGCCGCTGAAGTTCGACGAGTTCCTGGAACGCATCGGCCAGACCATGTACATGTCCGCCACACCCGGCAAGTACGAGATGGCCAAGGTGGAATCCGTGGTCGAACAAATCATTCGTCCCACCGGGCTCGTGGACCCCCAGGTTGTGGTCAAGCCGACCAAGGGGCAGATCGATGACCTTCTGGAGCAGATCGAACTGCGCGTGGAACGCAACGAGCGTGTGCTGGTCACCACGCTCACCAAGCGCATGGCCGAAGATCTCACCGAGTACTTGATGGAACACGGGATCCGGGTTCAGTACCTGCACTCGGATGTGGACACGCTCAAGCGCGTGGAACTACTACGGGACCTGCGCATGGGTACCTTCGACGTTCTGGTGGGTATCAACCTGCTGCGTGAGGGTCTGGACCTGCCGGAGGTCTCGCTCGTGGCCATTCTCGACGCTGACAAGGAAGGCTTCCTGCGCTCCACCACGTCACTGATCCAGACGATCGGCCGTGCCGCACGTAACGTCTCCGGTGAGGTGCACATGTACGCGGACCGGATCACGGATTCCATGGAAACAGCCATTGAGGAAACCAATCGCCGGCGTGAGATCCAAGTGGCCTACAACAAGGAACACGGGATCGACCCGCAACCACTGCGTAAGCGGATTGCGGACATCACTGATCAATTGGCCCGCGAGGACGAGGACACGCGCATGCTCCTGGCTCAGCGAGCGGCCGCCAACGATCACACCGCTCCCATCAAGGGCGGCAAGAAGAAGAGCGCGTCCGAGTCTCAGCGCGAAGCCGCGTCCAAGGCCGAATCGAAGCTGTTGCGAGACGGCGTGCAGGCGGCACCCGCGGAGGATCTCGTGGAGCTCATCGAGCAATTGAGCGAACAAATGCGTAACGCGGCCGCCGAGCTGCAGTTCGAACTTGCCGCCCGGCTGCGTGACGAATTGTCGGATCTCAAGAAGGAACTGCGCCGCATGAAGGATGCGGGCCACGCCTGACCTGCTGGGCGAGCTGTGTAAACTAAGTCGAACCATCAAACGTGGGGGAGTATCCCTAAGAGCTGTGAACGTCAGCACGAGCGGCAAAGTTGTCACTCCGGGCGCAGCAACCGATCACTCATGGTGCCAAGACCACTGTCACAGGTGAGTCGACCGAGCACCGGTCGGTGGAGAGACCCACGGTAATCATCCGGATCTCTCAACGGAAAGTGCTGACACATGGAAATTACCGGCCTGCAATGGGGCATCACCCTTGCATTGATTTTGGGCCTGCTGGCCTACGACTTCTTCTTCCACGTGCGGAAACCGCACGAGCCCACCATCAAAGAGGCCGCGATTTGGTCGGCCGTGTACGTAGGTATTGCCCTGCTCTTCGGCTTGGTCATCCTGTGGATGGACGGCCTGCAGCTCACGGCGGAGTACTACGGCGGTTACATCACCGAGAAGGCGCTCTCGGTCGACAACCTGTTCGTCTTCCTGATCATCATCGCGTCCTTCAAGGTGCCGCGCGCTGATCAGCAGAAGGTCTTGCTGTTCGGCATCGTGTTCGCGCTGATCGCCCGTACCGTGTTCATCTTCATTGGCGCCGCGGCGATCAACGCCTTCTCGTGGGTGTTCTACCTGTTCGGCCTGATCCTGATTTACACCGCCGGTAAGCTCATCAAGGGCGAAGTCACGGATTCGGAATCGGACGAGGCCGACAACTTTGTGGTGCGGTTGGCCAAGAAGCTCCTGCCGACCACGGATTACTACGACGGCGACAAGCTGTTCACCATCGAGAACGGCAAGAAGGTCATGACCCCCATGCTGCTGGTCATGGTGGCGATCGGCGGCACGGACATTCTCTTCGCGCTGGACTCCATCCCCGCGATCTTCGGCCTGACGCAGGAACCGTACATCGTGTTCACGGCCACGGCGTTCTCACTCATGGGTCTGCGCCAGTTGTACTTCCTGATCGACGGCCTGCTGGATCGCTTGATCTACCTGTCGTGGGGCCTCTCGCTCATCCTGCTGTTCATTGGTATCAAGCTGATGCTGCACGCACTGCACGAGAACACCCTCTCGTTCATCAACGATGGTCAGCACGTTCCGGTCGCCGAGATCGGCATTGGTACCTCCCTGACCGTGATCATTTCGATCCTGGTCATCACTGTCCTGGCATCTCTGTTCAGCCCTAAGGGTCGTGCCCTGCGGATCATTCAGAAGACCCAGGACCTCTCAGAGAAGTACCTGGCTCTGCCCAAGGACGCGCCCGCCGAGGATCGTAACCGCATTTCCACCAAGATCGCGGAACTCACCCAGCAGTTCCCCAAGATCTCGGAGAAGCACAAGGAAGATCTCATCGACTCCCGCGCAAAGTTCCGCAAGATGGTGGAGACCGTGCACGGCCAGCAGAGCGAGTTCGAATCCACGGGCGAGGTCAAGACCCCGTCCCCGGATCTGAACCAGGAGGATGTGGAATCGGCAGCCCCCACGGCCACGGTGCAGCCCACCGGTAAGGCCGCGGACGGCAACGGTCCTGAAGGCCACTCGTCCGGAGGCTCGAGCTCGGTCCGCTGATGGATCGAAGACGGTCTGAGTAGGCCGCCACATTAACGACGTCGCTCGCGCACCTCAGGTGCGCGGGCGGCGTCGTTTTCATGGGTGGGTATTAGCGCCAGGCGGCGAACGGCCCGGGGTCCGTGGTGCACCACAGGGCCGCGGCGGCGAAGAGTGCGGCCCACAACAGCGAAGCCAGGGTGCCGATGATGAACTGCTCGCGTTGCCGTGCATTGGTGAATTCACCGTACCGGGCCAGGCCCTTGACGGCCACGACCACGCCGATGCCGGCCACGTGGCCGGTGAGTAGGGAGGCAATGGTGGCAGCGCGTTCCAGGAAACCGATCACCAAACCGCCGCGCAACGGTGGAGTCACCGGCTCAGGGGGCGGATCCTGACCGTTCCACGGATCGGGACCGGGGGTGGGTCGCTCGTGGGACACGTCCGCCAAATTGAACACCCACCGCACCACGAGGTCCCCGGAGAGTGTTCCTGCTACCAGGAGTGCCGGATAGGCCACTTCACGGGGAGCCGTACCGGCCACCGCGGTCCACACAAAAGCGGTCACGACCAAAGCAGCCGGGAGAACCGCGTCCAGGAAAATTCGGGAGATTTTCACGGGGCCTCCGGGTGCTCGTTGGCCAGTTCCAGGAACGTGAGAACCGTCGGGTGCACGGCCTGCTCCTGGCTCCACAGCGCGGAGGACAACCGGCGGGACACCGAGGACTGCGCAATGTCCAACTCCTGGGCAATCCGTTGCTGGGTGAATCCCTGCTGGGCCAGAACGGTGGCCTGCTTGGCCGTCTCGGTCCGACGTTCCCGCACGGCACAGGCCAGGCTGAGGACGGCTTCCGCGTGGGTTGCCCAGTCGGAGCCGCGCACGGCGGGGTAGCCAGTGTCTTTGGAAGCGGTCACGGCTTCTCGGGCGGATACGAAGGCCTGACCGGTGGCCTCGTTGACGTTCTCCGGGAGCGGGGTGTCCACGTGTCCGATGCCCAGACCGACGTGCCACTCCTGCTCATCCGCCAGGGCGAGCACCACGTCCAGGACGCACTGCGGCTCGTCATAGAGTGCTTGCAGTTCGTCTCCGGCGCTGATCTGCCAGCCGAGGACTGCCCCCGGAAAAGAGCTCCGGAAGCGGTCGCGGTGTTCGAGCATGGCCAGGGACTCGGGATCCTCGCGTGATCCCCTGCGGTCCACGGTCAGTGCGTACACGGTGCCCTCCTCGCTGTCCGTCCGCTTGCCGTTATGCTACATGCGGTTCTCACTGCATAGAACTCACTTATGCGTTGATAACTGCATATGCTGAGGTGTGCTTCAGTCACGACCCGTTTCGGCGATATTGCCCACGTTGTCGACCAGCACCGCGGGGAAGCCTTCCCCGTCCGAGGCGGCCAGATCGATGCGGGCATTGATCCCCCAGTCATGGTTGCCGTCGGGATCGTCGAAAACCTGGGCCACGGTCCAGTACCCGCTGAGTCCCTCGGGCTTCTCATTGATTCGAATCAGCGCCGGGCCGCGGGACTGGGCGTCCGTGTAAATGTCGTCGTATTCGCCGAAATAGGCGTCCATGGCATCCGCCCAGCGATCGCGATCCCAGCCCGTGCCTTCGTCCAGGGCACCGAGGACCTTCTCCTTTTCCTGGGCGAAAAGTTCCACGCGCTGGAACAGCGCATTGCGGACCATGACCCGGAAGGCCCGAGGGTTTCTGGTAACGCCCTCAGGTTGTTCCTCCACAAGTTCCTCAAGGGAATCCGCGCTGGTTCCCATGGGGGATTCTTCGCCTGCAGCGAGCTTCTCCCATTCGTCGAGCAGGGAGTTGTCCGTCTGGCGGATGCTTTCGCCGAGCCACTCGATCAGATCGGTCAGTGTCTCGGTCGTGGCGTCCACGGGAACGGTCTGTCGCAACGCCTTGTACGCGTCGGAGAGGTAGCGGAGCAGGATGCCTTCCGAGCGGGCCAGCCCGTAAAACTGGATGTAATCACCAAAGGTCATGGCGCGTTCGTACATGTCGCGCACCACGGACTTGGGGGACAGTTCGAACTGGCTCACCCAGGGCGAAGAACTGGAGTAGGTCTCGAAGGCCTGTTCCAAGAGTTCGCGCAGCGGCTGGGGGTAGGTGATCTCATCGAGTTCGCGCATCCGCTCGATGTACTCCACGCCGTCCGCCTTCATCACGGCCAACGCCTCGCCCTTGACCTTCTTCTCCTGCAGGTTGAGCACCTGTCGCGGCTTCTCGAGGGTCGCCTCGATGACGGAGACGACGTCGAGGGCGTACGTCTCGGACTCGGGGTCCAGGATCGTGAGCGCGGCCAGGGCGAACGGGGACAGCGGTTGGTTCAGGGCAAAGTTGTCCTGCAACTCGACCGTTACCTTGTAGCGGCGCCCGGTCTCGTCCGGTTCGGGTAGCCGGACGACCACCTCGGCGCGGATGAGCTCCCGCAGAATCGCGAGGGCCTGCTTGAGCAGATCGCGTTTCCTGGTGTGGGTCTCGTCAATGCTGCTGAGCAGGTGGTAGCCGGCGGCCACGTTGTTGCCGGGTCTCTGCAGCAGGTTCAACACCATGGAGTGAGTCACGGTGAACGACGAGGTCAGTTGCTCGGGTTGCGCGGCGACCAGGCCGTCGAAGGTCTTGTTGCTCCACGAGACGAACCCTTGCGGTGGCTTCTTCTTGGTGACCTGGCGCAGCTTTTTCTGATCGTCGCCGTGTTTGGCGCGGGCCTTGGCCATGGCCCGTTCGTTCTCGATCACGTGGTCGGGGGCTTGAACCACCACCGTGCCCGCGGTGTCGTATCCGGCACGGCCCGCGCGGCCGGCGATCTGGTGGAACTCTCGGGCGCTCAACCGGCGCGTGCGTTCGCCGTCGAATTTGGACAGCGCGGTGATCAGCACCGTGCGAATGGGTACGTTGATCCCCACGCCCAGCGTGTCCGTACCGCAAATGACCTTGAGCAGCCCGGTCTGGGCGAGTTGCTCGACCAGGCGGCGGTACTTGGGCAACATGCCCGCGTGGTGCACGCCGATGCCGTGGCGGACCAAGCGATTGAGGGTCTTGCCGAAGCCCGCGGAAAACCGGAACTGAGCGATCAGGTCCGAAATGCGTTGCTTTTCCTCCTTACTGAGCACATCCACGGACATCAGGTTCTGCGCCTGTTCCGCCGCTTGAAGCTGCGAGAAGTGCACCACGTACACGGGAGCCTGGTGCGTACTCAGCAGCTCCTCGAGTTCCTCGTGAATGGGCCGTTCCGAGTAGTAGTAATGCAGTGGGATGGGGCGATCCGCGGACGTCACCAGCTTGGTGTCCCGCCCGGTGACCTCGCTGAGACGTTCCTGGATCCGGGTGACGTCTCCCAGGGTTGCGCTCATGAGCACGAACTGGGCCTGGGGGAGTTCGATGAGTGGGGCCTGCCACGCCCACCCGCGCTGCGGGTCCGAGTAGAAGTGGAACTCGTCCATGATGACCACGCCGAGGTCCGCGTCGGAGCCTTCGCGCAACGCCACGTTGGCGAGGATCTCGGCCGTGCAGCACACGATGGGAGCATCCTGGTTGACCGAGGAGTCACCGGTCACCATGCCCACATTCTCGGCCCCGAAGATCTCGCACAGGTCGAAGAACTTTTCGGACACGAGCGCCTTGATGGGTGCGGTGTAGTAGGAACGCCGGCCGCGCGCCAGCCCGGCGTAGTGGGCCGCCACCGCCACCGTTGATTTACCGGAGCCCGTGGGCGTGGCCAGGATGACATTGGCGCCGCCGGCCACTTCCAGAACGGCCTCGTCCTGGGCGGGGTAGAGCTCCATGTCCCGCGAGGAGATCCAGCCGAGGAATCCCTCGTAGATCTCGTCATCGCTGAGCGGATTGGAGGCGAAGTCCCCGCGCAAGTAATGCTGACCGGGTGCGGAGAGTTCGGGGGCAAGGGCGTCCAGGAGTTTCATCACCGCAAGCCTATCGACACTTGCCGACAGGCACGGACCGCCCCGTCAGGAACGGGTGCGAGCGGCGGCGTCGTCGGGAGTGGTCAAACGTGCGGCGGCGCGAGCATCCGCGCGGCGGCACAGCAGCGCAAGAACCGCGCCCGACAAGTTGTGCCACACGGAGAACACGGCGCCGGGCAGCGCTGCCAGCGGCGACATGTACTGCGCGGCCAAACCGGCCGCGAGACCCGAGTTCTGCATGCCCACCTCCACCGCGGTGGTGCGGCGCACGGGGACGGGCTGGCCGGTGGCCCGGCCGATGAGGTAACCCAGGGCGTAACCCAGCACGTTGTGGATGGCGACAGCGAGCAGCACCAGCAGGCCCGCCTGAATGATGCGATCGGCGGAGCCGGACACCACAATGGCCACGATCAGGGCGATCCCCAGGACCGACAACCAGGGGAGAACGGGCAGCAGTCGCTTCACCAGACGGGACAGAGCCAATCGCACCAGAATGCCCGCAATCACCGGGACCAGCACGATGGTCACGATGGACATGGCCATGGACGGGCCGTCCAGGGGCATGTACTGACCGGCCAACCACAGTGTGAGCAGGGGAGTGAGCACCGGTGCGAGCAGCGTGGAGATGGACGTCATGGTTACCGACACGGCCACGTCGCCGCGGGCAAGGTACGACACCACGTTGGACGCGGTGCCGCCCGGTGCGCAACCGACCAGGATCACTCCCGCCGCCAGTTCCGGCGGTAATTGCAGGAGCCAGGACACGAACACCGCCAGGAGCGGCATCACGATGTACTGCGCGGCCACGCCCACCACGATGGGCACCGGTCGTTTGGCGACGAGCGCGAAATCCACGGGACGCAAGGTGAGGCCCATGCCGAACATCACCAGACCGAGCAGAGTATTGACCCACCCGGAAGCCAACTGCATGGTGGGGGCAAAGAAGTATCCCGCGGCGCCGCCGACAAGAATCAGGACGGGGAAGACCAGGACCGCTACGTAGGCGGCGCGGTCTGCGGTGGCGGCGGCGGGATCATGTGGGGGTTGCGCGGAACTCACCAGCCGCGCTGCTTCCACTCCTCTAACTGCGGGCGTTCGGCACCCACGGTGGTGGGCTTGCCGTGACCGGGGTGCACGATGGTGTCGTCCTGGAACTGATCGAAGATCCGCTCGGTGACGTCCTGGTAGAGCTGCCGGAAGTCCTCCGGCGAGTTGGTCTTACCCAGCCCGCCCGGGAACAGGGAGTCACCGGAGAAGATGTGGTCCGGTCCGTGCGGGTCGCGGTAAACAATGGCAATGGAACCGGGGGTGTGCCCGCGCAGTTCAATGACCTCGAGTTCGAAACCGTCCAGTTCCGCGGTGTCACCGTCGTTGAACGTGAGGTCCATGGGCACATCGATGTCGTCCTCGTCGGCGGCGCCGCACGCGGTCATGGCCTCGGAATGCGAGGCCACGCTGCCGAGGGCCCGCACGTGGTCCCAGTGCGAGTGCGTGGTGATGATGAGCTGGAGGTTGGCCCAATCGTTGCAGTCGGTGGAACCGGCGGCGACCATACCCGCGATGGCGCGGGCGTCGTCGGCGGCGTCGATGAGCACCTGTGTGCCGTGTTCTTTGGATGTCAGGAGGTAGACATTATTGTCCATGTCGCTGACTGAGATGCGGCGGATGGTGATCTCAGAAAGCTCGATTACCTCGGTCTGGGTGGCGATCATGGCACGAGTGTAGGCCTACTACCGGCGGCGGAGCCAATGGTGCCCGTCCATTGCATGCGAGGTGTCGATGCGTCGTGACGGAACGCACCCCCAATTAGTTAGACAGCCTACAAATCTCGGCATATAGTTGCATGTTGCAAGCAACTGTTCTGGGTGATCCCACCGGTGCAACGACCCGTGAACAGTCGACTTCCGCCCTCACATCATTGCCCATTCCTCACCCGGGGGAGACCATGAGCGTTTCTCAGGAGACCGCCTCAGCGCTGGTCCAAGAATTGTTCGAACTGCAACGCGTCATGCGACGGGTCCTCAAGGCGTCCATCACCGAGCGGGAATTGTCGGTGGTGCAGATGAGCCTGCTGAGCCACTTGGCGTCCGTGCCCGCTCGGCGCGCCAAGGACATCGGTGCGGAGTCCGGGCTGGGGGCCTCGGTCATGAGTCGGCAGCTGAGTCACCTCGAGAAACTCGGATTCATTGAACGAACCCCGGATCCGGAGGACGGTCGAGCGCAACTGGTGCAGATCACCGAGCGGGGTCGCACCGCGGTGGCCGACCACTTGGAATCGGACACCCGGGGACTCATTGAGCGCCTTGGTGCGCTGAGCGAGGACGACGCCGCGCGCACCCGACAGGACCTCAATCGCCTGACCGAGACATTCCTGACCTCGCTGGGCCTGGAACGCATGACCACGCACATACCCCGGGTGGACCCGCAACGTCCACGCAACGCAACGACACAGACCACTACTACTGAGACGGCGCGCCGTCTGGAGGACTCCGTTCAATGACAGCAGCCGACGCATCGTCTGCGGCCCGAAAGGACCAGAAGACCCGGGACGTGGACCATCGCAACGTCCTGCGGGCACTCACGGGCATCCTGGCCGCATTCTTCATGGCCATGGTCACGCTGACCATCATCGGAACCGCCCTTCCCGTGATCATGGCGGACCTGGGTGGCGATCAAACCGCACTGTCGTGGACCGTGACGGGAACCCTGTTGGCCAACGCCATTTTCACCCCCATTTTCGGCAAGCTGGCGGACCTCTTCGACAAGAAGAAGCTTCTGCTGTTGGCCATCCTGATCTTCGTGCTCGGCTCGGGGGCCGCCGGTCTGTCCACCTCGATCAGCATGTTGGTGATGGCCCGCGTCATCCAGGGCATCGGCATGGGCGGACTCATGGCCCTCGCCCAGACGATTCTGGGCACGATCATCCCGCCGCGTGAACGCGGTCGCTACGCCGGGTACATGGGGGCAGTCATGGCCGTGGCCACCTCCCTGGGCCCCCTGCTGGGTGGTTTGATCGTGGACCTCTTCGGGTGGCGCTGGTGCTTCCTGATCCCCGTGCCGCTGTCCATCCTGGCCGCCGGGCTGATCATTAAAACTCTGCACATCCCCCCGCGTGAACAGGAGCGCAAGCCCTACATCGACCTGGGTGGTATGGTCCTGCTGGCCATTGGGACCTCGGCGCTCGTGCTCTGGGTGTCCTTTGCCGGCAAGCTCTTCGACTGGGCGTCTTGGCAGTCCCTGGGCCTCGTGGTGCTCACCCTGGTGGCGGCCGTGCTGTTCGTGCTCGTGGAGCGTCGCGTTCCCGAACCCGTGATGCCGCTGAGCGTCATGACCGAACGCACCACCGTGCTGGCCACCATTGCCGCCATTGCCACCGGCGCCGCCATGTTCGCCTCCACCACGTACCTCGGCCAGTACTTCCAGCTGGGTCAGGGGTTCACGCCCACCGAGTCGGGTCTGCTCATGCTGCCGCAGGTGGTCGGCTCGTTCGTCGGGTCCATGGTGGCCGGCCAACTGATCACGAAGTTCGGCAAGTGGAAGCGGATCCTCGTTGTGGGCACCGTGATCCTGGGAGCCGGTCTGTTCTCCGCCGCCACGCTCACCCATACGACCCCGGTCTGGCTCGTGGGCATCTCCATCTGCCTGGTGGGCCTGGGCGTGGGAACGCTCAACCAGAACCTGATCCTGGCGGTCCAGAACACGGTGGGCCTCAAGGACATGGGCGCGGCCTCCTCCGGCGTCGCCTTCTTCCGTACCGTGGGCGGTGCCCTGGCGGTGTCGCTGTTCGGCGCGGTACTCACACGTCACCTGACCAGTTCCATGGAATCGTTTGCTCGGGAACACAACGTGGACCCGTCCCAAATGGGCGACGCCGCCTCCATCGACATGTCCGGTCTGCCGCCGGCCGTGGAAGAGGCTTTGCGCTCGGCCTACGGCTCGGGTACGGGTCTTTTGTTCCTGATCGCGGCCATTGCCTCCGTCGTCACGCTGGTGTGCGTGCTGCTCATGAGGGAAATCCCGCTGCGCACCACGGTGGACGTCGTGGAGGTGGACCCGCAGACGGGCGAGCTGTCCGTGGTCTCCAAACGTGTTGACCCCGTGGAGGCCGCCGGCCTGCGGATGCAGAGCGCCCAAACGGGTTCACTGCCGGTCGTGGACCCGAGCGCCTCGGGTTTGCGCCGCACGCCCGCTGAGCACGCCGCAGCCGACGACGCCGCCGCCCCCGCCCGCGAGGATGCCCCCTCGGGCTCCCGCCGGGCGGGCCGGGGTCGGCGCGCGAGGTGAGGTCCTGAGAGAATAGACGTTCGTTGATCGTTGCGCTGAGCGAGGATTCCCCCTCGCTCAGCGCTGCATGTCTGAGGTGAGTAATAGAGTGACTGCCGTGTCCGAGCAAACCCGCGAAGCCCCCGTAAAAAAGCACTCCTCATCCGTTCTTGCCCAGCAGGTTGCGTCCGATCACGCGCCCAAGCTGAGGGCGTCCGGAGCGTCCGACCTGACCGAGATCGTGGTTCAGGGCGCCCGCGAGCACAATCTCAAGAACGTGGACCTCACGATCCCGCGTGACTCCATGGTGGTGTTCACGGGTCTGTCCGGTTCAGGTAAGTCGTCACTCGCGTTCGACACCATTTTTGCCGAGGGTCAGCGCCGGTATGTGGAGTCGCTGTCCTCCTACGCCCGAATGTTCCTGGGGCGCGTGGACAAGCCGGACGTCGATTTCATCGAGGGTCTCTCACCCGCGGTGTCCATCGACCAGAAGTCGACCTCGCGCAACCCGCGCTCCACCGTGGGCACCATTACCGAAATCTACGACTACATGCGGTTGTTGTGGGCGCGCATCGGTCACCCGCACTGTCCCGTGTGCGGTGAGCCCATCACCAAGCAGACCCCGCAGCAGATCGTGGACCAGCTGCTCGAACTGCCCGAGCGGACCCGTTTCATGGTGCTCGCGCCCGTGGTCAAGGGCCGCAAGGGCGAGTTCGTGGACCTGTTCCAGCAGCTCAGCACCCAGGGTTTCTCTCGCGCCGTCGTGGATGGGGAAACCGTGACGCTGGATGATCCCCCCAAGCTCAAGAAGCAGTACAAACACACCATTGATGTGGTGGTGGACCGCCTCACGGTCAAGGCCGAGGCCCGGCAGCGACTCACCGATTCGGTGGAAACTGCTCTGAACCTGGCCGAGGGCCGCGCGGTCATCGACTTGGTGCTGCGCGAGGGTGAGGAATCCCCATGGGCCGGTAACAGCCGGATGTTCTCCGAACACTTGGCGTGCCCCAACGAGCACACTCTGCAGACGGACGAGATCGAACCCCGGTCGTTTTCCTTCAATGCCCCGTTCGGAGCGTGCCCCGACTGTGATGGCATTGGCTCGCGCCTGGAAGTGGACGAGAGTCTGGTCGTACCGGACCCGGACTTGTCCATCATCGAGGGAGCCATTGCACCGTGGTCCCTGGGCAAAGCCACCAGCGACTACTGGAATCGCCTGCTGGCGGGACTGGCCGAAGAGGTCGGTTTTGATTTACTGACCCCGTGGCAGGACCTCTCGGCCAAGGCCAAGAAGGCCGTGCTCAACGGCAAGGACTACAAGGTCACGGTTGCCTACAAGAACCGTTGGGGGCGGGAACGCCGGTACACGCAGGGTTTCGAGGGCGTGTTCGGGTACATCAAGCGTAAGCACGAGGAAACCGAGTCCGATCACGCCAAGGACCGCTATGAGCAGTACATGCGGCAGGTGGCGTGTCCCACGTGCGACGGCGCGCGCCTGAATCCCACCGTTCTCGGCGTGAGCGTGGGTGGGCTCAACATCTCCCAGGCCACTCACCTCCCCATGCGAGATTCCTTGACGTTCTTCGAGTCCCTGGACCTCTCCGATCGAGAGGCCCGGATCGGTGACCAGGTGCTCAAGGAGATCGTGGCTCGCCTGACGTTCCTGATCGACGTGGGCCTGGACTACCTCAACCTGGAACGCGCCGCGGCCACCCTGTCCGGGGGCGAGGCCCAGCGCATTCGCCTGGCCACGCAGATCGGCGCGGGACTGGTGGGCGTGCTCTACGTGCTGGACGAGCCGTCCATCGGCCTGCATCAGCGCGACAACCGGCGGCTCATTGAAACGCTCGCCCGGCTGCGCGACATGGGCAACACGCTCATCGTGGTCGAACACGATGAGGACACCATTCGTGAGGCCGACTGGATTGTGGATGTGGGTCCCGGTGCGGGTGTGCACGGCGGTCACGTGGTGCACTCGGGCACCTACGAGGGTCTGCTCGAGAACAAGAACTCCATCACCGCGGACTACCTGTCCGGGCGCCGCGCGATCGAGGTGCCCGAGCGGCGTCGTCCGATCGACAAGAACCGCCGGCTGACCGTGGTGGGTGCGCGTGAGAACAACCTGCAGAACCTCACGGTCAACTTCCCACTGGGCGTGTTCGTCTCCGTGACCGGTGTTTCCGGCTCGGGTAAGTCCACCCTGGTCAACGACATCTTGTACACCACGTTGGCCAATAAGCTCAACGGCGCCAAGCAGGTTCCGGGCCGCCACAAACGGATCGACGGTGTGGACCACCTGGACAAGGTGGTCCACGTGGACCAGAGCCCCATTGGGCGCACCCCGCGTTCCAACCCGGCGACCTATACGGGCGTGTTCGACCGGATCCGCAAACTGTTCGCGGACACTCAGGAAGCCAAGATCCGCGGTTACCAGCAGGGTCGGTTCTCGTTCAACGTCAAGGGTGGTCGCTGCGAGGCGTGCTCCGGCGACGGGACGCTCAAGATCGAGATGAACTTCCTGCCGGACGTCTACGTTCCGTGCGAGGTCTGCAAGGGCGCCCGCTACAACCGCGAAACCCTGGAGGTCCACTACAAGGGCAAGAACATCGCGGAAGTCCTGGACATGCCCATCGAGGAGGCCGCGGAGTTCTTCGCACCGTTCACGGCCATCGCGCGTTATCTCAACACCCTGGTCGAGGTGGGGCTCGGTTACGTCCGTCTGGGACAACCGGCCACCACGCTGTCCGGTGGTGAGGCCCAGCGCGTGAAGCTGGCTGCGGAACTACAGAAGCGCTCCAACGGCCGCACCATTTACGTGCTGGACGAGCCCACCACGGGCCTGCACTTCGAGGACATCCGCAAGTTGCTCATGGTGTTGCAGTCCTTGGTGGACAAGGGCAATAGCGTGATGACCATCGAACATAACCTGGACGTGGTGAAGTCTGCGGACTGGGTCATTGACCTGGGACCCAACGGTGGTTCGGGCGGTGGCACGATCGTTGCCGAAGGCACTCCGGAGGATGTGTCGAAGAACAAGGACAGCTTCACCGGTCAGTTCCTGGCGGAAGTCCTGCAAACCTCGGCAGACCGCAAAGCCGCCGCACAGCACTGACCCGGTGATCATCCAGTAGTAACTCCGCAGCAACCGAGAGAAGGCGCCCGTGAACCCTCAAACTCCCGTGGTGTTGTGGGACCTGGACGGAACCATCCTGGATCCGGCCGGTGCCATCACCGAAGGCCTTGCGGATGCGCTGTGGACGTGCGGTTTTTCCGTTCCGGACAATCTGGACCGTTTCGTCGGTCCGCCCATCGGCGAGTCGCTGCGGCACTTCACCGAGGTACCGGAGGACCAGATTCCGCAGGTGATCTCGGTGTACCGAGCGGGATACCTCACGGAAGGGTTGCAGCGAACGCGTGTCTATCCGGGTATCGAGAAGGAACTGGATCGGCTGCGCGCGCTGGGTGCCCGCCAGGTCGTGGCCACCCAGAAGCCCGAACGGATCGCCGTTGAAGTGGTCCAACGATTCGGCCTGAGCGAATACTTCGACACCGTGAGCGGTGCCGCGGACGATCTCGCCCGGCCCACAACCGGCCGTGTGTCCCTGCACGACAAGCCCGAGATCATCGGGGAGGCGCTGGACCGACTCGGTCTGTCCACCCCCGATGCCGAACGGACGGTCATGATCGGTGACCGCAGCTATGATGCCGAGGGCGCTCACGCGCACGGCCTGGATTGTATTGGTGCCGGTTGGGGCTTCGGTCAACCCGGTGAACTCGACGACCTGTGTGTGGCGGTGGTGGGTGCTCCCGCCGGGCTGGCAGCATGGACTGACCGGTACAACGATTCCGCGGAGGGGCAGTCGGACCATGGATAACTATCGGTTGTTGCAAACATCGGTGACCACGGCTTTCAAGGCACTGTGCCGGCCAGTCGTGACGGGCACGGACAAGGTCCCGGATCACGGGCCCGTGATCATCGCGTCCAACCACCTCTCGTTCCTCGACTCCGTGATCCTCTCCGTCATGATGCCCCGCCGCGTGAAGTTCATTGCCAAGGCCGAGTACCTCACGACTCCGGGGGTCAAGGGACACGTCATGCGTGAGCTCTTCAAAATGATCGATGTGATCCCCGTGGAACGCGGACAGCAGGGCGACTCGGTCGCGGCGCTGGCCCCTGCCCTGGAGCACTTGGAACAGGGCAACATCTTCGGCATTTACCCCGAGGGCACCCGATCCCGTGACGGTTACCTGTACCGGGGCCGCAACGGGGTGGCCTACCTCGCCTATATGACCGGAGCTCCCGTGGTCCCCGTGGGCCTCGTGGGAACTCAGCGACTACAGCCGCCCGGTTCCACCGTGATCCGCCCCGCGCGTTTCGAGCTGCATGTCGGGCAGCCGATCGAGGTCCCCAAGGCGGGACCCAGGCACAACGGGCGCATGCGTAAGGAGCTCACGGAGCAGGTTATGGACGCCATCGCCGAACTGTCCGGCCAGCCGCGCAAGGACACCTATAACCAGTCGCCGTCCGCGGAGAAGGATTCCGGGCGTGGCTGATCCGGCGAGCTACAAGCCGGCTCGTCAGGACATTCCCACCAACCCAGGGGTGTACCGTTTCCGGGACGAGCACGGCCGTGTGATTTACGTGGGCAAGGCCAAGAACCTGCGGAACCGGGTGTCGTCCTACTTCGCTCCGCTGCATCAACTTTCACCCAAGACTCGAGCCATGGTGACCACGGCGGCGGCCGTGCAATGGACCGTGGTGGGATCCGAATTCGAGTCCCTGCAGCTCGAATACACGTGGATCAAGGAGTTCTCCCCGCGTTTCAACATTGCCTACCGGGACGACAAGTCCTACCCGTACCTGGCGATCACCATGGCCGAGGCCGTTCCGCGCGCCATGGTCATGCGTGGCGACAAGAAACCGGGCAACCGGTACTTCGGCCCGTACTCGCAAGCATGGGCGATCCGCGAAACCCTGGATGCCCTGTTGCGGGTGTTCCCCGTGCGCACGTGCACCAAGGGCGTGTTCCAGCGGGCAGAGCGCACGGGGCGACCATGTCTGCTTGCCCACATCGACAAGTGCTCGGCGCCGTGCGTGGGCACCATTTCCCGGGAGGACCACCGGGCGCTGGCCGAGGACCTGTGCCGTTTCATGTCCGGGCACGCCAAGGCCTACATTCGAGAACTCGGCCGACAAATGCAAGAGGCCTCGGAGCGGATGGACTTCGAGACGGCAGCGGCCCGCCGGGACGACGTGGTGGCCCTGGAAAAGGCCTTCGAACGCAACACCGTGGTGCTCGCCGACAACACGGACGCGGACTTCTTCGCCCTCGCGGAGGATGAGCTCGAGGCCGCGGTGCAGGTGTTCTACGTGCGCGGCGGGAGGATCCGCGGTCAACGCGGCTGGATCACCGAAAAGGTGGAAGAGGTCTCCACCGCGGAACTGGTCGAGCACCTCCTGCAACAGGCCTACGGCGAGGTAACCGCGGAACTGAATCCCACCCAGCGACGGGGGAGGAAGGTAGCTCAACAGGGCAGCCAGGACACCGTGGCCAAACATCGCCGAACGGCGGAATTGGCCTACCGGCAGGACACCGTTCCCCGCACGGTCTACGTCTCCACGCAACCGGAGCAAGCCGGCGATCTGGAGAACTGGCTCAGCGAGCTCCGCGGGTCCCGGGTCACCATTTCCGTGCCCCAGCGCGGTGACAAGGCGCAGTTGTTGGAAACCGTGGCGGAAAATGCCCGCCAGGCCCTCGCACTGCACAAGTCCCGCCGGGCGGGAGATCTCACCACTCGTTCGGCCTCGCTGCAACAACTTCAGGAAGCGCTGGATCTCCCCGACGCCCTCATGCGCATCGAGTGTTATGACATCTCCCACGTGCAGGGCACCAATGTGGTGGCATCCATGGTCGTCTTCGAGGACGGCCTGCCGCGCAAGGGGGAGTACCGCAAGTTCGCCATCACCGGTGACGCCGCCCGTGATGACACCGCCTCGATGTACGACGTGATCCACCGCCGTTTCACCCGCCACCTCGAACAGCAGCGCAAGGCCGCCGAACGTGGGGTGACCACCGGAGAAGTGACCGCGGAACAGGCCCGTGAGGACAACGGCCGGGTCTTCGCATACCCGCCCAACCTGGTGATCGTGGACGGCGGCCCGCCCCAGGTAGCGGCCGCCCAGCGTGCCCTGGACGATCTGGGAATCACGGACGTGTACGTGGTGGGCCTGGCCAAGCGGCTCGAAGAAGTGTGGCTGCCGGACGACGAGTTCCCGCTCATCCTGCCCCGCGCCTCCGAGGGCCTGTACCTGTTGCAGCGAGTGCGCGACGAGGCCCACCGGTTCGCCATCACGTTCCACCGGGAGAAGCGCTCCAAGTCCATGACCGTCTCGGCCCTGGACGCCGTACCGGGGTTGGGCCCCGCCAAGCACAAGGCCCTCATGAAACACTTCGGCTCCGTCAGGAAAATACGGGCGGCAACCGTCGAGGACATCGCACGCGTCAATGGTTTCGGTCCCGGTCTCGCCGAACGGGTGGTGGCCGCGCTGGGAGGCGGGCAAGCGCCGTCGGCGGGCGTGGACGTGGGAACGGGGGAGCTGCTCGATTGAAACTGGACTACCCTGGAGGCGGACCCATTGCATGCAAACAGTCAGGCGGCGCAGACGGATATGAGTAATCCAACTCCCGAGTCGGATTCCCCCACCCCCCAACTGCAACCGGTTAAACCCCCCACCTCCGAACTGCTGATCGTCACCGGCATGTCCGGCGCGGGCCGCTCCACGGCGGCCAACGCGCTCGAGGACCTGGGCTGGTACGTGGTGGACAATCTGCCACCGCAGATGCTCAGCACGCTGGCGGATCTGGTGGCACGCACCCCGGAGACCCTGCCCAAACTGGCCGTGGTCATCGACGTGCGCGGCAAGGCCCTGTTCAATGACATGCGCGAGACGCTCGCGGCGCTGGAGAACTCCGGCGTGGAATTCTCGGTCCTGTTCCTGGACGCCTCGGACGAGGTTCTGGTCTCCCGCTACGAACTTCAACGCAGGCCCCACCCGCTGCAGGCCGGGGGTCGCATTCTGGACGGCATCAAGGCCGAACGGTCGTTACTGCGGGATCTTCGTGAGTCTTCTGATTCCGTGTTGGACACGTCCTCGTTCAATGTGCACGCTCTCACACGCGCCGTGGCCGACATGTTCTCCACCAACGGCCCCGTGGTGCTGCGGCTGACCGTGATGAGCTTCGGCTTCAAGTACGGCGTGCCCGCGGACGCGAATTTCGTGTCCGACGTCCGTTTCATTCCCAACCCGCACTGGGTCCCGGCCCTGCGTCCGCGCACCGGTAAGGATCCCGAAGTGCGGGACTACGTGTTCGGCCACGCGGGCACCGCCACGTTCGTGGACCGCTTCGTGGCCATGCTCGAGCCGGTGTTCGCCGGCTACCGCACGGAAAACAAGCACTACGCAACCATTGCGATCGGCTGCACGGGAGGTAAGCATCGCTCCGTGGCGGTCACCGAGGACATCGCCAAGCGACTCAGTAAGTCCCCGCGCGTGACCGTCAACATCCAACACCGAGACCTGGGGCGCGAGTAGCCGCAGACCCGGAGTCCTAGACCCCTACGGACCACTATGAGTAACTTTCCCTCGACCGGCGCGTTGCCCAGGTTGCCCTTGAGTACCCGGCGCGACGTGGACCCGTACCATTCGCTGGACCCCGCGGCGCGTGAAGGCATTTCCGACGCCGATTCGGTGGTCGCCCTGGGCGGCGGGCACGGACTGTCCGCGAGCCTGTCCGCGCTTCGTCTGCTCGCCCCGGCCGTCACGGCCGTGGTCACGGTCGCCGACGACGGCGGGTCGTCCGGCCGGTTGCGCAACGAAATGAACGTGCTGCCTCCCGGTGATCTCCGGATGGCACTTGCCGCGCTGTGCGACGACTCGCAATGGGGCCGCACCTGGCGCGACGTGATGCAGCATCGCTTCAGCAACGCCAGCCACCCCCATGAGGGACTGGACAATCACGCGCTGGGAAACCTTCTGATCGTGACCCTGTGGGAATTATTGGACGATCCCGTGGACGGATTGCGCTGGGCCGGCGCCCTGCTGGGCGCCAGGGGACAGGTGCTCCCGATGTCCCGCGAGCCTCTCGTGATCGAGGGCGACATCGCACCCAACTCGGATCCCACCAAGCCCTGCCCACCGGAACTCATTGCCCGAACGATCACGGGTCAGTCGCTTCTCGCCAAGCAGGCGGACGTGTGCAATGTTCGGATCCACCCGCACAAGGCGCAGGCCTGCCCCGAGGCGGTCTCGGCCATCAACCAGGCGGCGTGGGTGGTGTTGGGCCCGGGTTCCTGGCACACCTCCGTGCTGCCGCACCTGCTGCTGCCCGGGCTGCGTGACGCGATCTGCAAGTCCCCGGCCAAGCGCTTGGTCACCCTGAACCTGTCCCGCGATTCCGAGACCCTTGGCATGAGCGCCGCGGACCACTTGAGGGTGCTTGCCCGTTATGCGCCCGAGCTGCGCCTGGATGCCGTACTTGCGGATCCCACCGCGGCCGAGTCCCCGCACGACGTCGAACTCGCGGCGGCCCAGCTGGGCGCCACGGTGCACTGGGCGGACCTGCGGGACAACGACGGATCGGCCGTCCACAACCACTTCAAGCTGGCTGCGGCCTACCAGAAAATTATGAAGGCGGACGGCTGAGTGCCGCACACATCGGCACCCCGTTCATCGATCAGACAAAGGAGACGTCCCCCATGGCATTGACCGCATCGGTCAAAGACGAGCTTGCACACTTGCAGGTCAAGAAATCCTCGGTTCGAGGCGCGGAGCTCTCGGCGCTACTGCGTTTCACGAGTGGGCTGCACATTGTGGGCGGCAGGATCGTGATCGAGGCGGAGCTGGACACCGAGGCGGCGGCGCGTCGTACGGCGCACACCATTAACGAGGTCTACGGTCACAGCACGGAACTGGGCGTGATGACCGGTAGTGGGCTGCGCCGGGACCGAACCTGGATCGTGCGGGTTGCTCGGGACGGTGAGGCCCTGGCCCGTCGGACCGGCCTGTTGGACGCTCACGGGCGCCCGGTTCGGGGTCTACCCCCCTCGGTCGTGAACGGGACCGTGGAGGACGCCTCCGCAGTGATTCGCGGCGCGTTCCTCGCCCACGGGTCGCTGACCGAACCGGGCAGGGCCGCGGCCATGGAATTCACGTGTCCCGGACCCGAGGCGGCCCTCGCCCTGGTCGGGGCGGCCCGTCGACTGGATGTTCTGGCCAAGGCGCGGCAGGTGCGCGGAATCGACCGCGTGGTCGTTCGCGACGGTGACACCATTGCCGCGCTGTTGACGCGCATGGGCGCTCATCAGAACCTGTTGCAGTGGGAGGACCGGCGGATGCGCAAGGAGGTTCGCGCAACCGCGAACCGGCTGGCGAATTTCGACGACGCCAACTTGCGCCGCTCCGCACAGGCCGCGGTGACCGCTGGCGCCAAGGTGGAGCGAGCCCTCGAACTGCTGGGCGAAGAGGCCCCCGAACACCTGCGCGCGGCCGGGAAGCTGCGGGTGGCCAATAAGCAGGCAAGTCTTGACGAGCTGGGCCGGTTGTCGGACCCGCCGCTCACCAAGGACGCAATTGCCGGGCGGATCAGGCGGCTCCTCGCCATGGCGGATCGCCGTGCCGAGGACCTGGGAGTCCCCAATACGAGCGAATTCGCAGCGACCGCGGGGCTGTCGCAGCGGCGCTGACGGTAGCACGCCGTCGAGAACGGAAAGTTAATGTGGGTTTATGTGGGAATTGATCGCGCTAAGCGTTCAAAAGTTCGGCTGCGCACTGTCAAATATCCCGGTATCTCGATAGAATGGTCCCGGTAGAACACATCGGGCCCCACAATGTGAGAACCAGAAGATGTTGGATTCTTACCGATTGTGACTGATCCAACATCGGATCTCGCGCGGGCCCGCATACCGACATTGTCAATGACAAGAGGAGATCGCAGTGAGCATCAAAGTTGGCATCAACGGCTTCGGACGCATCGGCCGCAGCTTCGCACGCGCCCTGCAGACGCAGCACGGACACAACATCGAGCTCGTGGCCGTCAACGACCTGACCGATCCGGAGACGTTGAAGCACTTGTTCGAGTTCGACTCGGTCATGGGCCGCGTGAACGCCAAGGTCTCCCTCGACGGCGACGTCATGAAGGTCGACGATCACGAGATCAAGTTCCTGGCCGAGAAGGACCCCGCCAAGTTGCCGTGGGGTGAGCTCGGCGTGGACATCGTGGTGGAATGCACGGGCGTATTCACCAAGGGCCCGCAAATGCAGGCGCACCTCGACGCCGGCGCCAAGAAGGTCGTCCTGTCCGCTCCGGGCAAGGAAGTGGACGGCACGTTCGTGTACGGCGTCAACCAGGAGGACTACGACCCCGAGACCATGAACCTGGTCTCGGCCGCGTCCTGCACCACCAACTGCCTGGCCCCGCTCGCCAAGGTCATCAACGACGAGTTCGGCATTGAGCGCGGTCTGATGACCACGATCCACGCCTACACCGGTGACCAGCGCCTGCATGACGCTCCGCACAAGGACCTGCGTCGCGCCCGTGCTGCGGCATTGAACCTGGTTCCCACCACCACCGGTGCTGCCGCAGCGGTCGGGCTGGTGCTCCCGGAGCTCGAGGGCAAGCTGGACGGCTTTGCCGTTCGCGTTCCCACCCCCACCGGGTCCATTGTGGACCTCACCGTGGACGTCGAGAAGGACGTCACCGTGGAGTCGGTCAATGCGGCCATCAAGAAGGCTGCCGAGGGCCCGTTCAAGGGCATCATCGAATACTCCGAGGAAGCCCTGGTGTCCAAGGACATCGAAGGTTACGACGTCTCCACCGTGTTCGACGCTCCGCTGACCAAGGTCGTGGACAACCAGGTGAAGGTCATTGCCTGGTACGACAACGAATGGGGCTACACCATTCGTTTGGTCGACTTTGTGTCATTCGTGGCAGATAAGCTCTGAGTTAGACCTTGGAGCGGCGCCGGTGCCCTGTGGGTACCGGCGCCGCTGTCATAAGGACCTGCTGTCTCACTGAAAGGGATGAACCGGACATGGCCAAATCGCTGGACGAACTGATTTCTGAGGGGGTCTCCGGCCGACGCGTGCTCGTCCGCTCGGACCTCAACGTGCCCCTGGATGGCACCACCGTGACGGACGACGGTCGCGTGCGCGCCTCGCTGCCCGTGCTCACCAAGCTGACCGACGCCGGCGCCCGGGTGATCGTCATGGCGCACCTGGGTCGCCCCAAGGGCCAGGTGGACCCCAAGTACTCGATCGCCCCGGCCGCGCAAAAGCTCGATGAGCTGGCCGACGCACCCGTCACGGTTGCCACCGACGTGGTCGGCGAGGATGCCCAGGCCAAGGCCGAGGCACTCGGGGACGGTGAAATCCTCGTGCTCGAAAACGTTCGTTACGATCCGCGTGAAACGTCCAAGGACGACGGCGAGCGGCAGGAATTCGCCGCCGAGCTTGCCGCGTTGACCGGAGCCAACGGCGCCTACGTGGACGACGCCTTCGGCGCGGTTCACCGCAAGCACGCTTCCGTGTTCGACATTGCCCAGAAGCTCCCCGGGTACCTGGGGGACCTCGTCAAGACGGAAGTGGACGTGCTCAAGAAGGTCATTTCCGATCCCGAGCGCCCCTTCGTGGTGGTCATGGGTGGTTCCAAGGTCTCGGACAAGTTGGCCGTGATCGACAACCTGATCGGGAAGGCCGATTCGCTGCTCATCGGCGGCGGCATGGTCTTCACCTTCCTGGCCGCCCAGGGCTACTCCGTGGGTGGTTCCCTACTGGAGAAGGACCAGATCGACGTCGTCAAGGGGTACCTGAACAAAGCCTCGGCCGCCGGAACCGAGATCGTGCTGCCGGTGGACGTCGTCTACGCGGCGGCCTTCGACAAGGACGCCCAGCACGAGGTGCGCCCCGTGGAGGACATCGAGGGAGGCGAGATCGGCGATTCGGGTCTGGGCCTGGACATCGGACCCGAGTCCGCCGAGATCTTCGCGGACGCGATCACGTCCGCCAAGACCGTTTTCTGGAACGGCCCCGTGGGCGTGTTCGAAATGGCGGCTTTCGCCAACGGCACCAAGGCCGTGGCGGACGCACTGGTCACTTCGGATGCCATGAGCGTGATCGGCGGCGGCGACTCCGCATCAGCCGTACGCAACCTGGGCTACAGCGACGACCAGTTCGGCCATATTTCCACCGGCGGTGGCGCTTCCCTGGAGTTCATCGAGGGTAAGCAACTTCCCGGTGTGGTGGCACTGGGCGCCTGATACCTGCCCCGAACCGATCGTGAGTGCTGGGCGGGGCCCGTGTGACGGCACGGGCCCCGCGCGGTTTTATTCGAAGGAGAAGCTATGACCAACAAGACCGATGGAAACTTTGACCGCACACCCTTGATTGCGGGCAATTGGAAAATGAACATGGACCACGCGCAGGGGATTGCTCTGCTGCAGAAACTCGCGTGGACCCTCAAGGACGCCAAGCATGATTTCCAACGCGTCGAGGTGGCCGTGTTCCCGCCGTTCACCGACCTGCGTTCGGTGCAGTCACTGGTCGAGGGCGATGGGTTGCAGATCGTCTACGGCGCCCAGGATCTCTCCGATCAGGATTCCGGCGCCTACACCGGTGACATTTCCGGTGAGTTCCTGGCCAAGCTGGGTTGCGGCTACGCGCTGGTGGGTCACTCCGAGCGCCGTACCGTGCACCAGGAATCGGATGAGCTGTGCCGGGACAAGATCCGGGCCGCCATTCGCCATAACCTGACCCCCATGCTGTGCATCGGTGAGGGCCTGGACGAGCGCCAGTCCGGGAATCACGTGGCCTTCACCCTGGAGCAGTTGCGTGGCAGCCTGGCGGATCTCAACGAGAAGGAACTCGAGGGCCTCGTGGTGGCCTACGAACCCGTATGGGCCATCGGCACCGGCGAAGTGGCCGGGCCGGAGGATGCACAGGAAATGGCCGCGGCCATTCGCGAGGAACTCGGCACGCTGTACAGCGCGGACTTCGCACGGGCAACGCGGGTTCTCTACGGCGGCTCGGTCAAGTCCTCCAACGTGGCGAGCATCCTGGCCGGCTCCGACGTTGACGGTGCATTGGTGGGCGGGGCCAGCTTGGATGCCGAGGAGTTTGCTAAGATTGCACGGTTCGAGCAGCATCTGCTCAGTAACTAAGCATTTCAACGAGCGGTTCACGGAGAGATTCCGCATCGCTCCCACGCTCGATCAGCGACTCCCCAGGAATTGAGGCTTTACGTGGAGATCCTGCAGCTTGCCCTGCAAGTGATCATTGTGGTCACCAGCATCCTGTGCGTGATGTTTGTGCTGCTCAACAAGGGTAAAGGCGGCGGCCTGTCCGACATGTTCGGCGGTGGCATGACTCAGTCCTTGAACACCTCGGGAGCGGCCCAGAAGAACGTGGTGCGCATGACCACCGTCCTGGCGATCGTGTGGGTCCTGGCCATCGTGGGCTACGCACTCTCCCTGCGGTTCGCACCCCCCGTCGTGTAATCATCAACAGCAACGCGCATGGCCCGGAGACTTCGGTCTGCGGGCCTTGCGCGTTTAACGACTGAGGTGGCGGCGGGACCCTTCTGGGCCGGGCCAGGGGTTCCACCGCCACCTCAGGTGCATGTCGGGGCTGCGGCTAGCCCTCGGGATCCTCGGGAAGACCCGGGAGGGCGTCCTCCGTGACGAGCAGCAGGGTTTCTTCGGTGCCTCGAACCGCGCTGCCGGCCACCAACAGCCGTGCGACGCACGTGAGGTGGCGGTGGGACCCTTCTGGGCCGGGCCAGGGGTTCCACCGCCACCTCAGGTGCATGTCGGGGCTGCGGCTAGCCCTCGGGATCCTCGGGAAGACCCGGGAGGGCGTCCTCCGTGACGAGCAGCAGGGTTTCTTCGGTGCCTCGAACCGCGCTGCCGGGTGCGGACTGGGCCGTGGCCTCCGAGGAACGGATGGCCGCGAGAGCCTGCGCCTTGGCGCTGCCGGCCACCAACAACCACACCCGGTCCGCAGAATTGATCGCGGGTAGGCTCATGGTCACCCGCGTGGGTGGTGGTTTGGGGGAGTCGTGCACGGCCATCACCGGGGTGTTGGTCACGGTCACTTCATGACGTCCCGGGAACAGCGACGCTACATGGGTGTCCGGGCCCAGACTGAGCAGCAGCAGGTCGAAGCGGGGCAATTCCCCGTCCACACCCTCCTGCTGAGCGGCGGTGGCGAGCTCCTCGCGATAATCGGCGGCGGCTTCCTCGGCGGTACTCATTTCATCCGATGCCGCAATGGGGTGAATGCGGTCCCATTCCAGATTCAACTGGCCCTGTGCGGCGTCGGCGGCTTGGACACCGTTGCGTTCGGAATCCGAACCGGGTACGAATCGTTCGTCCGACCACCACACGTTCACGCGGGACCAGTCGACCAGGGCGGAATCCGGGTCATTGGCGACCGCCTCGATCACCTTGTTTCCCATACTCCCACCGGTGAGCACCAGCGTGGCCTCGCCGCGCTCATCCTGGGCCTGCTCCAACACGGAGATGACCCGGCGGGACGTCTCTTGGGCAAGTTTCTCCTGGCTACCGTGGGGGACAATGCGCGCGTGGTTCACGAGGACACCTCTCCGTCCATAGCATCTTCAACGGCCTCTTCCAGCCGCGCGCTCTGCAGCGCCTTGGTGATGACATGGCCGTAGACCTCGTCCGGATCCAACCGGCGCAATTCTTCGGCCAAACATACATTGAGGTCGCGCACCGGCATGGCGATCTGCTGATCCGGCTGGCCAGGCTGTCTGAGGACGCCCACGGTGTTGCCCGGGCGGTGCAGTTCGATCGGGCCCTCATCCGTGACCAGGGTGACCCTGTCCATCCCGGACCGTTCCGACTGGGTGATGAACTTCGCCTCGCAACCCAATGCGTTGGCCAGCCAGACGCCCATGAGCACCACCGAGGGGGAGCGCTCCGCGCCCTCCACAATGACCTCACGCACGGGGACGGAACCGATCTGATCGAACACCGCGGCAAGCTGGATCCGCCAACTGGTAATGCGGGTCCACGCCAGATCGGTATCTCCCGGTCGGTACTGCTGGGACAGCTGCCGCAGCGACTTGAACGGGTCGTCAGCGCGGGCGGAGTCGGTGATGCGCCGGTGGGCGATCTTCCCGATGGACGATTCACCGGGGGAGTCCGGGAAGTCGTGGGGCCACCACGCCACAATGGGCGCATCCGGCAGCAACAACGCCGAGATCAGCGTCTCCGTGGGTTCGGCGAGTTCGCCGTAGCCGTGCAGAATGATCACTTCCGATGCGCCGGCGTCCCCGCCCATGCGCAACTGACCGTCCAGCCGGGTGGTCTCGTTGGCGGAGTGCGCCACGTGCACAATGATGCGGCACGGGTGCTCGTGGCTGGCGAAGTTGGCGGCCTCGATGGCCATTTCCGAGTGACCGGCGCGCGCCAGGATCACCAGCGTGAGCACCCGTCCCAGGGTCACCACGCCGTTCTCGTCCCGCAGCGCATGCAGCTTCTTCTCGATGAGCGAGGTGGTGGTGTTCTCCATTTGTACGATCACGGTCGCCTCCAAGCACGTCCGTCGCGAGCCATGAGCTGATCCGCCGATTCCGGACCCCAGGATCCCGGTGCGTAAGCGTCAGGCATGATGTGGTGTTGCGCCCAGTACTCCTCGAAGGGGTCCAGGATCTTCCAGGACAGTTCGACCTCCGAGTGATCCGGGAACAGCGGTGGCTCACCCAGAAGAACGTCCAAAATCAGTCGTTCGTACGCCTCCGGGCTGGATTCGGTGAAGGCGTGGCCGTACCCGAAGTCCATGGTCACATCCCGGATCTCCGACTGGGTGCCGGGCACCTTGGAACCGAACCGGATGGTCACGCCCTCGTCCGGCTGAATGCGGATCACAATGGCGTTCTGACCGAAATCGTCCTTGTCGGGGGAGCGGAACAGCAAATTGGGCGACTTCTTGAACACCACGGCGATCTCCGTCACCCGCCGACCCAGGCGTTTGCCGGCCCGCAGATAGAACGGCACTCCCGCCCAGCGGCGGTTGTTGATCTCAAGGCGCAGGGCCGCGTACGTCTCTGTGCGGGAATCGGCGGGAATGTCCTGTTCCCGGTGGAATCCCTTGACCTCCGCGCCGCCCTGCAGACCCCCCGAGTACTGCCCCAGGGCCGAGTACGCGCCCAGGTCCTCGGGGAGGATCACCGATTCCAGAACCTTGGCCTTCTCGCGACGCAGGTGATGCGCGGAGAACGCGGGCGGTTCCTCCATGGCCGTGAAGGCGAGCAACTGCAGCAGGTGATTCTGGATGACGTCGCGGGCGGCGCCCACGCCGTCGTAGTAACCGGCGCGCGATCCGATGCCGATGTCCTCGGCCATGGTGATTTGCACGTGGTCCACGTAACGGGTGTCCCACAACGGCTCGAACATTTGATTCGCGAAACGCAGGGCCAGGATGTTCTGAACCGTTTCCTTGCCCAGGTAGTGGTCAATGCGGAACACACTGTCCGCGGGAAACACCCGTTCCACGATCGCGTTGAGTTCACGGGCCGATTCCAGGTCGTGACCGAAGGGCTTCTCGATGACCACGCGCCGCCAACCCTCGCTGCCGTTGCTGTCCGCGAGGTCGTGATCAGCGAGTTTTTGGCACACCATGTCGAAGGCCTTGGGCGGGATCGACAAATAAAACGCGTGGTTGCCACGGGTGCCGCGTGATTCGTCGAGTTCTGTAAGCGTCTCCGCGAGACGATCGTAGGCGGCGTCGTCGTCGAAATTGCCGTGTACGAAACGCAAGCCGGACGCGAACTGCGCCCACATGTCCTCATTGAACGGCGTGCGGGCGTTGCCCGCAATGGATTCCTTGACGTATTCGGCGAACTGCGTGTCGTCCCAGTCGCGCCGACCGAAGCCCACCAGAGAAAACGAGGGGGGCAACAAACCGCGGTTGGCCAGGTCGTACATGGCCGGTAGCAGCTTCTTCTTGGCGAGGTCGCCGGTCACGCCGAAGAGCACGAGGGACGACGGCGCCGCGACGCGCGTCAGGCGCCGGTCCCGAGGATCTCGCAACGGGTTGCTGTTTGGGTGGTGAGGCACAATGCTCCCTGACTCATCCGGACCAACGGACCGGGGTGTGACGACGTGAGCGTGACACCCCGGTCCGCGGTGACCGGAAAATATGAATAGTAATGATCTTAGAGCTCGGTGGTGGCCTTCAGGAGTTGTTCCACGCCCGCCGCACGATCGGTGAGGCGCAAGCGCAGCACCGGGCGGTGGTGATCCGTGAGCACCTGTGCATCGCCATCGGCCTGAGCCGAGATCAACTCGCCGAACGAGAACGGGATACCGGGAATGTCCACGTCCGTGTCCGTCGCGGCCGTGACCTGGAGGTACACGCCCTGGGCCGGTCCGCCCTTGTGGTACTGACCGGTCGAGTGCAAAAACCGCGGACCCCACCCGAACGTCACGGGGCGCCGGGTCTTCTCGGCCAGCAACGGACGGATCTTCTCGAGGTCCGCCCAGCCCAGCCGATCGAAGTACGCCTGCACGCTCACATAACCATCCTCGGGCAACTGACCGAGCAGGGCCTTGAGCGCCTCGACCACCGTGGTTGCGCCCTGAAGCACCTGCTCGGAACCGCGGATCTCAATGGCACCGTCGGTGGCTTCCGCGGGGCTGGGCTCCGGGGACGAAGCCAGCAGTGCGCGCGTCGCGTTCTTGGCGGATTCAACGTCCGGCTGATTGTAGGGATCAATTCCCAGGAGCCGTCCGGCCACGGCGGTGGCCACTTCGAGCGCCATCATCATGGCGGCCAGGGATCCGGAGATCGCCACGGCATCGCCCTGATCCGCGGGTTCGGCGTCTTGGGGGACCAGGGAGATGACCAGAATGTCGCCCGCGCCGCTGGTCAGCTCGGGAGCGTTATCGGACACGACGACCGGCAGCACACCCGTGCCGGACTTACCGGTGGACTCCGCAATGAGCTGCTCGGCCCAATCCGCAAAACCCACTACCGGAGCGCCGTTGTTGACGATCACGATCTTGTCGCGCAACGGTGTGGTCCCGCCCAGTGCCGCGCCCAGGCGCAGGCCGATATTGTCCTCGGCGTCGTCGCGCAGGAACTCCGAGGCTTCTTCGGCGTCGTCCAGGAGCCGCTCGATGTCCACGCCGGCCAGCCCGGAGGGGACCAGGCCGAACGCGGTGAGTGCGGAAAACCGACCGCCCACATTGGGATCCGCATTGAAGACCTTGCGGTATCCGGCCTCGCGGGCGGAGCCGTCCATGGGAGACCCCGGGTCAGTCACCACCACGATGCGCTGCGGCGCATCAATGCCGGCCTTCTCGAACGCCGCCACGAACGCACGACGCGCCGAGTCCGTCTCCACCGTGGAGCCGGACTTGGAGGAAACCACCAGGGCGGTCCTGTCGAGATCCTGCACTGCCAGCTGCACCATGTCGGGGTCGGTGGAGTCCAGCACGAAGAGGTCCACACCCTCGGTGCGGGTGATCACCTCGGGGGCCAGGGACGAACCTCCCATGCCCGCCAGCACGAACCGCGTGACCCCTTCGGAGGCGAAGTCATCGCGTAACTGCACGATCTCGGCCACGAGCGGACGCGACACCGTGGCGGCCTCGGTCCACCCCAGACGAATCCCGGCCTCTTCTCGGGCCGCGGGTCCCCACAGGGTGGGGTCCTTGGCGAAGAGTCTGGACGCGAAGCGTTCATCGACCAAGCCGGGGACCGCGGATTCAATGGCCTGACGCGCGGCGCCTGCCGCAGACAATGACAGTGAGCTCAAAACGAGCCTCCTCGTGGGTGCGATGCGTGCTGGTGGGTGGGCGATCGGTCAATCAGCGGGCGTTGTCCAGGGCGGTACGCACCGTTTCCAGCAGCTCATCCCAGGACGTGGCGAACTTGTCCAGCGCCTCGGTCTCGAGCTGGTCGACCACGTCCTGGTACGAAATGCCCTGCTCGGCAATCGCATCCAGTAGCTCATTGGACTCCCGGTAGGTGCCGGTAATGGTGTCCCCGGTGACCTCACCGTGATCGTAGGTCGCGTCCAGGGTCTTCTCCGGCATGGTGTTGACCGTGTGGGGAGCCGCCAGTTCGGTGACGTACAGGGTGTCCGGGAGGGACGGGTCCTTGACGCCGGTGGAGGCCCACAGCGGGCGCTGCGCATTGGCGCCGGCGGATTCCAGTCGCCTCCAGCGTTCGGTGGAGAACTGCTCCTGGTAGATCTGGTACGCCAGGCGGGCGTTGGCCAGGCCGGCCTTGCCCTTGAGCGCCTTGGCCTCGTCCGTGCCCACCGCGTCCAGTCGCTTGTCGATCTCGGTGTCCACGCGGGAGACGAAGAACGACGCCACGGAGTGGATGGTGGAGAGGTCCTTGCCGTTCTCCAGGGCCTCCTCGAGGCCCACCATGAAGGCGTTGATCACCGCGCGGTAGCGTTCGAGCGAGAAGATCAGGGTCACGTTGACCGAGATGCCTTCCGCGATCGTTGCGCTGATGGAGGGCAGCCCGGCTTCGGTGGCCGGAATCTTGATGAGCGCATTGGGGCGGTCAATGGTCTGGGAGAGTCGCTGCGCCATGGCAGCGGTGGCGTCGGCATCCTGTGCGAGGCGGGGGTCGACCTCGATGGACACCCGCCCGTCGACTCCCTGGGTGGCCTCGGCGATCGGGGCGAACACGTCGCACGCGTCGCGGACGTCGTCGGTGGTGATCGCGAGGACGGCCTCGTCCACGTCCGCGCCGGACCGGGCGAGTTCGGAGACCTGCTCCGCGTAGGACTCACCGTTGGCCAGGGCCGCGGCGAAAATGGTGGGGTTGGTCGTAACACCCACGACGTTCTTGGCGTCGATCAGTTCCTGCAGGTTGCCGCTGGTCAAACGCTGGCGGGACAGATCGTCGAGCCAGATGGAAACGCCCGCGTCGGACAGCTTCTTGGTGGGAGTGCTCACTGTGACTTCCTAACGTTGTGCCGGAAATTCTGCTGGTGCCGTGCGGGGCGCGCGCTGCGCCCCGCACGGCGGTAGGGGAGTCTCAGCGCACGGCGGCGATGGACTCCTGGGCCTTGCTGACCACGTCCTCGGCGGTGATGCCGAATTCGCGGTAGAGGGTCTTGTAATCGGCGGATTCGCCGAAGTGCTCCAGGGACACGGCGCGACCGGCGTCTCCCAGGATGTCGTTCCAGGACATCTTGATGCCCGCCTCAACGGACACGCGGGCCTTGACACCGGAGGGGATCACCGACTCGCGGTAGTCCTCATCCTGGGCATCGAACCACTCGCGGCACGGCATGGACACCACGCGGGCGGCAACGCCCTGCTCGGCCAGCTGCCGGCGAGCCGCAACGGCCAACTCGACCTCGGAGCCGGTCGCAATCAGAACGACGTCGGGTGTGGAGTCCGTGTCCGCGAGCACGTACGCGCCGCGGGCCACGCCCTCCGCGGAGGCGAACTTCTCGCCCTCGGCGTCCGGGTGCAGGTCCACGCGGGCGAACGTGGGCAGGTTCTGGCGGGTCAGCGCGATACCGGCCGGACGGTCGTGGTGTTCGAGCATGGTGCGCCAGGCAACCGCGGTCTCGTTGGCATCGGCCGGGCGAACCACGTCCAGGCCGGGAATGGCGCGCAGAGAGGACAACTGTTCGACCGGCTGGTGGGTGGGGCCGTCCTCACCCAGACCAATGGAGTCGTGGGTCCACACGTAAATCGAGGGCACCCGCATGAGCGCACCGAGGCGAACCGCGGGGCGCTGGTAGTCCGAGAAGATCAGGAACGTCCCGGAGAACGCACGGGTCTGCGTGCTCATGACAATGCCGTTGACGATGGCCGCCGCGGCATGCTCACGGATACCGAAGTGCAGCACGCGACCGTACGGCGAACCGTCCCACATGTCCGTGGAGCGCTTGGCCGGGATGAAGGACTTGGCGTTGTCGATCGTGGTGTTGTTGGAGCCCGCGAGGTCCGCGGAGCCACCCCACAGCTCGGGGAACGTGTCCGCAATCGCATTGATGACCTGACCGGAGGCCTTGCGCGTGGCGACATCCTTGCCGGCCTCAAACGTGGGGAAGGCCGCCCGGTAATTCTCGGGTAGTTCCTCGTCACGGATCCGGTCGTACAGGGCGGCCTTGTCCGGGTTGGCCTCGCGCCAAGCGGCAAAGGACTTCTCCCATTCGGCGCGTTCCTGCTTGCCGCGCTCACCCACGGAGCGCACGTGCTCGAAGATTTCGGGTTCGATCACGAACGACTCGTTCTTGTCGACGCCGAGGATCTCCTTGGTGGCGGCGACCTCGTCCTCGCCGAGCGCGGAGCCGTGGATGGCGCCGGTGTTCTGCTTGGTGGGGGCGGGCCAACCGATGATGGTGTTCAGCGCAATGATGGAGGGCTTGTCCGTGACCTTGGTGGCGGAGACGATCGCGTTGTACAGCGCGTCCAGGTCTTCCTTGTACTCGCCACCCTGGCGCCAGTCGACGCGGGCGACATCCCAGCCGTAGGCCTCATAGCGGCTCAGAACGTCCTCGTTGAACGCCACGTTGGTGTCGTCCTCGATGGAGATGTTGTTGTCGTCGTAAATCACCACCAGGTTGCCCAGTTCCTGGGTGCCCGCCAGCGAGGACGCCTCGGAGGTAATGCCTTCCTGCAGGTCACCGTCGGAGGCGATCACGAACACGTTGTGGTCGAACGGCGAGGTGCCGGCAGCGGCGTCGGCGTCGAACAGCCCGCGCGTGTAGCGCTGACCGTAGGCGAAGCCCACCGAGGAGGCCAGGCCCTGGCCGAGCGGGCCGGTGGTGATCTCCACCCCGGTAGTGTGGCGGTACTCGGGGTGGCCGGGAACCTTGGAGCCCCACGTACGCAGGGACTCCAGGTCGTTCATTTCCAGGCCGTAACCGGCAAAGAACAATTGCAGGTACAGCGTGAGCGACGTGTGGCCGGGGGAGAGAACGAAGCGGTCGCGGCCGGTCCAGCGGTCATCACTGGGATCGTGACGCATGATCTTCTGGAACAGCATGTACGCCACGGGCGCCAGGGACATGGCGGTGCCGGGGTGACCGTTGCCCACCTTCTGTACGGCGTCAGCGGCGAGTACACGCGCGGTGTCCACGGCGCGAGCGTCCTGCTCGGTCCAGTTCAGCGGTTGCTCAAGGTTCGGCACGGTAGCTAGTCCCTTTCATCGGTGGGGTACTCCACTGCGGCCCATGAAATCCGACGTCGTTGGGCCGGGTGGGTCACACGGGTTTCAGCGTTAACCTTAGTCCCGCAGCCGAGGCCGCGTCAGTGTCTTGTGCTGTTGGTGAATCACGCGTCCGGGCGTGCCAATCATCACCCGGAATTTACGCATTATGACGGCTATACTTCTGTACGGGTATGGGCACGCGTCCGGAGGGCGGTGCCCGCCCGGTACGGCTCGGAATACCACGGCGCCGGATTCGATTATTTGGAGCATTGATTCTGTGAACCCCCTTGATACCGCGGCACAGTCGGGTCGAAGCGCATCGCAGGCCTCCCGCGGCCACGGTGCCACCGGCTCTACCATCGGCTCGGTAGCGCCGGTGGGTTACGAGGGTCCCATGACGGCCGGGCGCAAGATCAAGGCCTACGTGGCGCTCACCAAGCCCCGCATCATTGAACTTCTGCTGGTGGCCACCGTTCCCACCATGATCTTCGCCGAGCAGGGCATGCCCAATTTCTGGCTCATCCTGAACACCTTGATCGGCGGCAGTTTGGCCGCCGGTGCCGCGGGCGCGTTCAACTGCTACATCGACCGTAACGAAGACCGTCTGATGAAGCGCACCGCGCGTCGTCCGTTGGTCACCGGCGAAGTGGGCGACCGGGAAGCACTGATCTTCGCGTGGGTGCTCTCCGCGGTGGCCGTGGCCTGGTTGACCTTCGGGGTCAGCGTGTTGTGCGGTGTGCTCGGCGTGGTCGCCATTGCTCTGTACGCCGTGTTCTACTCCATCATCTTGAAGCGCCGCACCGCGCAGAACATTGTGTGGGGCGGTATTGCCGGCTGCATGCCCGTCCTGATCGGCTGGGCCGCGGTGCGCGGGACCATTGACTGGCCGGCGCTGGTGCTGTTCATGTTCATTTTCTTGTGGACCCCGCCGCACTACTGGCCGCTGTCCATGAAGTACGCGGAGGACTATTCCCGCGCCGGTGTTCCCATGCTGGGCGCCGTGGACACCGCCCGCTCCGTGGGAGCCCAGGTGGTGCTTTACGCGTGGGCCACCGTGATCTGCTCCTTGCTGCTGGTTCCGGTGGGCGGCGCGGGCTGGGTGTACGCGCTCATCGCTCTGGCTTCCGGCGGCTGGTTCCTGTACCACTGCCACACCCTGCACTCCATGGCCCAGTCCGGGAAAGCCACGCTCAAGCAGGCCATGTTCGTGTTCCACGGCTCCATTGCCTACATCACCTTCGTGTTCGTGGGCGTGGCCCTTGACCCGTTCGTCGGCGGACCGATTCTCTGATCCGGTTCCGACCGTGCCTGACACGTGTGGCCCCTCTGACGCGCGGTGACTCCCATCGTGCCGAGGTATTTGTGTAAGGGTCACCTAAACTAACTCCATGCAGTCCATGACTTTCTCCGGTGTCATTGCCTATCCCATAACGCCCTTCTTGCCGGGCGGCGGATTGGACCTGGAGTCATTGGAACTGAGCGTGGCCAAGCTGGCACGCAGCGGAGTGGACGGCGTGGTGGTCCTGGGGACCTCCGGCAGCTTTGCGTACCTGAGCGCCGAGGAACGTGCCCGAGTGGTCAAGGTGGCGGTGGATGCGGCGTCGGGGTCGGAAACCCCCGTGGGCGTGGGTATCTCGGCCATGACCACCCGAGAAGTCATGACCATGGCGTACGCGGCGGAGAACAACGGTGCGGACGGGCTGGTGCTCAATCCACTCAGCTACATCCCGCTGGTCTCGCAGGAAATCGCCGATCAGGTGGAAACCGTGGCGTCATCGTTGTCGCTACCGCTGTGTTTGTACAACAACCCGGAAACCACGGGCTTCAACTACCCCGTGGAACTTGCCGCGGAACTGTCCTGGTTGGACAACGTGGTGGCCTTCAAGGACACGGTGTTATCCGGCAGGCTCTTCCACTCGCGTCAGCTGCTCTACGCCCAGCGCGCGGATCCGACCACCGTGCACGGAATCAGCGGGGATCAAATCATCGTGGCCGATTACCCCATGGCTGCATGGCACACCGGCATGGCGGCCCTGTTGGCTCCGGAGTTCGTGGCCTTCCACCGCGCGGTCATCCATCACCGCTCCAGCGAGGCGGCCCTGTGGAGCGCCACCCTGGCGCCGCTCATGCAACTCATGGGTCAGGAGCGGCCGCTGTCCGTGCTCTACGCCTTGGCCGAGGTGTGCGGGGTGCGCACGGGAGCTCCGCGCCGACCTCTGCTGCCGATCCCCTCTCGCAGCAAACGAATGCTCGCGGACGCGGTGGCGCAATTGCGCGCCGCCAGCCCGCACATCGCGCACTGACTCAGAGGACCGGCTCTGTGACGTCGCTGTCGCGGGCCAGGGCACGATCGGCGAGGGCCTCGGTGGGGTCCTTGGTGATCTGGAAACTGATTGAGCACACGCGCGTGGCGGCCCAGATCATGATGGCCGAGAGCACCATGTGGATGGCCACGGACAGGACCGGGACGTTGTTGAGGTACTGGTAGTAACCGACCAGGCCCTGCAGCACCAGGACACCCGCCAGAAGCATGTAGGCGCGCACGAGCACCTTGGGCCAGTTCTGTTTCATGCCCAGAATCAGCGCAATGACCACGGTGGCCACGATCAGGTACACCGGTACCACGTGGGTGAACGTGATCAAGCGGGGCTCGAAGGCGAGACGGGCGGAGTCTTCATCCCCGGCGTGGGGGCCCGTTCCGGTGACCAGGGTGCCCACGTACAGGATGATCGCGGACAGAACGCCCACGGCCGCGGCGAGGAGCCGGACCGGTACTTCGCGACCGGGAAGCTGACCGGGCCGCTGGGCGTACGCAACGGTGGCCAGGCCGGCGCGGCGGGTGTCCAGAACAAGGAGCGTGGCCAGCACGATCATGGTGGCCGAGACGAGGTAGTGGGCACCCACCACCAGCGGGTGCAGCTGCACCAGCACGGTGATGCCACCGATCAGCGCCTGCACGGGGATGCCGATGCCCAGGAGCAACGCGAACAAGAACATGCGGGGGAACTGGTGGCGCAACCGCAGAACCGACAGGAACGTCAGAACGGCAACCACCGTGAGCACGAACGTCAGCAGGCGGTTGCCGAACTCGATGAGTCCGTGGATTCCCATTTCGGCGGTGTTGGTCCACGACTCGTCGGTGCACCGCGGCCAGGTGGGGCAGCCCAGGCCGGAACCGGTGAGACGGACCAGTCCGCCGGTGAGGATCAGGAGACTGTTGGCCACCACTGAGGCGATGGCCATGGCACGGACCCAGGGGGTCACGGTGGAGGGCCACCAGAAAGTATCGGTGACGGACGGGGACACGGTGGCAGACATGGCGTTGCTTCCAGATGCTGAGGAATGAGGTAGGGAAAGTGTATCGGCCCAGCCGGAGAATCGGCTCAACGAGGTGAACCTAAACCCACTTGAACCATTTGACCGTCGCGGCCCAGCTGAGAACGGCCCAGACGGCCAGAATGAGTGCGGGGACCACGGCGAACTGCCCGGCCAGGAAGCAGCCGCGGAGCAGCTCGCCGGCTGCTGCCGAGGGCAACAGGTCGACCAGCCAGGAGATCCACCCCGGCAGGGCCGAGGTGGGGAACAGCACGCCACCACCCGCGGCCAGGGCAACCCACACGAGATTGAGGATGGCCAGCGTGGCTTCCGCGCGGAGGGTGCCGGCAATGAGCATGCCCACACCGGTGAAGGCCACGGCCACGAGCAGAAGCAGGGGAAGGGACGCCAGAACGGCCAGCGGCTCCGGCCGCCATCCCATCAGCACGGCCGTACCGCTGATCAGGATGTACTGCAGCGCCAGGACCGCCACGATGGCCAGCAGCTTCCCGGCAATCAGGCCGCCACGGCCCAGGGGAGTGGTGGAGAGATATCGCAACACCCCGTAGCGCCGGTCGAAACCGGTCTGGATGCCCTGTCCGGAGAAGGCGCTCGAAATCACGCACAGCACGAGCACCCCGGGCACGGCCACGTCCAGGCGGGAGGCGCCGTCGGGCCGGAACGAATCAAGCAGGTCGGTGACGGTGAGACCCACCAGGGCGAGGATCGGCAGGATGATCAACAGCAGAAATTGCTCGCCGTTGCGCACCATGGTGACGGTTTCGTACCGGGACTGCGCCAGCACTCGCGCCGGAAGGCTTGCGGCGCGGGAGTGCCGCCCACCGGCGGCTGCCAGGGTGCTCATCTGGGATCACTTCCTGAGACTTCCAAGAACACGTCCTCCAGGGATCGGGGTTGCACACTGAGCGCCTCGGGCACCCAGTCATCGAGAGTCGCCCACTGGGTGATCTCGCGGATCAGCGGGGCCGTGAGCTCACCGGTGAGCGTCACCGTGCGGTCCTTGACGGTCCACTCGATCTCCCGGAAGGACTCGGTGTGCCACGGTGGCTGTTCGCGCAGATCGGCCGCCCGACTCTCGGGCAAGGTCACGGACATGACCACGGGGGCGTGCTGTTCCGCGCTCACGAGATCCGCAACCGTGCCCTGGGCGGCCACGGAACCGTGGTGCACGATGTAGACATAGTCGGCCAGCCGAGCGGCGTCGTCCATGAGATGGGTGGTGAGAATGATGCAGGTGCCCGCATCGCGCAACTGCGCAATCAGTTCGAACACGATTTGTCGTGACTGGGGATCCAAACCGGCGGACGGTTCATCCAGGAACAAGACCTCGGGCCGGCCAATGAGCGCCGCGGCCAGACCCACGCGTTGGCGCTGGCCGCCGGACAGCCGTCGAACGGACGTGGTGGCGAACGGTTCGATGCCGAGCAGGTCCACGAGTTCCGTGACCGGGCGGGGATCCCGGTACAACCGGCTCACGTGGCGCAGCAGTTCCATGGGCCGCACGGCCTGGGGGAGTCCGCCGTCCTGAAGCATGACTCCAACGCGGGCCCTGACCTCGGGCGAGGCCTGCCACGGATCCTCGTTCAGGAGACGAACGGCGCCGGAGGTGGGGCGCAACAACCCCTGCGCGCACTGCAGCGTGGTGGTCTTGCCGGCGCCGTTGGCCCCCAACAGGGCGGTCACCTGACCACGGTGGGCGGCCATGCTGAGCCCACGAACCGCGTGCACCCGTGCGCCCCTGCGCTCGAAAGTCTTGGACAGGTCCGTGATGTGGAGAGCCGGGGCCTGGGAACCGGGGTCGAAGTCCGGAGCAGACTGTGTGGGAGCAGGGTGGTTCAGCACCACGACAGTCTATGCGGTGACACCTGGACCTCCCGTGTGAGGCGGATCCCACTGGCGGAAGGTCACCCTTAGTGGATTGGGAATGGATTAGCGCATACCCTTGTTGTGTATTGCAGGTCCACCTCGACGTGGATCGTGACCGGAGGCCGATCAGCGAAATCAGGCCCGCAACGCAGGCAATCCAGAGGATGTCCCACACAGCATGAGTTCCCAAGCAACGGAACACGCCACTTCGGTGCGCGCAGACCACGACGAGACCACTCGTTCGCGGGTGCTGTCTCTGGTGCTTGCTCACGGCCCCGTCTCCGCCGCGCAGATCGCCAAGGACCTTGGTCTTACACCGGCCGCCGTGCGCCGGCACCTGGACGCACTCGAGGCCGAACAAGTCATTGAAGTCTCTCTGGTCCGCAGCACCCAGGGCGGCGCGGGTCGCCCCGCGCGGCGTTACGTGGTGGCCGCGGAAGGCCATGATCTGCTCGGCAACGACTACCTGACCCTGGTGCGCAAGGCAATGCACACCCTCGAAGAGACCGGTGGCGAGGAACTCGTCCACGACTTCGTGGCCGAACGCATCCAGGAAATGTCGGAGAGGTACCGTCCCGTGATCAACGCGGCCGGGCCCGACGTCGAAGATCGACTCAATGCCTTGACCGCCGAGATGAGCCGCGACGGTTTTGCTGCCTCCCACACCGTAGTGACCCCGCGGGGCCCCAAGGGCGTGAGCATGCGCTCCGCCCAGCTGTGCCAGGGGCACTGCCCCGTGCGCGAGATCGCCGCGGAGTACCCCGATTTTTGCGAACTGGAAACCTCCATGATCGCCCAGCTGTTGGGCGTGGACGTGCGCAGGCTGTCGACCATGGCCGCCGGCGCCCACGTTTGCACCACACACGTACCGTTGCAGCGCCGCTCAACGGCACCGACCACCCACACTAATCAACAACCGCACGACAAGGAGGGTTGTCATGACTGAGCGCACCGTTCCCGCAGACACCGCGGGCAGCAAGCCAGAAGACACCGTGATCTCCGAGATCCTGGAAATGAACCCGGAACTCGAGGGGATCGGTCAGTACCAGTACGGCTGGGCTGACAAGAACGACGCCGGCGCCTCGGCACGCCGAGGCGTCGACGCTGACGTGGTCCGTGACATTTCGGGTAAGAAGAGCGAACCCGAATGGATGCTCAACCTGCGTCTGAAGGGGTTGAAGTTCTTCGATCGCAAGCCCATGCCCACGTGGGGCGCGGACCTGTCCGGGATTGATTTCGACAACATCAAATACTTCGTGCGTTCCACCGAGCAGCAGGCCGGCTCGTGGGAAGAGCTGCCCGAGGACATCCGCAACACCTACGAAAGGCTGGGCATCCCCGAGGCCGAGCGCAACCGCCTGGTTGCCGGTGTCGCCGCCCAATACGAGTCCGAGGTGGTCTATCACCAGATCCGTGAGGACCTGGAGCGCCAAGGCGTCATCTTCATGGACACGGACACTGCCCTGAAGGAGCACCCGGAGTTCTTCGAGGAGTACTTCGGCACCGTGATCCCGGTGGGTGACAACAAGTTCGCCGCGCTGAACACGGCCGTGTGGTCCGGCGGTTCCTTCGTGTACGTGCCCAAGGGCGTCCACGTGGACATCCCCCTGCAGGCCTATTTCCGGATCAACACGGAGAACATGGGCCAGTTCGAGCGCACCTTGATTATTGCCGATGAGGACTCCTACGTTCACTACATCGAGGGTTGCACCGCGCCGATCTACAAGACCGACTCGCTGCACTCCGCCGTGGTGGAGATCATTTGCAAGAAGAACGCCCGCGTTCGGTACACGACCATCCAGAACTGGTCCAACAATGTGTACAACCTGGTGACCAAGCGCGCCATTGCGCACGAGGGCGCCACCATGGAATGGGTCGATGGCAATATCGGTTCCAAGGTCACCCAGAAGTACCCGGCCGTGTACATGACCGGTGAGCACGCTCGCGGTGAGACCCTGTCCATCGCGTTTGCCGGCGAGGGCCAGCACCAGGACACCGGTTCCAAGATGGTACACATCGCCCCGAACACCTCATCCTCCATCGTCTCCAAGTCGGTGGCCCGTAACGGTGGTCGTTCCGCCTATCGCGGTTTGGTTCAGGTGCGCGAGGGTGCCAAGCACTCCAAGTCCAACGTGGTGTGTGACGCCTTGCTGGTGGACACGATTTCTCGTTCGGACACCTACCCGTACGTGGACATCCGCGAGGACGACGTCACCATGGGCCACGAGGCCACGGTGTCCCGCGTCTCCGAGGAGCAGCTGTTCTACCTGATGCAGCGCGGTATGGCCGAAGAAGAGGCCATGGCCATGATCGTGCGCGGCTTCGTGGAGCCCATTGCCCGCGAACTGCCCATGGAGTACGCCCTTGAACTCAACCGCTTGATCGAATTGCAGATGGAAGGATCCGTTGGCTGATATGTCCACAACCGACCAGACCGTACGACACGGCAAAGAAACCGCCGACAAGGTGGACGGTGTCCCCACGGGTGAGGAGCGCGTGGCCATTCCGGGCATGAGCCAGGAAGGTGAGGTCCTCCAGCAGGGCCGCAACCAGGCCGGCGAGCCGGAGATCAAGCACACCAAGCACGGTGACATCTCCGGTGTTCCCGATTCCTCGCGCGCGGGCCGTTTCACCTCCTACAAGGTGGAAGAGTTCCCCAAGCTGAGCAGCAAGCTCGAGGACTGGCGGTTCACCCCGATCAAGCGCCTCAAGGGCTTGGATGAGGTCGAGCTGAGCGGTGCCGCTCCCGCCGTGGAGGTCGTTTCGGGCGAGGGCCAGGTCACCGTGACCACCGTGGGGCGCGACGATGCCCGCATCGGTCGGGCGGGCATCCCCGAGGACCGTGTCTCCGCGAACGCGTGGAGCGCCTTCACCGAGGCCACCGTCATTTCCGTTCCGGCCAACGCGGAAGCCGATCAGCCCCTGCTGGTCGACATCAACGGCTCGTCCATGGACCCGGCTGCCCAGCACATCGTGATCGAGACCGGTGCCAACTCCAGCGCCCTGGTGGTGTTGCGCCACCGCGGTCAGGCCGTGCTGTCCCAGAACATCGAGTTCCAGGTGGGCGAGGGCTCCAAGTTGACCGTGGTGTCGATCCAGGAATGGAACGACAACTCGGTGCACGCCTCCGCGCAGCAGGCGACGATCCAGCGTGACGGTTCCCTCAAGCACGTGCTGATCTCCCTCGGCGGGGATCTGGTGCGCGTCACGCCGTCGACCCGCTTTGCCGCCCAGGGTGGCAACGTGGAGATGTACGGCCTGACCTTCGTGGACGAGGGCCAGCACCTCGAATCACGGTTGTTCGTGGACCATTCCCAGCCGCGCTGCCGCTCCCGTGTGACCTACAAGTCCGCGCTGCAGGGCGAGAACGCGCACGGCGTGTGGGTGGGCGACGTCCTGATTCGCGCCGAGGCCGAGGGCACCGACACCTACGAGCTCAACCGCAACCTGATCCTCAACGACGGACCCCGCATGGACTCCGTTCCCAACCTGGAGATCGAGACCGGCCTGATCGCCGGCGCCGGTCACGCATCCACCACAGGTCAGCTGGACGATGAGCACCTCTACTACCTGATGTCCCGCGGTATCCCGGAGGAGGACGCCCGCCGCCTGGTGGTTCGTGGCTTCCTGTTCGAGATCATCCAGCAGATCGGCGTGGAGTCCATCGAGGAACAGCTGCGCCACAGCGTTGAAGAAGAGCTCGCGCGTCACGAGAACTGACTCGTAGACCCGCCCGTACACACTTTTACCCAAGGAGAATCACCACATGTCTGTACTGGAGATCAAGGACCTCCACGCGTCCGTCATCCTGGACGACGAGACCACCAAGCCCATCCTCAAGGGCGTGAACCTCACCATTAATGCCGGTGAAGTACACGCGATCATGGGCCCCAACGGTTCCGGTAAGTCCACCCTGGCCTCGACCATTGCCGGTCACCCCAAGTTCCAGGTCGATTCCGGTTCCGTGACCCTGGACGGCCAGAACGTCCTGGAGATGTCCGTGGACGAGCGCGCCCGCGCTGGCCTGTTCCTGGCCATGCAGTACCCGGTCGAGATCCCCGGTGTGACCACCTCGAACTTCCTGCGTTCGGCCAAGACCGCTATTGACGGCGAGGCACCCTCGCTGCGCACCTGGACCAAGGACATGAAAGCTTCCATGGAGAAGCTGAAGATCGATCCGGCCATGATCCAACGCAACGTCAACGAGGGTTTCTCCGGCGGCGAGAAGAAGCGCCACGAGATCCTCCAGCTGGAACTGCTGCGCCCCAAGATCGCTCTGCTGGACGAGACCGACTCCGGTCTTGACGTGGATGCGCTCAAGGTCGTCTCGGAAGGCGTGAACCGTGCGCTCACCGAGCAGAACACCGGCATCATGCTGATCACCCACTACACCCGCATCCTGCGTTACATCAAGCCGCAGTTCGTGCACGTCTTTGCGGACGGTCGCATTGTGGATGAGGGCGGCCCCGAGCTGGCCGATCGTCTTGAAGAAGAGGGTTACGACCGCTACATGAGCGTGGCCAAGTAACCTGCCCTTTCACCACGTCGCTTGAGGAGGGTTCCAGATGAGCGAAACCACTGAAGAAACACTGTCCGCCGAGGCCCCGGGCCCCAACGGGCAGCCGTCCCTGGCCGAGGTCAAGACCGCGTTGGAGAACGTGATCGACCCCGAGCTAGGTGTCAACATTGTCGACCTGGGCCTGCTGTACGGCCTGGTCTACCAGGACGACAACTCGTTGCGCCTGGACATGACCCTAACCACGGCAGCGTGCCCGCTGCAGGACGTGATCGAGGAACAGGTTTCGCAGAACCTGGGAACCATCATTGACGAGTGGCACGTGAACTGGGTCTGGATGCCCCCGTGGGGTCCCGAGCGGATCACCGAGGATGGGCGCGATCAAATGCGCGCCCTGGGCTTCAACATTTAGTCCGGTTCTCGCCGACGTAAGGGCGCGGGGTCTCTGACCTCGCGCCCTTTCGCGTGCCCGGACCTTTCGCATTCCTCACGACGACGCCGCTCGCTTCCTGTCCCGTCTCGCCGCACCGCCGGTGTTAGGTTCGGACCCACAGGATGTGAAAGACGAGAGGACGTGGCCGTGGACCGGCGCCTACCCAACATTTCCGAACTCAGGCCACTGATGCAGTTCGGCACGTTCAATCCGGACCGCAGGGCCGCCCGGCTCGCCAAGGCCGCCGATATCGAGGCACTCAGGGCGATTGCGCGGCGTCGTACCCCCAAACCCGCGTTCGACTACGTGGACGGCGCGGCCGGACAAGAACTGACCTACAAACGCAGCCGAGAGGCCTTCGAGTCTGTGGAGTTGCTGCCCAAGATTCTGCACGGCATCGCGGAGGCGGACCTCTCGACCGAGATTGCCGGGTACCGCAGCGCCCTGCCGTTCGGGATTGCGCCCATCGGTTTCACGCGATTCATGCACAGCGAGGGTGAAATCGGGGGAGTGAAGGCCGCGGCCGAGGCCGGGATCCCGTTTTCACTCTCGACCATGGGCACGCGCTCGATCGAGGAGGTCCGCGACGCCGCCCCGGATGCCGCCCGCTGGTTCCAGCTGTACCTGTGGCGCGACCACGAGGCCTCCCGGGATCTGATTGCTCGCGCCAAGGCCGCCGGGTACACCAACTTGATCGTCACCGTGGACACCCCCGTTGCGGGCATTCGCCTGCGCGATGACCGCAACGGGATGAGCATCCCGCCCAAGCTGTCACCCAAGACAGTTTTGGACGCCTCGTACCGGCCCGAATGGTGGTTCAACTTCCTGACCACGGACTCCCTGAAGTTCGCGTCCCTGTCGGATACATCCCACATGGTGGCAGAGCTGATCGGCAAGATGTTCGATCCGAGCCTGTCACTGGATGACCTCGTATGGATCCGCGAGGAGTGGGACGGGCAACTGTTCGTCAAGGGCATCCTCACGGCTGAGGACGCCCGCCGCGCAATGAGCGTGGGTGCGGACGGGCTGATCGTGTCCAATCACGGAGGACGCCAGCTGGACCGGGCACCCGTGACCCTGACGAGCCTGCCGGAGATCCGCGCCGAAGTCGGTCCGGAGGTGCCGCTGATCCTGGATTCGGGCATCATGTCCGGCACCGACATTGTGGCGGCACTGTGCGCCGGCGCGGACTTCGTGCTGATCGGTCGTGCGTACCTCTACGGACTGATGGCCGGGGGACAGCAGGGTGTGACCCGAGCAATCGAGCTCCTGGAGAAGCAGATCCGGACCACCATGCTGCTCATGGGTGCCGGCTCCATCGCGGACCTCGACCCCCACTGCATGCGGGCGCCGTGGCTGCGTCGATCCGCGTGAAGTCTCAGGGGAGGAAACCGCAGCCGCGGAGCCTGAGGTGAGGAACCTGCACAAAATCAGCACCGATCCAGCATTTGCCTCCCCTGAGATTGCGACACTGCATTTTCCTCACATGAGACTGCGCGGCCCGCCACCGCCGCGGCCGAGACTGTCTAGCTCTGCAACCCCGCCGGTCGGTTCAAGTCACGGGCGCTGAAGGTGTCGCACTGGTTAATCTCACCGGTTTGGTAGCCGGTCAGGAACCAGGCCTGGCGCTGTGCGGAGGAGCCGTGGGTGAAGGACTCCGGGTTGGCGCGACCCTGTGTGGTTTCCTGGATCCGGTCGTCGCCAATGGCCTCGGCAGCGTTCAGCGCATCCGCCAGTTGCTCCTGGGTGATCGGTTCCAAGCTCACGCTGCCACCGGGCTGGGACGCGTGGTGGGCCCACATACCGGCGTAGCAGTCGGCCTGCAGTTCCACGCGCACGGCACCGGAATCGGCACCCTGCGGGTTCTGCTGCGCAATGCCCAGGTTGCCCTGCAAGTTCTGGATGTGGTGGCCGACCTCGTGCGCCATCACGTACTCCTGCGCCAAAGCATTGGCACTGGCCCCGAAGCTTTCACGCATCTGGTCGAAGAATCCCACGTCCAGGTACACGGACGTGTCCGCCGGGCAATAGAACGGTCCCACGGCCGCCGATGCCTGACCACAACCGGACTGCTCCACACCCTCGTAAAGCATCACGCCGGGTTGCGTGTAGCGTTCACCGGAGGCCTCCGGGTAGTAGGAACCCCAGAATTCATTGAGGGAGTTGACGGTCGCGATCTGGCGACAGTCATCGTAACGGTCGGCATCGGCACCGGTTTGGCAGCGTTCGGCCAGCTCTTGATCCTGTTCCGCCACGCTGGTGATCGACCCCTGCTGCTGTTGTTGCTGGCCTCCGCCGGTCACCATGTCGATACCGTCCTGACCGAACAGCAATCCGGCCACGACCAGCACGATGATGCCGCCCAGGCCACCACCGACCGCCACACCACGTCCACCGCGACCACCGCGCCCGCCGCCGGACCCCACCTGCGACGTGTCCAGCCGCGAATTGTCATTGAAACTCATGAGCGAAGCATAAGTCGTGCCCGTGCGTTTCGGGTCCCATGGCGCGGCTAATCCAACCCGCGGGCCGCGAGCGCCTCACCGGTCTGGTGGGCATAGTGCACCGTGGCAATGGTTGCCGGGGTGACCAGACGCACGGGGTTGGCCCGGATGGTGCGAGCGGTGGCGGCGTCGCGCAGTTCGCCCAGGCACCCGAAGAGCCACGGGACGGAACGGATCATGAGCGATACCGCCAGCCCGATGCGTTCGGTGTTGACCCCGCACCACGAGAGCGGGGTGCACAGCCATACCAGGCCGTCGATGAGTCGGGGCAGCGGCGTGGTGCTGATGAGCAGTCGCGACAGGCTCACCACCGCGAGCAAGGACAGCACGATGGACGCCGCCCGAGCCGGCCCGTTGAAGATCAGGTGGTAGCCGCCCAGCAGGAGCACCAGGAACAGCAGCGGCCGCAACGACGCCGCCCACCGGTGCAGTCGCAGCCCGCTCACCACGGAGGCGAGCGCCGTGAGCGCCAGAACCGCCAGCGAGAACTGCCAGTCGCGAATGAGCATCACGGTGATGCAGAGTCCCAGGAGCAGGACGGCCTTCAGAGCCAGGGGACAGCGGTGCAGGAGCGATCGGCCGGGGACGTAGGTTCCCAGGAGATCGTCGCGGCGCACCTTACGCCTCACGGGGACTCCCACTCCGGGAAGCCATGGGCACACCAGCTCTTGTACCGGGGAATCATCTCGGCCGGCGGACCCTGGGCAATGATGCGACTCTCATGCACCACGGCCACGTGTTGAGCGGTGGCGGCGAGGTCCAGGTCGTGGGTGCTGATGAGTTGCTGTTGCCCCAGGTCGTCGAGCATGTCGATGAGTTTGAGCTGGTTGCGCAGATCCAACAGTGTGGTGGGCTCGTCCAGGATCAGCACCTGTGGTTCGGCGGCGAGGACGGCCGCCAGCGCCACGAGTTGCCGCTCGCCCCCGGAGAGATCGAACACACTGTGGTGGGCACGGTGCTCCAGCCCCATCCGCACCAACCAGTCGCGGGCTTTCTCCGTGCGTTCGTGCCGGTCGGGCACGTGGCGGCGCAGGGACAGTTCGATGTCCTCGATCGGGGTGGGCATCAGGATCTGAGATGCGGGGTCCGTGAACACGAATCCCACGGCCGCGCGGGCTTCGCGGGGAAAGGCCACCGGATCAATGCTGTTGACCCGCACCACCCCCGACTGCGGTACCACCAGGGCGTTGAACAAGCGCAGCAGCGTGGATTTGCCGGAGCCGTTGAGCCCGATCACCGCCGTGCGGGGATGAGTGAATTCGCAGCTGACACGGTCCAGTACGGTGAACGGGCCCGCGGGGGAGTCAACCGTGAGGCTCACGTTGGCGCAGTACAGCGACCCCGGGGATGCGTGGGGCACCAGGGGGTCGTAATGGGAAGATCCGGAGGTACGGGCCATGTACTAGAGAACGGCTCCGGCCATGCGCGGGAAGGCACGGTGCACGGCCACGGCAATCAGCGCGGCGGCAGCGGCTTTGATCAGGTCACCGGGGATGAACGCCAGGTCAGCGATCACCGCGGCATTGAGGCTCAGGCCGCCTACCAGCATCATGCCGATAATGCCCAGCACGTGAGACAGGATCAGCCCGGCCACACCGGCCAGGAAGAGCTTGAGACCCAGCCCGCGGCGCTTGTCGGGCGTGGCGGAGGTGGAGCCGGCGCGGCGTCGTACGTGTTCCTCACGCACGGACCGGTGGGCCAGGAACCCGACCAGGGCGGCGGCGAGCGGGAACGAGAGCAGGTATCCGACCGAAGGGCCGGCCAGCACGCCCGGCCCGCCCACGAAACCGGCGAAGATCGGCACGCCCAACAGTCCGACCACCACGTACAGCGCAATGGCCAGGAACGCGCGCCAGCCACCCAGGATCATGCCGGTGAGGAACACGGCGAGCGTCTGCAGTGTGATGGGCACCCCGAGCGCGCCCACGGGAATGGCCGGGGCCAACGCCAGAACACTGGTCAGCGCGGCGAAAACCGCGATGTTGGCCAGGTCGAACGAGTTGATTTTTCGGGGGGAACCTGTGGTTTCGCTCATGTTCACGGAGTCTAGTTCAGCCAGCGCCTCACCGCGGCTAGACTGGGTCGGTGCCCCGCAGGTTCGGGGCATCTGGTTTGCCCCCTCATGTCTTCGGAAAGGCCTTTCCCTCTTGATCACCGTTACAAACCTCGAATTGCGCGCCGGAGCTCGCCTGCTCATGGACGAAGTGAATTTCCGGGTGGATCGAGGGGACAAGGTCGGCCTGGTGGGCCGCAACGGAGCGGGTAAGACCACCATGACCAAGGTCCTAGCGGGCCAGGCCCTGCCGGCCGCCGGTGAGGTGACCCGTTCGGGCACCATTGGCTACCTGCCCCAGGACCCCAAGGTCGATGACATGAACCAGCTCGCGCGCGACCGGATCCTCTCCGCCCGCGACCTCGCCGGGGTGACGGCCAAGCTGCGCCAGGCCGAGCAGGACATGGCTTCCGAGGACGACGCCGTGCGGTCCAAGGCCATGCGACGTTACGACCGCCTCGAGACCGAGTTCCTCGCCGGCGGCGGTTACGCCGCGGAGTCCGAGGCGGCCACCATTACGAGCAACCTGGACCTGCCCGGGCGCGTGCTCGAACAGCCGCTGCACACGCTTTCCGGTGGTCAACGCCGCCGTGTGGAGCTGGCCCGGATCCTCTTCTCGGACGCGGACATCATGCTCCTGGACGAGCCCACCAACCACTTGGATGCTGACTCCGTGGTGTGGCTGCGGGAGTTCCTGAAGAACTACCAGGGCGGCGTGCTCATGATCTCCCACGACGTGGAACTCATGAACATGGTGGTCAACAAGGTGCTCTACCTGGACGCCAACCGCTGCGTGATCGACGTGTACAACATGTCCTGGAAGAACTACCTGCAGCAGCGCGAACAGGACGAGGCCCGCCGCAAGCGCGAGCGTCAGAACGCGGAGAAGAAGGCCGGGGCCCTCATGGACCAGGCCAACAAGATGCGCGCCAAGGCCACCAAGGCCGTGGCCGCTCAGCAAATGATTCGCCGCGCCGAGCGCCTCATGGCGGGGCTTGAGGGTGAGCGCCAGCAGGACAAGGTGGCCGCGATCCGCTTCCCCAAACCCGCCGATTGCGGCAAGACCCCGCTCACCGCGGAGGGGTTGTCCAAGTCCTACGGCTCCCTGGAGATCTTCACGGACGTGGACCTCGCGATCGACCGCGGTTCCCGCGTGGTGGTGCTCGGGCTCAACGGCGCCGGTAAAACCACGCTGCTGCGCATGCTGGCCGGGCAGGCCCAACCGGACACCGGCGAGGTCATTGCCGGCCACGGGCTCAAGCTCGGTTACTTCGCCCAGGAGCACGACACCCTGGACACCGGCCGCACGGTGCTGGAAAACATGAAGTCCGCCGCGCCGGAGCTTCAGGACACGCAGGTGCGCACCATCCTGGGGTCGTTCCTGTTCCAGGGCGACGACGTCGACAAGCCCGCCGGGGTGCTCTCCGGCGGTGAGAAGACGCGACTGGCGCTGGCCACACTGGTGGCGTCGTCGGCGAATGTGCTGCTGCTGGATGAGCCCACCAACAACCTGGACCCGGCCTCGCGCCGCGAAATCCTCAACGCCCTGCACAACTACGAGGGCGCCGTGATTTTGGTGTCCCACGATGAGGGCGCGGTGGAAGCACTCGAACCCGAGCGCGTGGTCATGCTCCCGGACGGCATCGAGGACCTGTGGAGCCAGGAGTACCAGGACCTGATCTCGCTGGCCTGAGGCTCAGTTGCGCTGCGACTCGAGGGCGTCCAACAGGGCGTCCTCTTCGTCTTCGTTGGTCACGGTGTTGGAGCGGCGAGTCGTCTTGGGCCGGTACAGGGATTTGAGGTGGGCGGGCATGTCGTCCGCCATTTGGAGTTCGCGAATGATCAGTTCTTCGTCCACGTCTCCGATGTAGTTGCCCTGGGCGTCGTAGTACTGGGCGAGTTTGCGTTCGACCTCGGCGGCGTAGGCGCGGTCCCATTCCTCGTTGCGCACGTGCTGGCGGGCGGCGTAGCCGAAGGCCACGAAGACCAAGAACGCGAACGCGAACCACTGCAGTGAATACGACAGGTGCGGGCCGTAGTTGATCTCGGGCTTGGCCGGAGCCGCGGGCCGCTCGGCCGCGGGCGGGTTCTCCGAGGCCAGCAGGCCATAACCCCCGGTGGCGATCGGGTACGTCAGGCGCTCGTTGAGTTGTTCGAGATCGATTGAGGCGATCTGGCCCTCGGGCGCGCCACGGTCCACGGCGACCTCTCCCGGACGTAGCCGCACCGTTGCGGTCACCTCGCCCGACGGCGGTTGGGGAACCACCCCGGGAAGGCCGTTGGCGCCGTCGCCGGTCGGGATCCAGCCGCGGTTGATGACCACGGTGCGACCGTCATCCGCGCGGAACGGGACGAGCACCTCGTAGCCCACGCGGCCGTCCTGGGGGCGGTTACGCACGAGTGTGGTGTCCTGGGGCAGGTACTGGCCCTCCAGGGTCACCGGCTGCCAGGTCTGGGTGTCGTCGTAGTCCGCGAACAACGGGAGGCCCTCGGCGGCACTGAGCGCGGGCGCGTCGTAGTTGTTCTCGATCTTGTCGTTCTCCGCCACCAGGTGATCGTTGCGGGACATCTGCCACTGGGCCAGGAACGCGCACACGATCGCGGCGACCACGCACATCATGAACCACGCGATCCAGGTGCCGGAGAAAAGGAACGAGTATTTGCGCATCAGGACTGGTCCTCCGCGCCGGTGAAGGGCTCCACGGCCTTGAGGAAGTCACGCTGGGTCAGGAACTCACCCAGGTATTCGCGGTGTTCATCACAGGCGAGCCACACCTTGCGGCGCTCCGGGGCGTGGACCTTGGGGTTGTTCCACAGTAGTTGCCACGCGGCGTTGCGACCGCACCCGCGACGTGAGCATTGCGGAACCGCGGGGTGGTCCGTGGAGTTCGTGGCCGGTTTCGGGGAGCCCTCGTGGGGACTCAGGGAACCCAGCAGATCAAATTCCACGGTTCAACTACTCCTCGGTGTGGCAGATGTTCGGTGCCCGGATGGCAACCGGGGCTCAATTGCGCGATGTACCCATCCGGTTATACGTGATCGCCTTGGGCGGTTCATGTGTGCGGAACTCGCCATCCACGACCACCGTCTCCGGATCCTCGGGTTTGGCCTGAGTCTCGGCGACCGTGGGCAGCTCGATGCGCTGCGGCGGCCGATAATACGTGCTGGTGCGCTCAGAGCGGTCCGCGCCGCGATTGGCCATCAGTACGGCGATCCAGGGCAGTACTGCCGCACCAATACACAGCAGGACGCGTACCCACAGGATGTCGATGAAAACCACCCCAACGATGCACACGACGCGCAGACCCTGTTGGAGGGCATACACCTTCATGCGGTGAGACATGTCCTGCGTGTGCGGACCCGCCGCCGAAGTAATCGAGTGAACTCCGGTGGCGTCTCGCGAAGGCGTGGGCGTGCGTGGCATGCTGAACCGATCCTTGGAAGTCAATGGCCGGAAAATCGCAGACGCATTATGATGTCATGGGTTCCGGGGAGAGCGCTGAGCACTTCCTTTAATTATCTCACCGTTGTGTCAACTCCCCAACCCACGGAACCGAGTTCTGTGGGTGTCCGGATAAGATGGCCTGTCAGTTCACTATTAGCGTGTTATCTGGCGTTGACCCTTGCCGCGCCGTCGTTTCGATGAAAGGTTCACCATGGCTGATCAGCCCACCACCGAAGGCGCCCGCACCGTACTGGTCACGGGAGGCAACCGCGGCATTGGCCGCGCCATTGCCGAGGCGTTCGTGGCCGCCGGCGACAACGTGGTGGTCACCTCGCGTTCCGGCGATGAGGGGCCCGACGGCGCCTTCACCGTCCAAGCGGACGTCACCGATTCCGCGTCCGTGGACACCGCGTTCAAGCAGATCGAAGCGAAGTTCGGTCCCGTGGAGGTCGTGGTGGCCAACGCCGGCGTCACCAAGGACACCCTGCTGCTGCGCATGAAGGAAGCCGACTTCCAGGACGTTGTCGACACCAACCTCACCGGTGCATTCCGTGTGGTGCAGCGCGCGACCAAGGGCTTCATGCGCTTGAAGAAGGGCCGGATCGTGCTGATCTCCTCCGTGGTCGGCTTCGTGGGCGCACCGGGTCAGGTCAACTACGCATCATCCAAGGCGGGACTGGTGGGTATGGCCCGCGCCATCACCCGTGAGTTGGGTACCCGCGGCGTGACCGCCAATGTGGTGGCCCCCGGCTACATCGACACTGCCATGACCGATGCTCTCAGCGACGAGGTCAAGGCCGAGTACCTGTCGATGATTCCGGCCGGCCGCTTCGGTCGGCCGGATGAGGTCGCCGAGGCCGTTCGTTGGGTTGCCTCCGACGCCGCCGCCTACATTTCCGGCGCCGTCATCCCCGTGGACGGCGGCCTGGTCATGGGACACTGACTTTCAAAACAATCTTGAACAGCGCAGCGCGACAAAGGAGAACCGCATGAGTTCAGTGGCAGGTAAAACCGTAGTGATTACGGGTTCCTCGCGAGGGGTGGGCGCAGACACCGCCAAGATTCTGGCGGGGGAGGGCGCGAACGTCGTCGTCAATTATCGCCAGAAGGCGCCCCGTGCCAACAAGGTGGTCAAGGACATCACCGAGGCCGGGGGCGCAGCAATCGCGGTCCAGGCCGACATGACCGACGTCGAGTCCCTCCGCGGTCTGTTGCAGGCCGGTGTGGATGAGTTCGGCGGGGTGGATATTTTGATCCTCAATGCCTCCGGCGGCATGGAATCGGGCATGGGCGAGGATTACGCGCTGCGCCTGAACCGCGATGCCCAGAACGACGCCCTGACCGAGGGTCTCAAGGTGCTTCCCGAGGGCGGCCGCGTGGTGTTCGTGACGAGCCACCAAGCGCACTTCATCAATGACGTGGAAACCATGCCGGAGTACGAGGCCGTGGCCAAGTCCAAGCGCGCCGGTGAGGACACCCTGACCGCGCGGGTGCCCGAGATGTCCGAGCGGGGCGTGAGCTTCGTGGTGGTCTCCGCGGACATGATCGAGGGCACCGTGACCGCCACTCTGCTCAACCGTGCTCGTCCCGGCGCGCTCGAAGAACGCCGCGAATCCGCCGGCAAGCTCTACTCGGTCAACGAGTTCGCCCAGGAGATCGCCAAGATGGTCTCCGCCGACGTGGAGACCGGTCACGTGGAGCTCGTGGGCGGCGCCGAGGATTTCCTGGCCCAGGCCGGCAAGTAAGGCACCCGCACTGTAGCTGTGCCGCCGGTCCGTTCTCACGGACCGGCGGCACGCCGCTTCCTGGGCCGGTCGGATGTTTTCGAGTCTGGCTCTCGGATGTGGTAAGTTACTTCTCGTTGCCAACGGCCACACGAGGTCCTCCGAGTCCTCGAATCGTGGTTGTGACACTCGCGCGGGTGGCGGAATAGGCAGACGCGCTAGCTTGAGGTGCTAGTCCTCGTATTAGAGGGTGGGGGTTCAAGTCCCCCCTCGCGCACAAATGTCCTGTCTCAGGACGTTGGAAAGACCCTGAACCCTTGGTCCAGGGTCTTTTTTGTTGCCCTTGGTAGTTGCGTGTGGTGTCGAGGGTGAAGTCTGTGATGATCTCGCCGGTGGTCTGCTATGGGAACAGGTGACGGTTCTAGGTAGGCCGCGGGGTAAACATCGGGGCGTTAGTCAAGGGATTGGCGCAGTCCATCTTCGCATTCGGTGTCAAATGCAGGGGATCCGGCGCTCGAGAACCCGCCCTCGAGTCTTTCGTTCAGATCGTCTCTATGGTCGGGCCGTTCTTCGGAGGCAGACAACAGCAGCTGGCACCGACGCGCTCATCGCTTTGTTCTTGACGCTCGGGTCGGTCTCCACCCCAATCTTGAGTCCGGTGTACACGGCGGGGGAGGGGATCGCAAAGCCCCCGGCGCGGCGCACTGACCTGGCTGAACCGTGGCGCCCACACACCGAATGGTGTGGGGCGTTTATTCATGTGATGGAATGGATTCGTCTTATTGTCTGCTGAGGGACCGCATGGAAACCATCGATTTGAATTTAGCCACGGCGGACCGCCAGGCGTTCGGGAAGTCATACGCGCGCACAAAGAACACGGATGAGCTAGCTGGGGCGGTCCTGAGCGGTGAGCTCCATCTGCCTCCGCATCCCGTGTGGCGAGGCGATCTTCTGGATTGGGCCGCGGATCCGTTCACGGATCGGAATTGGCAGTTCCAGCATCACACGCTTCGTTGGCTTAATCCGCTGCGTTGGAAGGCATTGGATGGTGATGAACGTGCTCGCCAAGAGTGGCTTCGAGTCGTGCGTTCCTGGGCCGTGCACAACGCGCCGGCGAATCGCGCCTCGAGCAAGTTCGCGTGGAAAGACATGGCCGATGGGAACCGCGCCATCCAACTAAGCCTTGGCTCTCGCCTTGTTGGCCAGGAGGATCTGCCGTGGTTCCTTGAGCTGCTGGCCTATCACCGGGATTGGCTCATGGATGAGGCCCATATTGTGGGGAAAAATCACGGGCTGCATCAGCATGCGGGGTTGTTGGTGGTGAGCGCTGTCCTCGGTGCCTTGGATGGCATGAATGTTGCGCGGGCTCGCATGGTGGACCAGTTCAAGTCCACGTTCGATTCTCAGGGCGGTAATGACGAGGGATCGACGTCGTATCACCAGCTGAATCTTCGATGGTGGTCCCAGTCCTGGCAGCGGGTCTCGTTAGAAGGCCTTGAAGTCCCTGAGGATGTGAAGGAGAGAATCTGCGCTGCAGGGACGGTTCTTGCGCATATGGCCCAGCCTGATGGGCGTCTACCTCAGATTGGCGATTCGGCGCGGGGTGTCGTGGACGTGGGTCTGAACCCAGTCGCGGATTTCGCTGCTACACGTGGCCGCTTAGGGACGAAACCCGCCAAAACTGTTCATGTCTTGGACGGTGGTTACGTGTTTTCTCGTAGTGGCTGGGGCGAGACGCGACCGGTCGAGCAGGAGTCGCACCTACTCATCCGTCATGGGCAAGACGTGCGGGCGCATTCGCATGAAGATCGGGGTAGCGTACACATCTACGCGAACGGCCGCCCCTGGCTGGTGGACAGTGGTTTCCATAGCTACCAGAAGAACGACCCGACAAGAACGTATTTACATTCACGGGAGGCTCACAATGTGGCCACGGTCGTGGGCGAGATCCATGATGACTCCGCTGCTGTGGAGCTCACCCGCCAGACCGTGGAGAAAGATTATCACGACTTCGAACTAGCCGATCGTGGATACAAGAACACGGCGCTGAGCCGCCGCGTCATCTATCTCACCAGCCCGGATTGCTGGATTGTGTGGGACCAGGCAGAAACCGATGCGCCGGTGGTCATGCGGCAACATTGGCATGTCGATATCGACGTGACTGTCGCACGGCATGATCGGGGGTTCGAGCTGCGTGACGGTAAACGATCCCTGAACATGATCTGGCTGGGTGCCATGCCGCGGCTTGCTAGGTATCGTGCTGTCGACGGCGATCACCGCGCCTGGGTCGGCACACGGTGGAAAACGCAGAAGCCTGGGACGCTGATCACAGCGGAGTCACCGGCGCGAGCGTCAACTGTGGTGACTTTGATTGCTCCCTCTGCGCCGCAGGAACTTGGCGTGGTCCGTTCATACCTGACCAGCACGGGAGTGCTTGATGCGGTTCTGATGCGAGGCCCGCGAGTGTGGCGGGTCCGAATCGATGAGGACACCGTGAACGTCAATGAGCAAAAGCGAAACTGGTAGACCGCCACCTTATTTGACGGAGTTTGCCCCGAGGGTTGGCTTATGCTCGGCAACCCATGCTCGCACAGCGGCAGGTCATCAGGTGGGTTTACCCGCTTCCGTCATGAAGTCGGACTGGGGGAACTCCTGCCTGGGTCTTGGATCCAGAGGTGACCCACACAGAGAGCGTGGCAGTACAGTCGGGATATATCAGCGGGCACCCAAACGATCTCAATGGTGCCGATTAGGCCCGTTGACGCCCTTAACGGGCCCCAGTATTTCACCACGCGCGGGTTGACCAGTTTCACGCAGTACCGGCGTAGGTTGGTCCCAGAAACCGCTGTGAGCGGTTCCCAAGTCCCTATCGCGCACGCACATGAAAATTCCCGTTTACCCAGGTTAAACCGGGATTGTTCGTGTCCTGGAGCCCCAGAATGTTGGTTATTGCAGGGGCGATTGGAAGGTCCCGGCAGATCCGGTGCCCACAATGAGGTCGGTGAGTGCCGCATTGAAGACCTTGCCGTAGTCGGCATTGATGTGTGCGTCGAACGCTTGCTGACCGCAATAGCTTTCCTAGATAAAGAAGTCATTGGACGCCGTGGGTGATAAGTGTGTTCGATCCAGGTCACGATCGCGACTCTTGGCTGCTCACTCGGGGCCAAGCAACGCTGGTTCGGGACCTTCTTCTGCAGGAGACTGAACAATTACTTATCGCTGCGGTGCCCCCCAGGCCCCGACCGCGGGTCCATCGAGACCCCTCCTGATCCCTACGGGCACCTTGCCGCGGATGCTGGCGGGGCCGCTGCGGCCATATTGAACCAGCCGAGCTGACATTTAGATTGCCGGGTTGGCCAACGCATGCTTCTTGTAGTTGCGTTCCCACCGGGCCATGAACTTGGATACTTTGGTCGGACGGGGGAATCTGTTGAGCGGTTCGATGCCACTGTTTGATGCTTGCTCGGCCACGTAGGATAGGGCGTTCTGGTCGAGGGTCCAGGCGAACGGCGTCTTGAGACCGACGCTAATGTATGAGTTCAACTTCTCCAGCAGGTCGGTGTTGAGCAGCGTCTTATTGGCAACGAGGTTACCGGCCATGTAGCGACGCCAGGGGACGATGCCTATGGTTCCTTCGTTGCGTGGGACGGACAGCCTGAGATTAGCGGTCTTCTTTATGAACGCCGCGGGGTCGTCACGCATCAGCAGGTCCGCGTCGAGGCAGTACACACTTTCGTAGTGCTCGAGCAGGCTGGGCAGGGCCAGGAACCTGGCGCACGCGTAGTAGGTGTGCATTTCAGTGACCCACGTGGGTGTGTCCACGGCGTAGTACGAGACGGTTGAGGGCTTGGGCTGGTTGTTGAATTTTGAAAGCACCCCGAGGTATTCCTCGGCGATATCAACGAGCTCACGCACAGTATTCTCGTCTGCGCATAACAGCAGCACCAAGTCTGTCTCGTGGATCTGCTGGGCGTTGAACAGGATCATTGGCCCGTAGATTCGGAAGAACACCGGGTCAACAGAAATCACGAAGGCGTTCTTATTGTCTGTATAGGCTGGCTGAGCCCAGGAGATATCGAGGTCCAGAGAGTCCCCAGTCGCGATTTCATTGGCCAGTTGAGCATCGTTGAAGTAGCTCAGCGCACCCTGGTCCCATGTGCGACGTACGAGGTCCTTGTGCGGGTTCGCGCGCACGGCAGCGAAGGTTTCACCCGCCACGTCCCGAGACCACAGGCTTTCCGCCTGACCACGCAATAGTAATACAGGCAATTCCTCAATACTGCCGGGCGTGGTCTCGATTTCCGCCAGAGCATCTGAGACCGCCTTGGCCTGATCGGCGGTAGCATCTAAAGACAGCGTCCCCATGCCAGCACCCCATGCAGCCTCATAGGCTTCCAAGGCACCACGCACGAACCGAGATGTATCTCGATCCACCTGGCCAATCCACGGCTCAACAAATCGCCGAAATCGCGCGCAGTGACCCACGGGAGATTGCTTGAACATCGTCTCCGCGAACTGGTAATACAGGACAAGCAGCGCATAATCATACTTGTCTGGGAACTCCAGAGCATGCTCTAAGACTTGCTGTGTCGAGGGAACAGGGCCCTCCCCCAACGGTCCCGACTTTAAATACTGAGTAATTCGCCAAGGTCTCAAACGCTGCGCCATATCAAAGGCCCTATTCATCTGGGGTAGTGGGGGAACCGCCAGTATATGCAGCCAACTATTAACAACCCCGCAGGCGACAACCACATGACACTGGCGCGTACCCCCCGCAGCACACCCTTCACCTTCCGCGCTCACGTACCGGATGCGGCCCCCGAGGGTGGGCTGTCGATGTGGTGGGTGAGGTCGTAGACGCTCGCTTGCGCTTGTGCATGGTCAGCTAAGCCTCGATCCACCGACTCAGGTTAGGGCCGGCGGCCGATATCCCGGATCGGCACTGAGCCGTTTTTTGGCGTGACGTGG
>NZ_BAABLN010000007.1:0-9837 GCF_039544365.1 Kocuria gwangalliensis | reverse complement strand
TTCCTCACGCCCAAAATCAATTCACCCGGTGCTTCTGGAATCACACTCCGGCCTGAACCCGCGTCGGTGGATCGAGGCTTAGAGCTGGCTGGTATCACGATCGGCCGATAATGACTGACGTCGGTTGGCGATATCGACCTCCCCAGTCCGTCATGTCGACGAGGTGCCGTGGCACATCGACGTCACGCCGGAGCCCCGGCCAGGCCCCGGCCAGAGGAGCATGTCCTCCTTGGCGGTGGCGCAGGAGGGATCCGTGGCCATACCGCGGCACCAGCTCGGCGCCAGACCGGGAGGTCAGTAGGACCGTGCCGTTCCCATCCGCGTCCCCCACTACGGCCTTCGAGTAGGAGGTGGCCGCCTGCAACGCCGAGGTGAGCTCCTCGGCTTCCAAACCGGGCAAATCCGCGGTCAAGACGGCGCAGGGAACGACTCCGTGCCGGACGCTGAGGAGCACCACCGCATTGCGCACGGCCGCATCCATCCCGCGGCCTCCACGTTCGAGCAGCGCTGAGGCGCCCAGCCGTCGTGCGAGGACAGCAACGCGGGGATCGTTGGTGACGACACAGATACCTGCTATCCCCTGGGCATCGCGGGCAGTTGCGAGCACGTGCCAGACGAACTGGTAGGCCAGGGCCTGCCGTTGGCGGTGGGAATGGGGGGCTAGTCGCGATTTCGCCCGCGACAGGCGCTTGACGGGAATCACGACGTACCAGTCTGGCGACCGGCTATCTCTGCGTCGTGCCGATGCCCTCACGGCGCCCCGGAGTCATGTGCCGCTGCGGCCCGGCGCCCGGCTTCAAATGCTTCGGCCGTCCCGAGCCGGAACATGTCCTTATCCGCCGAACGCACCAGAGAGCGAGCTTGCTGGAGCGTATCGTCGGAGGCAGGGACGACCAGATGACTCAGGCCACGGACGATGGCCACGGGGTATCCGGATGTCTTGCCCATCACCAGATCCGCAGCTGCTGCTATCTCATCGGCGACGGCGACCACGGTGGCCTGCATCATACGCCCCTGCATGTCAGGCATGCCCCGATAGTCCTGGACGACCGTCAGCCCGGCTGCGCCAATCGCAACATCGGTCTGACCTTCCCGCCACGCCCGACCCAAGGTGTCGGAGATGACGACGCCCACATCGAAGCCTGTCTCGACATGCAACAGACGGGCCAGGGTCAGCGCGGTGCGGTCCGGATCCTGCGGCAGCAGCAGCACCGTGCCATCGGCGACATTGCTGGTATCGACACCGGCGGCAGCAGCGACGATACCGAGTCGATTCTCCACAATCCGGGTCGTGCCGTGCGGGTGGCGGCGAGTGGCCACCACCCGCACGGTTTCCTCAGTGATGGCGTCTTCGCGGTCGTCGGCGCGCACCGAACGCCCCTCGGCCTTCGACACGATCTTGGACGTGATGACCACGATGTCACCGGGTTGCAGGCGCGCGACGACAGTAGCAATGAGCAGTTCGCCGAGGTCGGTGTCAGAGGTGACCTCGCCGATGCCGGGCACTACGAAAACCGTGACCGGTTCCAGGGGAGTCATGGACGCAGTTTCGGCAGAACGGAAACGGCAAACTCGTCGATCCACTCGCGTTGGTTTCGACCGACGTTGTGGATATACAACCGGTCGATACCCAAGTCGATGTACCCCTGAAGTGAAGCTCGGTGGACATCGGGGTCTGCGGAGATCACCATTCGCCCGGCGAAATCCTCCGGGCGAACGAGTTTGGCCATCTGGGCGAAGTCATATGGCGAACGGATGTCTGCCTTAGGGAACGCCATGCCGCCATTGGGCCATTCCGTGAGAGCGTTATGCATTGCCTCCTCGTCGGTGGAGGCCCATGAGAGATGAACCTGCAGGACTTTGGGGAGTCCGTCGGGATCCTTGCCGGCCTCCCGAGCGCCGGCACTGAAACGCCCCAGCAGGTGGGCGATCTTCTCGCGCGGGGCTCCGACGGTAATGATGCCATCGGCGTGGCGCCCGGTGCGGCGGGCAGTGATGGGCCCTGCTGTCGCCACGAGAATTTCCGGAGGAGTCTCGGGCATCGTCCACAGCCGGGTGGGCTCAAGCTTGAAAAACTCCCCGTCGAAGCGTGTGTCCTTGCCCGCCAAGGAGTTCTGGAAAAGTCCACGAATGACCTCGATGGCCTCGAACATCCGATTGATCCGTTCGGGAACCGCCGGCCAGTAGGGGGCCACGATGTGCTCATTGAGTGCTTCACCGGAACCGAGCCCCAACCAGTGTCGGTGCGGGTACATCGCAGCCAGGGTCGCCGAAGCCTGAGCAACCATCGCTGGATGCCAACGGAACGTCGGCGTGGTCACGCCAGGGCCGAAATCGCCTGCAGTGCGCTCGGCAACGGCCGTCAGAACGTTCCAGACAAAGGCGGATTGTCCTTGTGCGGGAATCCACGGCTGGAAGTGGTCTGCGGCCATGACTCCGGAAAAACCACGGGATTCAGCGTACGCCGCCAGTGCGACGGCTTCCGAGGGAGCAAATTGCTCGAGCATGGCGGCGTAACCGACCTGAAAGTTTGTGGACACGCGGCCACTATATCGGCGCACCAACGCCGCCAGCCTGACGGTTAGGCCACTTACACATGAAGGTCAACGGCGGATCAGGACGAGGCGACCCCCGATGGGCCATGCGCCAAAGGCTACAACGAGAATGTCCTCGAATTCCCACGAATGCAGCGGCCAGGCACTACGCGCTGCCCCAGCACCGAGATGACCGCCACGACCGGAAAGTACAGAAGGGCGGCCCGGAAGACAGCGCCCGTATGCAGGCCAGTCCGTGAACGGCACGGATGCACCCGGACGGCGTCCCCGCATGGCACGCCCGCATGCTTCTCACCAGCAGTAGTCGGTGGAACCCCTCGTCGATCTTCTTGGGACTGACCGCACTGTGGCGAGACGCACAAGACCGACCGGGATAAACCTGATCTGCGCCATGGTTGTGTGTCCTGACCACAAGAAGGCGCCAATGCACTCTCCTGGAAAGCGACAGGCCCTAGACTTTCTGTATCGGAAACTCTAGAGTTGCCGACATGGACACAAATAGATCCCCCCTTGACGCAGTCGAAGCTCAGCAGGTACTCGACCAACTCCAGCACGACCGGGCCCGCGCATCCGATCGCGTGCGTACTCCGCTGTGGCACCGCATAGCCTTTGCCCTGACAGTGGTGACTGCCATCAGCGCCTTCGCCTTACCGGAAGATGCCTTCACGGTCGCCTTCTCCGCCAGCGCCATCGTTGCTGTTCTGCTGGGCTTGGTGCGTCCGTGGGTCACGAAGACCCAGGCCGACCCTTGGAGCGACGGGACCGCGCTGAAGATCGGACTCGCCCAAACAGTCGCTGTCCTGGGCACAGGAGCCGCCGGCGTACTCCTCTATACAGCCACAGGTTTGGCCTGGGTACTGTGGGTGGCCGCTGTCCTGGCGGGGACGATGAGCGTGGTGCTCGAAACACGGATGGAATCAGTGTTCGCCAGCTCAATCCACGGAGGACGTCGATGAACACCAACGGTGACGTGCCATCGGTCGCACCCCCAGTGCTGGACGAAATCATCCACAGCCCCTACCGTCTCCGGATTTGCAGCCTGCTCCAGCAACTAGGGGTCACTGAGTATCAGCTGCTCCGAGAAAGTCTTGAGGTCAGCCCGTCGGTGCTCAGCAAGCACTTGAAGAAGTTGGAGGAAGCCGGGTACGTCCAACTGAGCAAGAGACTGGTCAACACCCGGCCGCACACCTGGGTCGCACTCACAGAACGAGGCTCCCGCGCCCTTCGGTCGCATCTGGCCTACCTCGAAAGAATCATCCTGGAGACCACCTCATACCGGCAGTAGAAAAACGCACGTACCGCCCGGATAGTCGGAACTTCCCTCCAGCTCGGCATCGGCAGCGGCAGGGGAGTCGAGCTTCCGGAAGCTTACGGGCCTTGACCCTGAATCTTGGACACGGTGTCATTTCGGTTATGCCGCTTCCGGGAGCGTAGCGGAGGCGGCGGCTTCGTAGGCGTTCGGAGCGATGTTGCCGATCGCGCAGTGGCGCCTGCAGGTGTTGTAACGGTTCGCCCACCGGAACACGGCCCGGTATGCCGTCGGCGCGTCGGGGAACCCCGCCCGACCCTCGAGCAGCTCGCGTTTGAGGGCGGCGTTGAAGCTCTCGGCGAGGGCGTTGTCGGCCGAGGAACCGATCGCGCCCATCGACTGCGTCACGCCCAGGTCCGTGCAGAGCTGCGCGTAGGCCTTCGATGTGTAGACGGCGCCGTGGTCGGAGTGGAACACCGCCCCGGCCAGCGTCCCGCGCTCGTGCCACGCGGCCTTCAGCGCGTCCTCGACGAGCTCGGTGCGCATGTGCCCGGCCATGCTCCAGCCGGCGAGCTTGCGTGAGCCCAGATCGATGCAGGACGCGAGGTAGAGGTTCGTGCCGTCGGTGATGGGCAGGTAGGTGATGTCGCCGACGTAGCGGCGGCACGGCGCGCCGATGCTGAAGTCGCGGCCGAGCAGGTCGGGGAACCGCCTGCCGGACTGGTCCGGGATGGTGGTCTTCACGTGCTTGCGCAACCGGATACCGGCCAGGCCGTGCTCGCGCATCACGCGGGCTACTCGCTTGTGGTTGACCCGATCGCCGGGCGTCGTGCCCTCGTTGAGGTCGGCCGTGACCCGGGGCGCGCCGTAGGCGCGGTCCCCGCCCTGGGCGGGATCCTGCAGCACCTGGATCCGCGCTACCAGTGCCGCGTCGGCTGCCGCTCTCGCTGCCCGTGTCGGCGCGGCGGCCAGCCAGGCGTAGAACGACGACCGGGCGACCTCGACGACCTCGCACAACCGCTTCACGCCCCAGGCGTCCTTGTGGTCCTCGACGAACTGGAAGCGGTTCACCAGTTCGTCTCCCCGGCGAAATACTTCGCCGCCTGACGGAGGATGTCGCGCTCCTGCGCGAGCTTGTGGGCCTCGGCTTGCGCGGCGGCCAGCTCGGCTTCCAGCCTCCTGACCTTCGCCGCCTGCGACTCCGACCGCCCCGCGACCGGAGCGACCACCTCCCCGGTCCTCGTGGTCCCGGAGCCGAGCTTGTCGACCCATTCCTTCAACGAGCCCCGGGACACGCCCAGATCCGCCGCGATCCCCTTCAGCGTCGCGCCCGGCGTGGACTCGTACAAGTCCACCGCCCGGCGACGGAACTCGTCGGTGTAGTTCTTCCTTGCCATCCTTGGATTCTCGCTTCCCCAGCATCGTGCTGGATTCCGCGTGTCCAAGATCAGGGGTTAAGCCCCGTCGTTTGCAGCCGTCCACAGGTTTCCGTTTCCGAGAGGAATCATCTTATTTCTCCTTTGCGGGATAGAGCGGCAGGTCGCCGGTGAGGGAATTGATGGCTTTCTTGGGGCCGCAGAGACCGATTGCAGCGAGTTCGAGATCATGTGTGCTGGTCGAGCTCAGCTTCGAGATGTACTCGTCGTAGGTCTTGCACCCCTGCGCCAGACGGGTGAAGGGGAAGACCTCGACTCCGGAATCAGCCTGATCGGCGTGCCTCCAAGCTGATCCGAGCAGGTTCCCATCACCGGCCAGGACAGGAAGCGGGGCCAAGACGACCCCGGGTAGCTCGGAGTCCGCCGTTCTCACCGGCGGGCCCATGAGCGCGGGAAACTTGGTGGTGATCATGGCCGCGACGATGGACGCGGCGTTGACGGCCAGGCCTGTGGGGAGATGGCGGTCGACGACGATGACGGTTTTCTGCTGCTCGGCACTCATTGCTGGGAGTCCTTTCGGGATGGAGGAGTACTGATGTGGTTTCGTTGCTTTCGTGGAGGGGCCGGGGAGCTTCTCGCGTTCAGGGCAACACCGATAATGACGGTGATCGCTCCGACTGCTTTGAGCAGGGTGATCTCTTCTCCGGCGATTACGACCGCCCATACGACCCCGAACACTGGCACGAGGTTGAGGACCGCGACGGCTTGGCTTGGTTTCAGTGCTGTGAGGCCGAACGTGTAGAAGAGGAACGCCAGGGCGGAGCATCCGACGGCGAGGTAGACAATAAGCCAGATCGCGGTCGAGTTAAGGTTGGTCGTCGTCCCCTCTGGAAGGAGGGGAACGAGCAGGCAGAAGCCGACACCTCCCCAGAGGTTCTGCAAACTTGTCGTGGGAAGCACACCGAGGCGTTGGTTTGGCGCTGCGTTGGCTGGCTTCCGTGCCGAGATCATGTTGTAGGCGGTCCAAGCGATTCCACCGAGGAAGAGGAAGAGAATCCCCCAAGGCCGGTGGGGCGCTTCTTGGGCGGGCTCGTCGATGGTCACGAGCACGACGCCGGCGAACGCGACGAGAGCTCCGACGACGTTGATCGGGGCCGGCCGACGGTGGTGGAAAATGGCTTCGGCGACCATCGTCATGACTGGATAGGAAGCCACGATCAGAACGGCATCAGTGGCTGTCGCTAGGGCGACCCCATAGTTCTCGAGGGCGAAGTAGATCGTGATGCCGACGAGTCCCGCGCCCGCCACGGCAGCGTGAGCTCGCCAAGGTGCGCGCACACGTGCTCGAGCAATGAAGCAGATGATGATCAGCAGGAGCGCGGCGGCGAGGAATCTGATCGCCCCGAGTGTCAGCTCTCCCACGTAGGGGAGAACAACCTTGGTCACCGCAAACGAGGTGCTCCACAGGAGCGCGGCGCCTGCCACAGCGCTGATGTGGAGCAACGTCGACTCCTGTCTCATGGTCGCTCATCACCGCCGATAACGATGTCCGCGACGGCCCAGGTCGCGATCTGCTTCCATGCGTCCTTGCCCCGCTGGTGATCGGGATGAGTCTGGAAGGTCTCGTAGTCGGCAGCAGTGTCGAACGTGCTCACCACTAGGAAGTCAGCGGAGTCTGGCCTGCGGCTGGTGTCCCACCCGCACGCCCAAGTGGCGATCTCGACGATGGCTTCGGGGTGTCCGGCGGTGATCTCGGCAGCCGCTTGGGCCCGTGGATCTTCGCGGGACACACCGGGCTTGAGGGTGAACGCGACAACGTGTGTCAGCTGGTTCCTGTTCAATGCGGCTTCCCTTCGCTCAACGGAGGCGGGCACGTCACTCATCAACCGAGCGTGCCGTAACCCCCCAGGTGACTACGGCACGTCAACAGGAGCATATGCGATTCGTCTGCCCCCGCCAAGCGATCGTGGGGTGGGTGAGCCAGTGGGTGGTGGACGCCCACTGGCTCGCCCCCTGTTGTGCCGTAAGATGAGGTGTCGTGCGCAGCGCCATTGGCGACCGCGTCCGCAGGCTGCGAGTTGCCCGCCGCTGCGCACCACCGTGCACCGGGGCTTGAGGTACGCAGCGGTCGATCGTGCAAGCGCAAGCGAGGAGAATGACGTGAGCCAGCCGGTATTCGGCGACCGGGAAATCAAAGCTTTACACGCAATCGGGCTCACCGAATGGGAATCCAAGGCGTACTTGGCGCTTCTCGATGAGGCCCCTGCTACTGGGTACGGTATTGCCAAGCGGTCCGGAGTAGCTCGTGCCCGCATTTATGAGGTTCTTGATTCTCTCGTGACCAAAGGGGCGGCGCGTGTTTCGAACGGAAAGCCGCAAAAATTTGCCCCCACAGCTCCAGAAGAATTTCTAGAGGTTCAGCGTCGCCAGACGGAGGAATCCCTCTCCCGCGCCGATGAGATCCTTCGCAACTTCGGTGCCCGCGAGGAGAGCGGCAGTGTCATCTGGGATCTTCAGGGGCGCGGAGACATTCTCCTGCGCGCCCAGGACGTCATCAGTCGTGCATCCACCAGACTCTTATGCGAGATCTGGGAGGCAGAAGCCGACCGCCTGTACGAGGATCTGGAGAGGGCGGCCGAACGTGGGGTCAAGATCATCGTCGTCGCATATGGGGCCGTCGATTTTCCGTTTGCCACAGTATTCCCACACCCTGGAACCGACGAAGTCACACACGGGCTCGGCAGCCGCTGGTTGGTAGTCTCAGCCGATGACCGCGAGGTCGTAGCTGGAAGCGTGTCCGGCGGCGCAGAATCACGCGCTGCCTGGACCAGGCACCCAGGGCTGGTCGTACCAGTCACCGAGCTTGTCCGTCATGATCTCTACAAGTTGGAGATGCTGAATGCACATGGCGATATCCTCGAAGAGACATTCGGGCCCGCTCTGTCAACATTGAGAGCGAAGTACGGCCCACTAGCCTAATAAGGACGGCAACCTGACGCCCGTAGTGTGACGCTGAGCAAGCGACCCCGGCTACGAATCCTCGTGGTCACCCTCCTCAATGAGGGATATGGCGGATATGCAACCACAAATGCGAAGCAAACTGATGGCCTCCGCAGGATCTCGTCGGCACAGCGCGACTCGAACCTGACCCTGCGCGGCTTCAGGATCTCCACGGCCTCGCCGGTGATCGGCCGGGGGGCACCGTGATCGATGCGGTTGTGCTGCAATTTGTTCCGCAGGGTGTGCGGCGAGAACCCGCCGAGGGCACCGCAGTCGGCGGTGCAGGAGCACTGCTCGGCGTGGATCCTCACCTCGATGAGCTGCAGGGCGCGTGCCTTCAACGCGGGGCTGTACTTCTGCGGAGTGGTCCGATCCTCCTTGACAAAGTAGTCCGGAGCGACACCCTGGACGCTTCACGATTGGGAATGCTCGCGACGAGCCCTTGGCCGAAGCGGTGGATCGACTGTGTCGGCTTAGAACTCTCGATCATCGGCGGCCTCGCTGTGCCCGAACAGAGGGTATCGGGTGTCTCCCTGGCCTGCGGGCATTTAGTGATTCACGACACACGCGGGACTTGCGCATGACGACCTACTGGCGCTTGGGTACCTATTATCAGCACCAGACTGCAGCGGCACCGGTGGCATCGCACTTGCGGACCTTGGCGGAACCAGGGCGATTCGGTCAGTGGCACCAATGAGCGGAGCGCGCGCCCACCACGCCGGCAACGAGAGGGCCGATACATGACCACCTACAAGATCAGCAAGCAGGCGATGACGGCATTCCTTTCGTCGAGCTGCCTCCGCCAGCTAAGAATCAACCTGGTTCCCGAACCGATCCGCAAGCAGCAGGCCGGACCTGACGCGATGCCCGAGAAGCATCCCCGGCCAGGCCTGGCCGACCGGGCTGCGGCAGGAGACGAATGGGCCAACACCTGCGTGGAGGACCTCATACAGCAGCTGCCCGCAGGCTCCGTCGTTGAACACCACACCGTTTCAGCCGCAGGTAAGACGACTTACCAGAACATCTCGGTGACGCAGGCTGGTCTTGCAGCGACCGCGCCGTCACAAGTGCTGGTTGAGCACGAATACAGCGTGGGGCAGACTTTTCAGGAACATTTCCCTGTTCGCAGCCAAGCAGGCCACGCGGTCGAGTTCACAGAGCTCCGGCCCGACCTAATTTTCGTGATGGCTCCCGGCACGGAGGGCGACGAAGTCCTCCCTGACGGGAGCATGCGGCCGATTCTCGGTAATGACCATCGTCGGCAACTGCGTATTGTCGATATTAAGCTTAATGAGGATCCCGGCAGCGGTTATCTCATGGAGGCGGTTTTCTACGCTGTCACCTTGGCCGGCTGGCTTAAGGACGAGTCGTTGGAGCACGAATTCCTAGTGAGAGCTGACCCAGGCATCTGGCCGGGTTCCCACGCCGGAAGCACCCTCCATCAAGCCGCCCTAGGTGTACTGGGTCAGGACGTTGTTTACATCGTGAATAGGTGAGGACCTCTTAGGTTGGTGGTTACCACACACAGCCAACAACTAAGGGGTCCTCATGTCCCACCGTAATGCCCGCCTGACTCCGTACGGTAGGCGGATCCTGATCGAGCGTGTCCTCGCCGGCCGTCCTGTCGCTCATGTGGCCAAGGAAATGGGTGTCTCCC
>NZ_BAABLN010000006.1:0-9466 GCF_039544365.1 Kocuria gwangalliensis | reverse complement strand
AGTTCTTCCTGGCCATCCTTGGATTCTCGCTTCTCCCAGCATCGTGCTGGATTCCGCGTGTCCAAGATCAGGGGTCAAGCGCCCTCGATCTGGCGCCGAAGCTCGTGCACGGCCACCGCGTCCGCAAGGACAGCCTGTTCAACCGGGGCGGGTCGGGAACTGATCATGCTCATCACGTTAGGACAGCATCACTGCTCACCACGGTGACCAGGCACGAACTGCAATCTTCACGGCACGGGGTGAGCATGGATCACCTGCGCGTGCTCCCTCGGTGCCGGATACGGTGGCTGGGTCCCTCCGCTCCTACTCCAGAGGTCTTCCCCGTGCCCGTCCAACCCTCGATCAATCTGCGCCCGTTCCAAGAAATGGACACTGCCTTCTTCACCGGCCTGGCAACGGACGAACGGGTGACCCGCTTCGTCGGCGACGGTCGCCCCTGGGCGCCGCAGGCCATCCAGGACCGTCTTCGCGCCGCGCTGCAGCAGGAGCCGGTAGAGCAGAGCGGGGCTGTCCGGTGGTTCATCGCCGTGGAAGCCGAGGAGGCGGTCGGCCTGGTCGTCTCTACCCGGTGCGACGAGGGCGTGGAAGTCGGCTACTGGGTGCCCCCGGAGCACTGGGGGCGCGGGGTGGCCAGAGCCATGGTCGACCTGGCCGTGTCCACGGTCCCGGAAATCTACGGCCAGGTCCGGCTAATCGCCCACGTCGACCCGGCCCACGCCGTCTCGGCCCGTGTTCTCACCCGCCGCGGCTTCGAGCTCGAGGCCAGTCAGGGTGGCCTCGACCGTTACGTGCTGGTGCAGACGCAGTAGCCGGCATCGACCACCAAGGAACCTCATGCGCATCGCTACATGACAGCGCTCCACCGACTCTTCATCAGTCCTGAATCAGGCTCCGCCGCAGCGTGCTGGCATGGCCAGGAAGCAGGCTCTAGAAGATGCCAGCCCAGAGGCCGGCCAGACCGCCGAGGATGCCCACGATGCCGGCCAACAGGAAGACGCCGGGGCCCAGTGCTGGATCAGCCCGGTATTGCGGATGATCGCGGGGTAGGGGTGTGCGTCGGGCAGCGTAGGCCTGAGCCAGCGCATGTCGCCGGAAGGCAAAGACCAGTCCGGTCAGGAGCATGACGCTGCCGATGATGATGGCTGGCCACCACATGGTGGGCTGTCCTTTCTCTGGTGCTGTGCACTCAACGAGGGCTTAGAAGGCTTCCGGAGGCAGGACGATGCCCAAGATGATGGCTGTCACGCCGATGAGCACACCGCCAATGCCCGCGACGAGCAAACCGGCCGGTTTGGACTGACGCGCGATCTTCTCCCCCGCGCGCCCGAACATAGTTCGCTGCCCCTCCGCGATGCCCGAGGCAAGGCGTTTGCGGGCCACGATCGCGATGATGCCCATGGTCAGAACCAGCACTCCGACGAAGATCGATCCCCAGTTGTCCGTGCCCATCAAATCCCCCTTGTTCGAGCGCCTGAAGGATGCCGCCTCTTCGATGAATCGGTCCTGCCCTGTTGGCCTTGCCCGATCAGAAGCCGAAACGGTCACCCCTGCTCGGTGCAGGTCAGGCGTGGACCCATATTTGCATATGCGACCACCGTGTGCACCGGAACCCCTAATGCACCCTCTGAGTAGGAGATGCGGAGGCGCTATTCCCCCGCGGCGGCAAGGATGTAGGGACTATTGCAGTGGCGACGTACGGGTGCCTCAGTAGACGGTTCCCATGGATTTCCTGACCTCGAAAAGCGTGTCGTCGGCTAACTCGTTGGCGTGGTCGTTCCCTCGCCTCAGGACTCGCAGGGCGACGTCTGGGTCCTGGGCCAGCTGCTGGCGCCGTTGGCGGTGACCGGCGAGGAACTCGTTGACCGCCTCGGTGGTCACCTGTTTGAGGCGTCCACTGCCGGCGTCACCGATCTGTTCGGCCAGCGTCTGCGGAGTGGTGTCCAAGCAGAGGGCGGCCGTGGAGAGCAGGGCCGAGACCCCGGGGCGAGTGTCCGGGTCGAAGGTGATCCGGCGGTCGAAGTCCGTGGTGGTGCGGCGGATGACCGTGGCGGTCTCATCGGCGGTCATGGACAAGGCGATGGTGTTGCCGTAGCTCTTGGACATCTTCCGCCCGTCCAGCCCCGGCACTTCCGGGGTGGCGGTGAGCAGGGCCTCGGGGACGGGGAAGACCGGCCCGTAGCGGTCGTTGAAACGGCGGGCGATGACACGGGTGATCTCCACGTGGGGCAGGTTGTCCTTGCCCACCGGCACCAAATTGCCCTTGCAGAAGAGGATGTCCGCGGCCTGGTGCACCGGATACGTCAATAGAAGGCCGCTCAGCGCCCGTCCGGAGGCGGCCGCTTCGGCCTTGACGGTGGGGTTGCGGTGCAGTTCTGCCTCGGTGACCAGGCTCAGGAAGGGCAGCAGCAGCTGGTTCAGCGCCGGCACGGCAGAGTGGGCGAAGATCGTGGTCTGCTGCGGGTCCAGGCCGGCGGCCAGGTAGTCCAGCACCGCGCTGTGCACGTTCTCCTGCACGCGGGCGGTGGTGTCGCGGTCGGTGATCACCTGGTAGTCGGCCAGCACCAGGAACGTCTGGACCCCGGCCCGCTGCAGACGAAGGCGTTCGATGATGCTGCCGAAGTAGTGGCCGAGGTGCAAGGCCCCAGTCGGGCGTTCCCCGGTGAGGACCCGAAATGTCTCCGGGGTCCGGTCGATGGCGCGGGTCAGTTCGGCCGAGCGCCGCTCGGCGGCGGTGAAGGACTCCATGTGTGTGCTCCTCGAAGGTCGGGAGCTGCACACAGGACCGCCGAGGTGGCACGGGCTGCTGTGCAGCCCGTGAACATGCGTCAACCGGCTGCTATCGCAGCCACCACCACGCCAGACGGTTGAGCATCATGACCCTCACTTTACCCACCCGGCAACCGGAAAAGTCCTCCATCGAAGGAACCCTTACTGCACCGCTTAGATCATGGAACATCCACGGTGCTCCGCTCATCACCGTGGGACGGCTGTTCTCGTCAGAGTGGAGTTGTCGGGTCTCAAGGTGCGGTCAGGTCAGACTCATGCCTCCGTCGGTGGTGATGACCTGCCCGGCGACCCACACGCCCTGGTCGGTGGCCAGCCACCCGATCAGCCGCGCGGGATCTCTCGGGTGTCCCCAGCGGCCGAACGGGGTGGCCTGCCGCCACGCCTCGAGCTCCGCCAAGGACCGGTCGGTGGTCTCCGGGTCCAGGTAGCCGGTGTTGACCGGGCCGGGGTTGATGGTGTTCAACACGATTCCCACGTCGAGCAGCTCCGCGGCCACCGTGGGGGTTACCCCGGCCAGAGCGGCCTTGCTGGTGGCGTAGGCGACCTCACCGCGCATCGGCCCCTGGCCCTGGCCCGAGGTCATCCAGAACACCCGCCCGGCCGCCCGCTCATCCACGGGCCCGGCCTTTTCGATGCGGTCGCCGGGCCGCGCTGAGGCGGACCGAGCAGTCGTGGCGGCGCGGCGATGGGCGAAGTGCCGGGTCAGCAGCAGGGTGGAGCGGGTGTTGGTGTCCCAGAACGCGTCCAAGGTCTCGGCGGTCATGTCCAGAATGGACCCGTCGCCGCCGCTGCAGGCGTGATTGCAGACGAGGATGTCCAGGCGCCCGGTCAGGGCGTGGGCCTGCTCGACGAGGTCTTCGACGGTGTCCGGATCCCTCAAGTCCGCGGAGGCGTCGCCGGCGAGGGCCCCGTCGTGCAGAGCGGCCCGGATGCCGGCGCGTACCGCATCGAGGTCATCGGCGCCCCAGGGCTGGTCCGCGTCATGGGGGCTGTAGTGGTGGAAGAACACACTGGCCCCCAGGGAAGCGAGCTCCACGGCCACCGCGTAGCCGATGCCGCGGCGGCGGGAGACCCCGATGACCAGGGCGGTCCTGCCCTGCAGCGGGCGTGCGGAAGAGGGATGAGACATGGTGGTGCTCCTGACGTACTCAGGGATTCCTCGTTCACAGGGCAGACACTCACACCGTCTTCATGGTAGGGAACCTATCAGCGATCACCGCTGCGGGCGGTGCGTCACCCAGGTGAGGGTCAACCGGTGGCCAGCACCCGGTCACGATCGCGGCGATACATCGCGGCGTGCTCGGCGAAGTCGTCCCGGCCGGTCTCGGCGGCTCGTGCGTCGGTGAACACCGCGAGCTCGTCCAGACGTGCCGCCACCACGGCCAGCAGTTCCGCGGGCTCGTAGGGCATCTCGTAGGAGTCGATCAGCAACTGGAGGCGGCCCGCGCGGTCGGGTGCGGGCGGGCCGCCGTCCTCGGCGCTATCGGTCAGCGGCACCAACCGGTAGGCCAGGTAGGCGAGGTCCCAGATCCTGGGGCCCGGGGAGGCCGTGTCGAAGTCGATCACCCCGCGCAGCCGACCGTTGCGGAACACCAGGTTGTACGGGGCAAAGTCGTTGTGGCAGATCACCTCAACCGGGTGGTGGGTGGGCAGCTGCCAGACCAGGTCCTCCCCTACCAGCGCGGTGGACGCGTCGTGGATCCGGCGCAGCAACTGGCCCGCCGCCAGCAGGATCGTTTCCGCCCACACCCACTCAGGCAGCGGATAGCCAGGCACCACCCCGACGCTGTAGGACAGGACCTCCCGGCCGTCCTCGTCCACCCCGCGAGGCTCCGGGACCTCGGTGATCCCCTCCGCCCGCAACCGGACCAGTAACTGGTGCACCGCCAGGGTCCAGGGCCCGACAGTGCGGCGGACAGTGTGGCCGACCCGTACGACGATGGTGGAGTTGCCGCCGGTCAACATCTCCTCTTCCATGGAACGACCCTATCCGGAGGGCCTCAGCCGAGCCGGCGGCCCAACTCCCGGGTGACGTGGGTAGCCACATTGGTGTACATGCTCCGCTCCTGTTCGGTCAGGTCGGGGCGGCCGGCCAGGAGGCTGCGGTGGTGTAGGGACGTGAGGAACCGTTCGTAGATCTCCCAGGCGTCACGGCGGATCAGCACCTCGTCGACGGTGCCCGTGGCCGCCCAGTGCTCGCTGGCCGCCAGGTAGACCTCGATCAAATCCCGGGTCTGGGCCCGGGTCATGGGCAGATGCCACGGGTCCACGGTGATCTGCCCGCCCAGATAAGCCAGGTCTTGGGCGGGGTCTCCGATCTCCGACCACTCCCAGTCGATGTAACGAACCGTGGTGTCGTCGTAGACCAGGATGTTGGGCAGCAACAAATCCCCGTGGATCAGGACGAAGGACGCCAACCGGTCAAAGGTCTTCTGCGCCTCCCGCAGATACGCCCCCACGTCCCGCGCCAGTCGTGTCACGTCGGGCTCGTTCATTACTCCCGGGTGGTTGTCCGACCACCACTCCAGCCCGGCGGCGAACTGACCGGCGATGTCCACCGTCTCTCGGCGTTCCTCCTCCGGGGTGGTCAGTTCACCGCAGCGGTCGAAGCGCTGGGCATGCAGACGAGCCATCTGCTGGGCGTGGGCCCGGACCAGAGCCGGGGTCCACTGCCCCGGTGGCAAGACCCGACCGCGCACGAAACTGACCACCATGTACGGAGCACCCAACGGATTGTCCGGTGACTCCTCCAGGACCAGCGCCTGCGGGCCGATGCCGGCGGGCACCAGGCTCAACCCGTGGAACTCCTCCCGCATCGGCCGCGGCAACTCCACCACCGGACGCCGGGCGATCCGCACCACCACTCGTTGCCCACCGGCCTCCAGCAACCACGCCGCGAAGCTCTCCCCGTGCCCGAGCAAACGCACCTCGTCTCCGCCTCCGGGTGAGGAGCTCAGGCCGACGGAGGCCGGGGCCTGGCCAGCCAGATGAACCAGTCGGTCGGCCATGGACGGATGCTCCGGACGGGCAGAAGTCATGAGCACAGTCTGCCCACAATCACACCTGGCTCGAGAACCAATGTCATGCCCCCGCGGCACCGAGGAAGGAAACGCCTCCAGAGCTCACACCGGAACCTTCAATGGACGTTCCGCCCACCCCGCTTGGTGCTTCCCGTTAGAGGTTCGAAGGCTCCGATGCAGCGGGACCTTCAGAATGCCGCGTATTGCTGCTCAGCCAAAGGCGCCGGATAGCGCCAACGTGGTGATTGTCTCGACCGCCCCGCTTGTCGCTGCGGTGACTGCTGGGACCCCGATGCGCTCCGCAATAGTGCGTAGCTTGCCTGCCTTCTTCATGACGTCGCCGGTGTCGGGGGCTTCCTGCTCGGTCGCGGCGCGCAGATCTTCGACCGCCGCTAGCAGCTCGGCTCGCCCCTCGTCGTCGGGTACGTCCCTTGCTGCGTTCTGGACGGCGGTGAGGAGGTTGACGGCGTCATCGACGCTCAGCCCTTCGCTCTTGGCCTTGGCCCTGTCCCCGATGGCGGTCGGCCCGCTGGCGGACTGGATCGTGGTGATGTACTGCGTGCCGATGTGGTGACCCACGGCGGCGTCTACGGCGTCTTTCCTAGGTAGCTCGGCCAGAGGAGTCTCCGCCGTCAGGTCAGCGACGACGTCAACGAGTTGGGTACGGATCTGACCCAGTACCCCGGTGAGCACCGCGCCGGAAAGCGAGTAGGACATCCCCGTGATCTGCTCGTACGGGCCGAGCTGGCCGTTCCAGACGGTCTGGGCGTAAGCCAATCCCGTGCTGGTGAACGAGATGGAAGATCTCCCCGTGAGGCTCTCCAGCTCTTCGACGGGCTGACGAAGCGGGAACGACTCCGGAACCCCTTCCAGGGCCTCCGCAGGCAGTTGCAGGCGATTGAGAGTTTGACCCGTGACTACGGTGTTCCCGCTGATCGAGTTCACCTTGATCGGCAGCGGCGGCAGCAGCCGATAACTGGGTACGTCTACGTCCTCGTCGTAACCGCTGAGCTCGTATCTGGCCCATTGACGCAGGGACTCGGAGCCGGTTTCGGCTCCGAGCAGCAGGCACTTGCGTAGGAGCCCGGCGAGAGGCTCGGATTCGTCGAGGACGCGATCCCTCAAAGAACTGAGCAGGGTGTTCGTCATTCGAAGTCCTTCTGTGTGGGGGGTCCAAAGGATCTTCCGTTGAATCTACCGGGAGCTTCCGACACTCAGGACCGGAGCAGGGGGCAGCGTGGCTCGCGCCCGCATGACGGACCTCAAGCGGAGCGAGATGCGCCCGTGCGGGGCCCTCGCAACCAGGCGGGGTTGTCATGCCCGTTTGACCCGCCCGGTGAAAAGCCCGCTCAGGCGCGCTATACGCATCACGATGTCCACAGGCAACGACGGCCTCAGATGGTCGTCGCTTGCGGCAGCTCCCGGATCCGCCGGTAGAGGGTGGCCCTCGACATCCCGAGGTCGCGGGCGACCTGGGTGGCCGGCTCCCCGCCCTCGATGAGCCGCAGGGCGTTGCGGATCTGGGAGTCGGTGAACGTCTGCCGTCGTCCGCCGAGGTCCTTGCCAGCTGCCCGCCGCTTGGCGACCGAGTCGGTGATGCGTTCGCGTTTGATCTCCAGCTCCATCTGCGCCAGCGCAGCCATGACCGTGAAGACCATCGAACCCATTGGGGTTGCGGTGTCCACGTCTCCCCCACCGAGGTTGAGCACCCGCAGACCGGCACCTCTCCCCCGCAGCGCTTCGGCGAAGGTCAGCATGTTCTGCGTCGACCGGCCCAAGCGATCCAACGTGGTGATCACCAGGGTGTCACCCGGCTCGAGCGCGGCCACCGCCCGGTCGAGCTGAGGGCGCGAGGCACGTCCTCCAGACACTCCATGGTCCACGTAGACGTCATCGCGCCGCACGCCCGCATGCAGAAGGTCCGACAGTTGGCGGTCTGCATCCTGTTGCCGCGTCGACACTCGCCCGTACCCGATCAGCTTCCCCATGGCAACCCCTATGTGTCTCGCAACCAATGTCTAGTACACGATTCTAGGTGCACAGATAAAGCACATAGTTGCAAGACTTGCTGACCCCCGGGAATCCGCAAAAATTCGTGGCCGCAAAATTCGCCGGACGAGACGTCTCGCATCCCTTGGACTGCGAGACGTGCCAACGCGCCGAAAGCTCCTAAGACTCGGTCTCACCTGTCTGCGACTCCAGCAAATGCAGTGTCAGTCGGAGAATCGTTCATAGGCACTCTGCCGGGAGGTGTTCAACGCCCATCCCACCCCGGCCCACGAGGCCCCGCTGCCCCGGGCGTCCCCCACGGCGTCGCGCAACGCCACGCCGGCACCGCGCTCGAGTAGGCGCAGGAACCTCACCCGCTCCAGAGCACGATCAACGGCTTCCTCGGTCTTCGCGGCAGCCCACGCATCAGCGGCCATACGCAGGAACTGAGCCACTGCCACCCCGTCACGGTCGTCGACCGGCACGGAGTGATCAGCAAGCACGCCCCCAGCTCCCACGCTGCGTGCGGCGCCGTCACGCCCTGCTGTCCGTCGTGCTCGAGCACGTCCACCTCCGAGGTGTCATAAAACCCTGACACTGTCAGGATCACCTGACACTGCTACGAGGTCAACCACTCCAAGCCGGCACCGGGGCACGCATTCCCTCGCACCGGCTCCAGTCTGGCAACCCAGGCGTCGCACAACTCTCTGGATGCAAGACAAAAATTTTCAAGTGTGAACAGTTATGAAAATATCCATATGTAAGCTCGGCGAATGGAGGTCCAACCACCTGGAAGCGCACTTGATCGCCTTCGCATGCCGCATGTCTCGGAGTTGTTCATAGATCGGGAACACGAGTCAGCGGCCTTCAAGGCAGCACTGGCCACATTCCGCCAGTACGTTGAAAGCCACGATCGTGTCGGCGCCAAACGCCACAATTTGCTTACCTTCTATGGGCTAGGTGGCATCGGCAAGACCGCCCTCTCGGAGCGGCTAGAGGCCTGGGTTAACGATGAGCTGCCCCCCATCAATGACTGGGGGCCGCGGCCGCCTACTGAGGTCCAAGCAACCGCTCGCATCGATCTCCACGGATCGGCGGGGCGAATGAACCTCTTAGCTGCGTTGCTTTCGCTTCGATCTGGCGTTGCTCGATTACGTCCTCGATGGCCAGTTTTCGATCTAGCCTTCGCCGCGTACTGGTCGGCGGTGCGCCCGGGTGAGCCGCTTCCAAGGCTCGAAGGCCGTGACGACTTNAGTTTCCCACACGCCTGCTGCCGTGTCAGTTTCCTTCGACGAGCCGAACCTCATCGGGTCCGCCGGGCTGGTGCCGGTGATGGAACTGGCCGCCGAGGCCGGCCTGCACCAGCTGGCCGGAGATCGGTTGAGCGTGCCGACCGACAAGGGCGCCAACGCCGGGGCGAAGGTCGCGGCCCTGGTGGCCGGCATGTGCACGGGGGCGGACTCGATCGATGACATGGCCGTGCTGCGCCACGGGGCGATGAAACGGGTGTTCGGCGGCTGCTATGCGCCCTCGACCCTGGGCTCGTTCCTGCGTGAGTTCACCTTCGGGCACGTGCGCCAACTCGACGCGGTCGCCTCCCGGTTCCTGGTGAACCTGGCCGGCCGGGCCCCGCTGCTGGGACGGCCCGGCGCTGCCGGTGCGGATCCGGG
>NZ_BAABLN010000005.1:0-150695 GCF_039544365.1 Kocuria gwangalliensis | reverse complement strand
ATCAGACTGCCCGAGGCCTGGCCCTGGCAACAGGGACTCGAACGGCTCTTCACCGCCATCCACCCGCCACCACAATCGGCATAACCAACCAACCGAACGCCGCGCCCCGGCACAACCGAAAGACCAACAGTGGAACACCACCGGCAGCGAGGCCGGCCACCACGTCACGCCAAAAAACGGCTCAGTGCCGATCCGGGATATCGGCCGCCGGCCCGAACCCGCGTCGGTGGATCGAGGCTTAGCGAGGAGGCGCAACCGATCCAAGAACTTCCTCTTGGACGCGACATCAGGATCGAAGACGCGCCCGGCCACTCGCTCTTGGGCGTGGCGGCCGTGGGTGGCGGGGATGTGCACCTCACGCCCTCTATCCAGCAGCTCAGCAATGCCGACTGGGTGCAGCACGGGCGCGCCCATCTCGAACACACGCACGGTGTCTGTCCGTTCGGGCAGCAGACCGCTTCACCTGACCTCAGCGAACAGTTAGAGGCGTATTTCGATCGGGCCTACGTCGAACAGATGCAGCGACTGGCGGCGTTCGATCGACACTTCGAGTCCTGGGCGCAACAGCGGGCGTCCTATCTCCACAATCTGACGGCAACGCGTCGAGCCACGGAGCACATCAACTCCGAGCGGCTAGCCACGGGGTGGGCTGCACTGGAGAAGGAGATCTCTGACACGCGAGCGGTGCCGGTGTCGTGTCACAGGGGGCGGGTAGTGGTTGAGGCATCCAGGGTGGGGGGTGCTTCTATGGTTTTCGTCAAGCGGCTAGGGCCACGGTCGTTGGGGTGGGTTCTTGGTAGAAAGATCCGTCGCGCAACATGGCGTAGAGCACATCGGTTCGTCGTCTGGCCAGTGCGATCACAGCTTGGTTGTGGCGTTTACCCTCGGCCCGTTTTCGATCGTAATAGGCCCGTGAAGCGGGGCTAGCACTCAGCGAGGCGAAGGCGGAGAGGAACAAAGCCCGTTTGAGGACCTTGTTGCCCCGCCGGGAGGGTGATTCCCCGCGGATCGAGGTCCCGGACCTGCGTGTCACGGGTGCGATCCCGGCGTAGGAAGCCAGGTGTCCGGCGTCTTTGAAGTCCTTGCCCACGACTTCGGTGAGCAGCCGTGCTGCTGTCCTGACCCCTACCCCGGGCATTGAGGTCAGGACCTGGGTGAGAGGGTGCGTATCGACCACCGTGAGGATCTCGGTCTCGATCTCCACCCGCTGGGCGCCCAGTTGCGCGAGCTGGTCGGCCAGGCGCCCGATGATCTTCTCCGCCGCCGAGGTGCCCGTGACTATCACGGTTTGTTCGGCCAGGGCGGTGAAGATCTCCTCGGTGAGTTTCTCCGCCAACCGGGGCGCGTGCTTCTTCAGTAGAGCTCGTACATGGCCGCGGCCAGCGGTCTTCAATCGGGCCGGGGAAGAGTGCCGGGCCAAAAGGGCGATCACCCCTGGGTGGGCCAGTCGCGGGCCCAGCACGCGTTCCAGGGCGGGGTGGATCTGAGTGAGGAACCCGCGCAGCCGGTTGCGGACTTGGGTGATCTGGGAGGCGAGGTCATCATCGAACCCACACAACATTGACAGTTCGGCGATGTCTTCCTCGGTCAGGGTAATCCCACGCAGGGTGTGGGCCATGGTGCGGGCGGTGTTGGCGATGATGAACGCATCCCGGGCATCGGTTTTCGCTTGCCCCGGGTGCAGGTCCGCGACCCGGCGCATGGTCAGCCCGGGCAGGTAAGCCACCTCGATGCCCAGATCCTGGGCCACCGCGATCACCAGGGCACCGATGGTCTTGGGTTGATCCACAACCACCAGCACAGGCCCGTGAGTAGCGGCTAGGTCCTGGAGGAGCTCACGGATCTTGGGTTCGGATTGCGGGAGGGATTTATCGTGCACGACAGTGCCCTCAGCGCTCAAACCGGTGGCATGGTGGGCGGTCTTGCCGACGTCGATCCCGAGGTAGAGCTGGTGTTCCATGGTGGTCACCTTCTTCATCACGCAGGGGTGGGGGTGAGGTGACCAGGTGGTTCACTCGCCCGCATCCACGTTACAAAGTCCCGCCTGACGGGTCGTGCTTCTATTAGCGGTCCGTGTGAACCAGTACCGGCCCCGGTGACTACACCGCCTGCGATCATAAGCGACTGGGGGCGGACATCATGCCGGGGCCGGCTGGTTACCTACGCCTTCATCCTCCCGGACACCGGCGTCATGAAAAAGGTAACGGGGTAGGCGGCGCCGGGGAGGGCGTCCGAGGTCATGCTAGCGGCCCACCCCACCGCCCGGCGGGAGGACCGGCGACGGGGCTGACGTGGCGCAGAGGGTCTGAGAAGCCGAGGTGGGAGAGCTGCTTGGGGTCGCGCTGCCACTCCTCGGTGATTTTCACGTACGGGTGGAGGCAGATCCAGGTGCCGAGCAGAGCCGTGATCGTGGCGCGGGAGTGGGTACCGATAACGACTGTTTATGCATGGCTCTCACGCCCGCTTCGGTCCTGGGGTACTTGCTGTCTCCCGGGGTCGGCTGCACGAGCATGCGACGTCGTGGGTTCGAGCGGATGGGGATCGGAGACAGGAGTTCCGTGCGGAAGTTCCTTCCACCCACGCTCGGGCCCGCTCACCGGTGCTGGGCCGCCACGTAGCGGCGCCCGCCCCGGGGCCCGGTGTGGGCCGGGCCCCGGGGCGGGGCGGGTCAGCCGGTAATCCAGCCGTTGCGCACCGTGAAGGTGATGGTGGTGGCGGACAGCGGCCCGGCCTGGTCCCCGGAGCTGGCGGACAGGGCGTAGTGACCGTCGGGCAGGCCGGGGAGCCGGGTGGTGGCCAGCTGGTCCGTGTTCAGCCGCACCGTGACGCCGTCGCGGTGCAGCGACCAGGCCACGTCGTCCGCGCGGTGGCGCGGGACCTTCACGACCAAGGTGCCGCGGGCGGTGTTGGACACCGAGACGGTCTCCCCGCGCCGGTAGTTGGGTGTGAACACGCGCTTGAGCTGCCCGTCGCGCACGACCGCGGTGGCCTCCCCGATGGCCCGGATCGTGTTGCCGTCGGTGTCGCGGTAGCGGATCCGGTAGGTGCCGTCGGCCTCCACCGGGACCACAGCGGTGGATCCGCACAGGGCGGCCGACGCAGACCCGACGCCCTCGGGCCCGATGTAGCTCAGCTCCTGCTTCGACGCCGTCGACACGGGACCGGGGACCTCGACCACGATGTCCCCCTCGGCATTCTGGGAGATGTGCAGCTCGACGTCGCCGGCCTCGTAGACGACGACCCCGCGGTCGTGCACGGGTCGGGGGACCGTGGGGGACGGCGCCACGGACCCCGGGACGGTCGAGCAGTCCGGGATCCCCGGGCCGGCCGGGGCGGCGGTGGCCGGGCCCGCGGACAGGGTCAGGGCGAGGGCGGCGATCCCGAGCGTGCCGGATGCGGTGCGGATGCTATGGCGCATGTCAACCTCCAGGTGGAAGCCGGAGCGATCCGGCGGTGTAGTGCGAGTGTGAACAGGCTATGCACGGTGTTTGCACTAGTCACCTCACGATTGCATCACGAGGACCACCGCCCGTGGTTACTTCGATGAGAGGAAATCGATCACCCGGAGCCCCGAGACATCTCCTGGCCCGGGGAAGTGCGGCCGAGAACGCAGAGGGGACGAGGAGGAACGGAACGGTAGGACCGGCGTACAGCAGGCGAGAAGACCTGCAGCGCGCGCGAGGGTGGGTCCAGCCCGGGCAGGCACTGCCCAAGCAGCCCCGTAACACATCGATTTGCATTAGCATAATCGATACCTTTCCGTGACCATATCGCGATGGTAAATGCGCTTAGATGAAGGCGTTGCTATTGCAACAAACTGTGTGTTGACCAGTAGAAAGGCCCTTTCGATGAGCCTGCGACCCGTGCTCCTGATCGTCCCCGCCGCCGCGGCCCTGACCCTCGGCGGCATCACCGCCGCCCACGCCGTGGAACCGGCCCCGGGCGCACCGACCGGGCAGGAGCGGGTCTACGACCCCTCCACGCTGTAAGTCGCATCGGTAAGTGGCGTGGTTCTCGCGTCGTTTAGTGGCCAATGAGGAGGGCCTGTCGCGCGGCTTCGACGATCTCGGGCGTGAGTTCGTCGAGGTTGTTGACGGCTTGTACGCGTTCGATCTGGGTGAGCAGTCGGTCGACGAGGCGGAAGTTGCCCGCGGTGACTCGGACGATAGTCGCGACGGCGGTCGCGTGGGCGACGCCGCCGTCTGCTGGGTCCGCGGCTGCGGGAAGTCGTCTGGTCAGGACTGCGGTGAGTTCGTCGGGGGTGAGCTGGCGGTACTCGTGGGCGAAGCCGATCCGGCTATAGAGCTGAGGATAGCGGGCGAGGCGTTTCTCGATTCCGGGCATGCCGATCAGGATGACGCCCATGTGGTGGCGGTCGAAGTAGTCGCGGACCTGCTCGAGTCCGGTGGCTTTGAGGCGGTCGGCCTCGTCGATGATGAGTAGTTCGGTGCGGCCGCTGGAGCGGGACTCGATGTGGACATAGGGGTCCACGAGGCCGTGCTCGGCATAGTCCACGGCGAAGGAGATCTGCTGGCAGGCCCGGGGCAGGCCCTGGTCGATCTGCCGGGCAGTGGCGGCGACAGTGGGGGTGAAGAACGCGGTGCGGGCATCGAGCACGCGTTCCGGTACTGGGCCGAGGTCGTCGGTGAAGACGCACTGCCATTGCTCCCATTGGTCGGTGCCGGCGTAGTGCCGGGCGGAGAGGGTCTTGCCCACCCCGGGCGGTCCCCAGCACAGCCCGATGTAGCGGTGGGTCCGCACAGCGTCGGCGAACTCGGTGAAGCGGCGATGCTCACGGGTGGTCTGGAAGGGTGGCGGCTCGGCTGTTGGCGGGGCACTGCTGTTCACCTCCTCGAACTCGCCGGTGAGGAATCGGCGACCGTCGTCGTCTTTGCCCAGGAGGGTGTGTGCGGGGTTATTCGGTCGCATAGAGGCGCAATCCGTGTGGTGGCGGGTCTTCTTCGATGGGTACCGGCTCCTCGTTGGCAGGTGCCGGCGGGAGGTACCGGGTGTCGGTGGGCAGCGCATCGGCGAGGCTGCGGCGTTGCCGTAGTTGTTGCTTGAGGTCGCGCCGCCGTTGGGACCGGGCGGCTTGTAGCTCGTGGAGCGAGATGGATTCGGCGGCGAGCTCGGGAGCGATCGCGCGGCAGAGGTACTCATCGTTGAAGTAGACGCGGATTTCGCCGACGTCGCGCGGGTTGAAGCGCACGGTCACATGTTCGCCGACGTAGGCGGCCAGCACTGGGGACACGTACCGGGTGGAGGCGAACTGGATCCCGTCGCGTTGTACCTTCCGCGTCGCAGCCGCGGTCAGCAGGAGAAGGTCAAGGTCTTCGGGGTGCGCCGGCGCGCGGGGGATGAATCCGGATGCGCCCCAGCGGTGGGCAGGGGCTTCGCCGGTTTCCGAGTGCGGGCGCTGGTTGTACTCGGTGACGATGAACTGTTCCATGATCGCGTCGAGCTGCTCGAGGGTGAGCGTCGCAGGCGTGATGGGCTCTCCGTTCGTTCCGTGCGGGATGTGCCCGGGCAGATGCGGCAGGAGTTCGGTGGTGATGGAGCCGTAGAACCTCTCGATCTTCCCGCGTCCTTGCGGTACGCCGATCCGGGAGTGGATCAGCTGGATGTGCGTGTCTAGGCAGACCCGCTCGAGGCGCGCGGAGGTGAAGTCCGAGCCGTGATCGCTGTAGAGCACCTCGGGCAGGCCGCAGACGGGCCAGGCAGGGTCTGTCTTGGGGTTGATGGCTTGGTGCAGGGCGAGTGCTGTCTGCTCGGCTGTCGGGCTACCGAGAAAGAGGGTGTAGCCGGTGGTGACGCGGGAGTAGTCATCCAGCAGCACCGTCAACCAGGGCCGCACCGGGGCGCCGGTCTTGTCCAGGACCGCAACGTCCAGGAGCGTGTGATCGGCCTGCCACTGCTCGTTCGGGCGCGCGGCGGTGCGGCGGAGGACCAGTTCGAACCGGTCCCGGTACGCGGTATCCCCGTCCTGCGCGAGCGTGCGTAGACCCGGGTCGATGGCGCCGATGATCGCCCGGACGCTGGAGTAGCTCGGCGCGGTGAGTCCCCGGTCGTTCGCGATGTCGCCCACGCGGCGATGGACGAACGCTGCCGTAGGCTCGGGACAGCCAAGCGCCAGCGCTTCGATCATCTCGACGAGCTCGGACGGGATGCGCCTCGTCCCGCGGTCGGCTCGGTGGGGACGTTGCAGACCACGGGAGGTCGGGGCGGCGCGGTACTTCGCGGACCAGCGCGTGAGTGTCCGTAGGGGCACGCCGGACTCCGCCGCGATGCGTGTCCAGGGAACACCGTCTTCGTGCTGGCGCAACAGCATCACCTTTTCCTGCGGGGTCAGCTGTGCCATCGCGATCACCTACGTGGGTTCAGATCTCGGGACCGGTACCGGGGCCGGTCGCGGTCACCGGTTCCGGTGGCCGGGGTGGTAGGTGGCGGTAGAGGCTGGTGCGGGTGATCCCGGTCTTGGCCACGATCTCGGCCATGGTGTGCCCGGTGCCGCGCAGATGCTCCGCGTAGGCCAGCTTGTCCGGGTCCACCACCGTGGGCCGCCCGATCCGCCGGCCCTTGGCGGTAGCCACCGCCCGGGCGTGGGCGGCGCGCTCGAGGGTGTAGGTGCGTTCCATCTGCCCGAACAGCGCCAGCAGCACCACCGCCAGCTGGGCCATCGGATCACTTGGGTTGGTGGAGTCCACCTTGATCGGATCCGCCAGGTTGCGCACCCCCACCCCCCGCTCGGCCAGATCGTGGATGAGGTTCAAGGTGTCGCGCACCGTGCGCCCGAGCCGGTCCAGGGTGTGCACCACGATCACATCACCCTGGCGGGCGTAGGCCAGGGCCGCGGCCAAACCGGGACGCTGCGTGGTGGCTCCGGACTTCTTGTCCACATAGATCCGCTCCGCGGCGATGCCGACCTGGCGCAGGGCATCGATCTGCCGGTCGAGGTCCTGTTTGGCCGTCGACACCCGCGCGTACCCCAATTCCATGCCCTCAGCGTACCGGAAGTCGGTTCCGCACGGTCCAATTGAGATAGCATTTTGGGCTCAACTTTTGGGACACCATTTGCTATCCAAAGTCCTCGGACAGGGATCTCGCTGCCTACCGTCCCACTACCAAGGAAGTGGAACGCCCACCCGAGACCGGTCAACCCGTCGATCACCCGGAGCCTGACCGACCCGACAACCTCGATCGAGCCACATGACTTCGATGCCGTCATTTAGCTCCGCCAGAACATCGCCACTTGTCGCTGCAATTCACAGATGATAGATGTCACGATGTTCCGCTCTTTTACTCGCGTAGCTAACCTTCGCCCGCTGACGCCTGGAATCGCATGAAGACCTGACCTAGGCTCATTCTGTGCGGTTCTCTCATATCCCCGGCGGTCAGGTTCGTCTCACAGACGCGCGACGCGGGACCGAGAGGCACGTCGCCCTCGTCTCATTCTGGCTGAGCACAGTTGCTGTCAGCGAGACCGATCTCATGGCTGGACGGAACACAGAAACAGCTCCCGACGATCGCTCTTTGCCCGCGTCCGGTGTGACGTGGCGAGAGGCCGTCGCATGGTGCAACAGTGTATCCAAGCACGAGGGATTGCAGCCCGCCTACCTCATCGGCAGTGACACTGTTCACTGGAATCCACGGGCCGAGGGGTATCGGCTGCCCACCGAAGCCGAATAGGTTCACGGCAGCATGGGCGGCTCTATAGGGCCCCGCCACGGTCCGCTCGATCAGATCGCTTGGACAGAGGAGGACGGCACGACCGGCCCGCAGCCTTCTGCAAGTAAAGACGCTAATGCATACGGACTCTTCGACACGCTCGGCAACGTCTGGGAGTGGTGCTGGGACCGCCTCGACCCTGCACGATACGGCGACTACAGAGTACTCAAAGGCGGCGGTTGGGCAGACCCACAATGGAGTTGCCGGGTGGGTGTTCGCAGAGGGAATGCACCGGATGCCACAGTGGACGATGTCGGCTTTCGTGTAGCTCGCGGAGCTGTAGCTGAGCACGAACTCGCCGACGGCGGACAGGGGTGGTCGGAGCGCGCCGACCGTCAGCGTGCAATGCTCGACGGCCCGCTACCCGTGGGCTGGACGCCGTTGAAATAGACAATTCGCGAATGATCGACTTACGGGCATCAGTAGGTGACAAATAGCGCTGTCAGAACACGGCCAATTAGCGCTGCGATTCACACCGCATGTTTCCGCGGTTCGGCCTGTCTCGTAGCTATGTGCTTTATCCATACCCCTAGAATCAGATACTCAACGTCGGTTGCGAGACAGATGGGGTGGACATGGGGAAGCTGATCGGCTATGCCCGAGTGTCGACGCGGCAGCAGGACGCAGACCGTCAAGTGTCTGACCTCCTGGGTGCCGGTGTGCGGCGCGATGACATCTATGTCGACAGTGGAGTGTCTGGAGGGCGTGCTTCGCGTCCGCAGTTTGACCGGGCGGTCGCTGCGCTCGAGTCGGGGGACACTCTGGTGATCACCACGCTGGACCGGCTGGGCCGCTCGACGCAGAACATGCTGGCCTTCGCCGAGGCACTGCGGGCGAGGGGAGCGGGGCTGAGGGTGCTCAACCTGGGTGGGGGAGACGTGGACACGGCCACCCCGATGGGGTCGATGGTGTTCACGGTGATGGCGGCCTTGGCCCAGATGGAGTTGGAGATCAAGCGGGAGCGGATCACCGACTCGGTGGCCAAGCGCCGGGCCGCCGGCCAGGACCTCGGCGGGCGCCGCCCGACCTTCACCGACTCCCAGATCCGCAACGCCCTCCGACTGATTGACGGTGGGGAGCCGGCTACCCAGGTCGCCCGCGACCTCGGGATGTCGAGGGCTACCCTCTACCGGCGGATCCGGGAGCTGCCGCCAGCGACGAGCATCTGAGGCCGTCGTTATCTGTGGACATCGTGATGCGTATGACGCACCTGAGCGGGCTTTTCACCGGGCGGGGTAATCGGGCATGACAACGCCTCGCGGTTGCTTACTGAGCGAACAGGCGTGCAGTGACTCGGATGGGGTCCGGCTTACGTACGGCGGATCAGGTGTCGAGGAAGTCCCACTCGCTACCCAGCACCCACCGCAGCGCGCTCATCTTCCCGTTCAGCACCCCGATTTCGAAGTCCGTGTACGGCCCGAGTTGCCCGGGCTCGGTATAGGTAGCCTCGACCCTTGCACGGCCGGGGCCGGCGACGGCCTGGTTGCGCTCGAGCTCCTCCGCGTCCCCTTCCCGTTCGGCGCGGTAGTCGGCCTGCAAGGACCGGTGGTACCAGATACGGTCGAACATCTCCTTCTCCGCGGCGACGATGTCGTCCAGCCGACGGGGCTCTTCTTGGAAGTCAGTCTCCTCGAAAAGCTCCTCGATCTCCTCACCGAAGTAGTCGCGCAGGACCACGTCGAGGCCGTCCACCCCAAGGGCGTATCGGCTACCGGTTCCGTCGAACGCATCCGCAATGTCGTCATGCGGCTCCCGCTTATCGCCATTCGCCCGAGAGAAGTCGGTGTGGTTGGTGGTGACGAAGGCGTGCGGGTGCTCCGCGAGGTCCGCTCCCTGTGTGGCGATCTGGTAAAGCTCGAATATGACGGCGTCAGCGACACTGTTCTTCCCGCTGTGGAAGGGCGCAGCTTTTCTCAACCCCCGCTCGACGACGCGCTTTATCTCGGCCTCTGATTGCTCGACGATCTGACCGGCGACGAGGAGCTCACGGATATCCCGGAAGTTCCGGGTCGTCATCGCGCCGACGAGCGGGAGGTGCCGGCCGAGGTTTTCGATGACCTCCACGGCATGAGCATCGTCGTCGCTGCCGTAGGTCACGAGGTCATGGCGGATCTGCTTGAACCGGCCCGCGATGCTGGACGTCATCGCCGCCTGCACGCGGGCTTCGTTGCGGTCGAACTCCTCAATGACCACGGGCGGAACCAGCAGCTTCACCTCTCCCTGACAAATGAGTACCCGCAGAGCGACGATCCAGCGCTGCCCATCTCGACGTTGCGCAAGGTCGAGACATGTAGAGGTGTCGATGAGGAGGTGCAGCACGAGATCAGCCTACGGGGAGCGTTGCCTCCGCGGGTGATGCTCGGCACGCCCGAGCCCCGTCCTGAGAACCAAGGCGGTGCATCGCTACAGCCTCTGCACCATCTATCTAGTACTCGGCGAGGTCGGCATGGGGTCCTCGCCGCTCGGCAGCGTGGAACCGAACCGGGGCGGCGCGAGGGAAGGTCTTCTTCGACCGTCTGAAGGGTGGTGTCAGTCGTGAGGGTTGTTGGGGTGTCCGAAAGTATGTGCTGTCGCGGAGTGCGACGTGGCCTGCGGGGTCTGCTTGGTTCGACGGAGCAGGGCCAGTCGGACGATAGACACCAGGACGATCACCAGCGCGAGGCTGAAAAAAATCATGTCCAGCGCATTCCACCCATCGTCCAGGCGCCACAGGGACGAGGCGGCAATCCAGGTGCCCATGAAGACACCGAACCAATTCTCCCCGCGCGTCCCGTGGCGTGGTCCCCGCCGCTGGTACTCCTCCAGGCCGGCAGGGGGCCCGAAGATGGACAGGGTCCGGCCGGCTTTGTGAGAAGCCCGGATCTGATAGAGCCCCAGCCCCACCCCGAACAAGCCCAGCGTGGCCGCGAAAAGCGCCATCAACGCCGTTCCTGGATTGCTGGTGGTTCCCAGGCTCACGACCCCAATCAGGACGCACAGCCCCATCGCGATCGTGAAGAAGTAGTTCCGCATCTTCCCCCATCTGGTGGTACGTCTTGTGCTCGAGAGCTGCGATGACAGTTCGCGGCACATCGTGGAGCTCCGGATGTCCGGAGTACGAGTCCCTAAGAAGTGGTTTCAATAGTCTTTCCGGGGCAGACGCCGTGCGCAGATGACAGTGATGGCCAGGGTCGCCACAGCGGTGATGGTGGTAGCACTGCGGTCGTAGCGGATGGCCAGGCGACGGAAGGCCAGCAACCAGGAGATGGTGCGTTCCACCACCCAGCGGTGCCGGCCCAGGCGTTCGCTGGAGTCCACCCCGATGCGGGCGATGCGGGCGGTGATCCCGCGCCGGCGCAGGTAGCGGCGGACTCGTCGGTTGTCGTATGCCTTGTCCGCGTGCAGCTTGACCGGTCGGCGCCGTGGACGGCCGCGGCCTCGGCCCTTGACCGGGCTCAAACCGTCCAGGATCGGCTCCACGAGCATGGAGTCGTGGCGGTTGGCTCCGGTGATCGCCACCGCCAGCGGCAACCCGTCGGCAGTGACCAGCAGGTGGTACTTCGTGCCGAGTTTGCCGCGATCCGTGGGATTGGGGCCGGTCAGTTCACCCCCCTTTTCGCCCGGACACTCACCGAATCCAAAGACGCCCTCGACCAGTCCAGCGCCCCGTCCTGGCCGAGCTGGTCCAGGACGGTGTGGTGGAGCTTCTCCCACACCCCGGCCTCCTGCCAGGCCCGCAGTCGGCGCCAGCAGGTGATCCCTGAGCCGAAGCCCAGCTCGGTGGGGAGTTTCTTCCATGCGATGCCGTTCTCGGCCACGAACAGGATGCCTTCCAGCGCGGCCCGGTCATCAACCCGAGGCCGCCCGGTGCGCCCGTTCTTCGCCGGCGGGGGTGGCGGGATCAAGGGTTCCAGCAGCTCCCACAGCTGGTCGCTGACCAGTCGTCCGAACGTTCTCTGACTCGCCATGGCAGTCATGATCACCGGCCTGGTCGACCCCACTCAACGCCTCAGCCGTAACTATTGAAACCACTTCTAAGTGTCCTCGGCCCCTTCGGTGCGTGGAGTGCTCTTTGCCCGGTGTCGCCACCAGTCGATGGCGACGGCGACCACGGCTAGACCCGCAGCCCCGGCCCATAGCCATCTCGTCACTGGGTCGTCAGCGCGCACGGCGAGAACGACCCAGATGGCCACGGGTGGAGCCCACAACGCGTATCGGAGATTCGCGGACCTGGGCCGATTCCTTGTCCTTGAGGAGTCCCGCTGAGCCTTGGCGATGAAGTGCAGATAGAGAATCGCCGGTAGCCCGCCGATCAAGTACACGGCGCAGACAACGAAGGCCTGCGTCTCCGTGAGGTCGAACCACCCGGTGGCGAACCCGAGCACCGCGGCACAGACAGCGCAGACGAGCAGCGACGTGGCCTCCATGCGTCGATAGTTCATGGGCCCCTCCCTGCCTGTCTGCCACGGTACCGGGGTGGTTCGCATTCGAGAATGAACACTTGTGGGGACCTACCGAGAGCCTTGAAGAGCGGAGATCCACAGGCCCAGAGACTGATGGAGACTTGGTGGACTCCGCGACGAGCCGCATTGCGGTAGGGGTTGCCTCCCGCGCATCGGGGGCCGATCTGACCTGGAACGGGGTGGGGCTGAGGGTGGGAGCACTCTTCCTGCAAAAGTATGGACAACTCGAGGGGCCTGATATTTCTACCTTGCGGTAAGAATGGAGGATGTCCTCAGATTCTCTGGAGGGCGACGAAAGGACGTCGTGGAAGTACTCGAGATGGTTGTCACCGGCCTGATGTTCGTGTTCGTGCTGACCATCATCTTCAAGAGCTGGGCCAGACCTACTGCTCCACGGGCCGGGCACAGCCGGGACCCTGAGGTGGCGGTGGATCGCCCCATCGAGGGAGCCCGGGTGATGATCTGGGGCCCGACCCTGTTCGTAGCAATTTTTGCTGTGTTTGTGGCGACTCGCATGGCTTATGAGAATGTCCAAGAGTTCCCCGACTTTCTAGCCTATGGTCTGTTGCTGGCTGCCGGCATTGAGCTGGTCCTCTATCTGTGTGTCACGCGTGTTTTCGTCGGCCCGGTTCTGGAGACGTTCATTCAGCGTTCGGAGGGCACCTACAACGAGGAGCTGGAGGCCTTCTATGTCCGGGAGTATCAAAGGTTCTCGCGTATTCCCCTGGTTTTAGCCGGCGTTTTCGCACCGGCTGGTGTGCTCCTGCTGCTGTGGGCAGTCATCGCATAAGAACACCAGCCCTGGCCTAGCTGTAGTTCCCCGTGAGGTTGTGAACGCGGACTGAGGGGACGTTGCCGCTGATGCCGGTGTGGGGTCGGTGGTGATTGTAGTGGTGGAGCCAGTCCTGATAGGTGGCCGCGCGGGATTCCTCGGAGTCGTATGCGCTGGCGTAGGCCCATTCGGCGACCAGGGTGCGGTTGAAGCGCTCCACCTTGCCGTTGGTCTGCGGCCGGTAGGGGCGGGTTCTCTTGTGCTCGATCTGCCCCAGGGCCGCGGCGAAGGTGCGCGACCGGTAGCAGGACCCGTTGTCGGTCATCACCGCGATGATGGTGATCCCGGCCGTGGCGAAGAAACCCTGGGCCCTCCCCAGGAAGCCGGCAGCGGTCTCCTTTCGCTCATCGTCGAGGATCTCGGAATAGACCAACCGGGAGTGATCATCGATGGCGTGATGCAGATAGCGATAGCCGCGTGAGCCGCGGGCCCCGGCGCGTGCGGCGCGGTCGCGCACCACACCGGCCTGCCGGTCCGGTGCCGATCCGCGCCCGTGCACCCGCCATCCTCCGCCGGCGGGGATGCGTCCGAGCTTCTTGATGTCCAGGTGCACCAGTTCCCCGGGCCGGGACTTTTCGTAGCGCACGGGAGTGGACCGGCGCACCGGCAAACCGGTGGCCCGGTCCACCTGGGTCAGCAGCGGCATCCGGTACCGGGCCAGCACCCGCCCGACCGTTGAACGCGGCAGACCCAGGTGGTAGCCGATCCGGTGCAGGCCCCACCGGCGGGTGACGCGCAGCGCGATGATCCGCCGCTCGGTGCGTGCTGCCAGGCGCCGCGGGCACCTGCGGGGTCGACTGGACCGGTCGGTCAGTGGCTCACCGGCCCGGTACCGGCCGGCCCATTTCGAGGCTGTGGCCGGTGAGACCTGGAACCGCTCGGCGGCCCGGCGGATGGACCAGCCCTGATCGATGATGAGCACCGCCAGACGTAGCCGGCCCACCGGCGTCAAAGGAGCGTTAGCGTGGGACACGAAGACCTCCGTGTTCAGGACAGTGAGTGTGGTGACCCACATCCTGCACGGAGGTCTTCGCCTACCTCAGCCGTTCACAACGTGTCGGGGAACTACACCTAGCGGGCGCGCGAGGGCGTGACGTCGTAAACGACGTCGGTACGGGGCCGCCCACTCCGCGAGGGGGCATCACCTGACCACACCAACCCCGGTAAAGGGTGCACTAGGGGTTCGGCTTCGGGCGGAGCCTGATGAGGGTCCCCTTTTGTGCGCCGAGACTGCCGCCCACATTGGGCGGTAGCGTCGCGAACGTGGACGTGGATGCTGGTGCCGTTGGGTGCGACATTCGACCCGCCGGCGGACTCTCGATCCCCACGGTTGGTCAGCTCATCAGGCGCGCCTTGCCGACAAGTGCGGTGGCGGTGATCAGCTTTCCGGCGCTGGCGTGGTTCCTGCCCGATGCTGCGCCGGAGCTGCTGTGGTTCCTGGCTACCTTGGCCGTCTTCGGGTTGCTGATGCTCGTCCACTACTTCGCTCAGGCCCCACGTCCTCGTTTCAACAAGAAGGTCAGCAGGGTGCGATGGCAGGGGGCGCTGTCCTCGGCACCGAAGTTCAGGATCGTGCCGTCGGATCCCGACGTCCGGACCGCTGCGGGCCTGGCCGCCTGCGCCATCGTCGAGGGGCTTGTGGTGATGGTGGCTGTCCTGCTGGGCATGTTCCTCGGTGAGCTCGTCCGGCCGGAGTTTCCGTGGGTGTTGGCCTCTTGTGGGGCGTTGGGGGTCGCGATCGGTTCCGCCTTCCGGATCCGGCGCGCCTGGTGCTATCTGCACGTGCTGCACGCTGGGTCGCGGTCCGATTGACTACTGGACCTGTCACGTCGCGGTTGGGGTTGACCATCGTGTCCCTCGGGTACGGGACGTTCGTTCCGGTTCCTGTCTCTGCGTGGCCCCGTGGGGCGGGGCGGGACTGTTCTCTGGGCCCGGACAACCGCGGCCCCGGGCGGTGCGCGCTGTCGTGGGGCCTCCGGGCAGTGGCGGATTGACGCCCGGAACCGCGTCCTGACGGGGGTCAGGAGCAAGAGCGCGAGCAGGCATCGGGGGGCACCCCTTTAGTGGGGACGCGCGTCGCATACCCCCGTGTGTGTGCTTTCGCACATGATGAAGGGTGGGGGTGAGACGCCGTCCCACACCGGCCATTCAGGGGTTGACTGCCCGCAGTGGTCGCCGGCCGGCGTGCGAGGAGGGGGAGAACAGGAATGATGATGCCCGCGGTGCTTCAGGTGCAAGACCTGGTGAAGTCCTACGGTCAGGGTGATGCGGGGTTCACCGCCCTGGGCGGGGTGAGTCTGGCGATCGAGGCGGGGGAGTCGGTGGCGATCGTGGGGAAGTCCGGGTCGGGCAAATCCACCCTGATGCACCTGCTGGCCCTGCTGGACGCCCCGACCTCCGGTGCCGTGGCCCTGCACGGGTCGCCCACCGCATCGATGAGTGCCCGGGAGCTGAACCGGGTCCGCAACGCCTCCTTCGGGTTCGTGTTCCAGCAGTTCTACCTCACCGCGAACCAGACGGTGCTGGAGAACGTGGTGCTGCCGCTGAAGATCGCCGGAGTGGGCGCGGCCGAACGCAAACGCCGGGGCCTGGCGGTCCTGGAGCGCCTGGAGCTGGCGGAGAAGGCCCACAGCAGGGCGGTGGATCTGTCCGGGGGGCAGAAGCAGCGGGTGGCGATTGCCCGGGCGGTGGTCAACGATCCGGCGGTGATCTTCGCCGATGAGCCCACGGGGAATCTGGATTCGGCCACCGGGTCGGTGGTCCAGGACATCCTCTTCGAGCTCAACCGCCAACGGGGCATCACCTTGGTGGTGGTCACCCACGACGCGGACCTGGCGGGCCGCTGCGACCGCCGGGTGCAGCTGCGCGACGGGCGGATCGTGGAGACACCGGCCCGTACCGTCCCCGGGCCGGGCCTCGGCGGGGTAGAGGCCGCCCCTCAGGGCGGGGCCGCCCTCGGGGTCACCGGCGGTGTCCGGTGAGGGGGCGGGACCTGGTCGGCTCCGCGGTGACCAGCACGCTGCGGGGCCGGATCCGCACGGTGCTGACCGTGGTGGCCGTGTTCATCGGCGCCTGTGCCCTGACCCTGACCTCGGGGATGGGCACCGGGGTCAACCGCTACATCGACGTCACCGTCGCCACCTTCGGTGACGCCAGCGCACTGTACGTGCAGAAGTCCCAGCCGCTGATCGAGCTGTCTGCCGGGTCGGGGCCGCAAAAATACGATCCGGACTCCACCCAGATCGCCACCGGGTTCGGGGTGTCCTTCGTGGGCCTGTCGGACCAGGACGTCGCCACCATCGAGGGGATCGACGGGGTGGGGGAGGTGGCACCGGTCTACAACGTGGTCCCCACCTATCTGCAAGCCGGGCAGGAGAGGTTCCAGCTGACCCTGGGCATCCCGGTCGACTCCGAAGGAGTGCAGATGGCCTCCGGGTCGGTCGCGGCCGAGGGTGCGGACGAACTGGCGATCCCCGACACCTGGGTCACCGACCTCGGCTTCGGCTCACCCCAGGAGGCCGTCGGGGCCACCGTGCAGATCGTGATGACCAACAAAGCCGGGCAACAGCAGGAATTCGACGCCCGCGTCTCCGGGGTGACCCAGGCCAGCCTGGCCGGGGTGTCCAGGAACCCCATCCCCTCGACCTCCTTCAACGAACGCCTCTACGCCTACCAGGTCAGCGGCAGCCCCGAGGAGATCCCGGCCAGTTACATCATGGCCCGGGCCATCATGGACGACGCGGGCCGGGCCGGACCGATCCAGGCCCAACTGGAGGAGGCCGGGATGATCGGGCTGACCGTCGAGGACCAGCTGGGCATGTTCCGCACCGTCATCAACGCCATCATCTGGATCCTCAACGCGTGCGCGATCATCGCCCTGATCGCTGCCGGACTGGGCATCGTCAACACGCTGCTGATGTCCGTCCAGGAACGCACCCGCGAGATCGGGCTGATGAAAGCCATGGGCATGAGCGGACCCAAGGTCTTCGGCCTGTTCTCCCTGGAAGCCGTATTCATCGGGCTGCTGGGGGCGGTGCTCGGGGCGGCCACCGGGGTAGCCGCCGGCACCTACCTGACCCAGGTGCTGGCCGAGGGCTTCCTGGCCGGGCTGCCCGGGCTGTCCCTGTTCACCTTCCAGGCCCCGAGAATCGCCCTGATCGTGGCGGCCGTCCTGACCATCGCCTTCGCCGCCGGCACGATCCCGGCCGTGCGCGCCGCCCGGAAAGACCCCATCACTGCCCTGCGCCACGAATGACCACACCCACCGGCGGCACTGCTACCGGCACAGCGAAGGACCACCGGCCATGAGCACCCCACCAGACAACCCGGACAACCCCGGCCACCCTGACGAGCCCGCCCGCAGCGGACCGCCCCGCTACACCCCGCCCGGAGGGCACGACCGTGCGCGGGACGGTCACGGGCAGCAGCACGACCCTGCGCCGGCGCCACCACAGCTCAAACGGCTGCTGGGTTTGACCGTGGCCTCGGGCGCCCTGTATGCGGCCCTCGGCGTCGTCGTCACGGTCATCTACGCCACCATGGACTTCGCCGCGATGTACCAGCGGATGGGGGTGCCGGCCGAGGACGCCGGGCAGATCGGCACCATGGTCGAGCAGATGCGCGGGATCTCGATCGCCTCCGGGGTGATCGGACTGGTGGTGCTGGTGGGCCTCTACGTCATGGAGTACGTGTTCCTGTCCAAGGGCGCGAACTGGGCGCGGATCCTCGGGATTGTGCTGGCGATTCTGAGCGCGGTGGGCTTCCTGGGCAACCTCTTCGGGTTCTGGCTCTACGGGCAGTGGGCGATCGTGCTGATCGGCCTCGGGATCGCCTTCATCGCGGTCAACATCGCCTGGCTGGTGACCGCGTTCCGAGCCCCGCTGCGCGACTGGTTCACCGCCCAGCACTACACCCGGTGATACCTCGTCACCCATCGGCGGTCCTCGCGACACCGACAGGAACGAAGCAGCCCTTGTGACACCGCCGCGACCCGCCTCCACGCATCACGACGACGAAAGGGACCGACCATGGCAGTCGAAACACGACCCACCACCGGCACGCCCGGCCCGTGGTTCCGCACCCTGTGCGGGGCCATCACCCTCGGCCTGAGCCTGGTGTGCGTGCTCTCGTCCCTGCCGTACCTGACCACGACCTCCGGCAGCGAGCAGTGGACCATCTGGGGGTTCTTCCTCTGGGGAGCCGGGCTTGCCGTCGGCGGGGCGTGGCTGATCCGCGGCCGGTCCAAGGGCCAGGACCTCGTCCTCGTCCGGGACCGGAAACGCTTGGTGACCGTCGCCGCCATGACGGTGCTGGTCGTGGGCCTGGCGGTCTTCTTCGCGACCCTGCCCGCCGGGGAGGACAGCACCTTTGATGCGTCCCTGGGATACCGGACGATGTTCGCCAATCTCTTCGCATCCTTGCCGTTGCTGCTCTTCGACCGTCAGGAGCACCCGGAGCGCACCGCGCCGTTGCCGCAGGACGGTCCCGGCCGGGGCAAGGTGAAACGGCGGATCCTGCTGGTCATTGCCGGGGTGGTGGCCTGGCCGGCCGGGCTGGCGCTGGGGGAGCTGGTGCACCCGTGGTTCGAGGAGATCCTGCCCCGCCTGGGTACCGGACTGCTGGCCGCGGCCGCCGTGCTGGGCTACCGGTTGCGGAAGTCCCGGGCACAGGGAACCGACCCCGTCGCGTCCCCGGGCCGGTAGGACGTGAGCCCGGCCATGGCTACGGTGAGCCCACGACCCTGGGAGAGGGCAGTCGATGTTCGTGGCACCGGGAACCGGTGAGGGTCCCGCCCCGAAGAAGGACCGGAAGTGGCTGTGGGGGCTGGGCGCGTGGCTGTTCTGGTTCATCGTCGCCGACGAGCTGGTCGAGGCCGCGCTGGCCTGGTTGGTGGCCACCGGCGGGTACGGGTTCTCCAACGCGATCATCGGGCTGCTCACCCTGGGCGGGTGCTTCATCGGCGTGCAACGGCTGCACGTCAAACACCGGCGCCTGGAGACCGAGGGTGACCCGGACCCGCTGCCGGCACCTTACGACTACCAGACCCAGGCCCAGGGAGGGGTCTTCATGGGCTGGGCGTTCGGGATCATCACCTGGGTCGCCACGCTGGCGTGGTTGGTCTTCGTCGGGGTGGGTTCGGCGATGACGTTCGGGCCAATCCTCGGGACGACGATCCTGTGGGTCGGGCGGATGGAGATGGCCCACGCCCGCGTCATGGACGCCCGCCGCGGTCAGCCGCCGGCACCTGTCGACCACGACTGAGCGAGGAAGGCCGAGGGTGCCCCAGACACCCGAACCACCTGGAGGCCCCGAGCCCCGGCTTTACATATGGTCCGGTTAGCGGCGGGCCGTGCTGCGGTGGAGGTTGCGCTTTGCGCAGTCCCCACAAGTAACGATTCCCGCGCGCGAAGAGCCTAAGTAGCGTGGCTAGACGGCAGTATCTCGATACCCCCTTGACCCATGGAGAAGCCGTGAAGTGGAAATCGCAGACGATGCTCCTGCTCATGGTCGCCGTCGCACTGATCCTGATCGGTTACCTCCTCGATGCTGTGTGGCTGTGGGCTGTTGCCATCGGATTCTTCGCCGCCGCAGCCAGCTCAGCGCGGGCCACACGACGGGCCAGCGGTCGCTCCCATGGGGACCGTGAGTGACAAAGGGCATTCCTCGATAGTCGGTGGCTGCTACGTCGTATGGACCAATAGGAAGTGATCGAGGCCGTTCTGGCGGGGCTCGAGCTCGAAGCCGCGGCGGGTCATCACAGGACTGAGGCGGCGTGCGGACGCTGAGGCCTAGGCTCAGGCCATGAGCACGCCTGCGCCGGCTTACCGGGGACCGGACACCTCAATCGCTCCGAGAGCTGGCATGGAGCTCAGTGATTGGCGTTTCGCCAACCGGATCGTGGCGATGCTCGCACTGTTGCTGTGGGGCTTCAATCAGCTCGGACATGGGGTAGCCGTCCGGGACGGTCCTCAGTACGTCTGCCTCAGTGAGGGGCCGTCGCAGAGCGCGCAGGCACTCGGGGCAACGGATCAGGGGAACATCACCGGAGAGATGTCGTTCCTTCCCCCGACGTTCTTCTGCGGCTACCCCCATCGAGATGCCGGGCAGCCCCCGGTCGTCGTCGACATGTATCCGCTCGGACAGTGGCTTTTTTGGATTTCGCTGTTGATCCTGGCGCTGACTGCGGTGTTTGCCCTCGTTCTTCGGCGCCGGGCGCGATCGTAGAGCTACGCCCCTGATGCCGCCCACCATTCCACGCCCAAGGCCGTGCAGTTGGGATTGGTGTCTGGTTTGGTTCTGCCGTGGTGGGCTTACGCCGGGTCAGGCACTGGATGGGTCCGAGGCGGCATGGGGCCGGCGACCTCCAGCACGGCTGTTTCGTAGTCTCCGCCGAAGCTCACCTGGGTGACGTCCTTGAGCCGGACCTTGTCCATGAGCTGCTCCCAATGGCACTGGGGCGTGACGGGCAGCAGCCACAGGCTCTTCTTTCTCCACTGGACCGGCACGCCGATCAACAGTTTCCCGGGCCGTTTCGCCTCCCGATACACGCACACCACCCCGGTCGCAGACACAGCGCCGGTGATGATCGTGCGCGGATCCGAAAGCGCGAACCCGGTGGAGGGACGTGCCGGGGGCCAGACATTGTGCTGGTGCAAGAAGGACAGGAAGGTGGTCTCCAGTACCACCTGCACGAGGTCTGTCAGGCGGAGCACCCGGTAGCCGTCGAGGTAGGCCCCGTCGCGGATATCAGCCAGCAACACCCACTCTTCCGAGAGCTCCAGGACCACCCCCTGCAGCACCTCCTCGGGCTCCACCGCCCGCTGGATCCGCACCGGGGTGGCCGTGGCAAGGGACTCGCGCAGAGTCGCGAGCAACTTCTTCCGGGACTGGCTCTTCTTGGTCACGGCACATTCTGACACCGCCCCTCCGGTGCCCGGTCATGACACGGCACCATCGCAGAGACCAGCGTTCTCCGGTCCTCCCTACGGGGCGGATCGACGCCTTCCAAATGCCGGCCCCTGCCGTTGCCGTGGGGGTTCGCCAGCGTGCCGTGGGGCGGGAAGCACCTGCGAGACTCCCCTCATGACCATCGACATCAAAGCCATGCTCTACCGGGTCGTTGCTGAGGTGTTCGACGAGACGTTCGCCGTGACGACCGTGAGCTCCAGCGATGATGCCTGGCTGCACGGGGTGCAGGTGAGTCGCCGCGCCGATAATGGCCGCGCAGCCATTATCCGGGCCAGTTACGAGTGGATGGATGCCTTTGTTCCTGAGCTGGAGGTTCAGGTCACCCTCTTCGACTACGACGACGTGGAGGCGGAGAAAGAAGCCGAGCTGCGACGGCTCTGCCTGGTCATGCGCGCCTACCTTCACGGGGAAGGGTGCATCGAACGGCGACGGCGGCTGTTTCGCCGGGGTACGGTGCCGGCCCTGCGAGTCGAGGTGGACGGCCTTGAATGGCGCCTCGGTCGGCACTTTTCCTCGGTGCCCTGCCCATAGAGCTGTCTCGTCCGGTCCGTCGTCCACGGCCGGCTTCCGGGCCCGAAAGACAGACCCTCCTGGAACTGCGATTGGGATGCCCGATTGCGGTGGCCTTGCTGGGTCACGCGTGGCGTGCCGGGCGTTGGTCGGCCAGGCGGTGCATAGGCTGTCCGGGTGGATGAGACATCGTCGACCGGGTCTCAGCGTCGGCTGTTGTCCCAGATTCTGCTCCACAGCGGTCTGTTGGCGCCGGTGCTGAAAGAACAGTTCGATTCCTTGGTGATCACCGAGGTCCGGGACTGCGGTTGTTTCGACTTCACCGTGGACCCGACCACGCCCCGGCTTCCGGAGAACACCGAGTGTCCGCTGTGGTTCCACACTGTCAGCGACACCACCCCGGTTGAGGCCTTGGGCGTGTATCTGTGGCACGAGCAGGGCCACGCCGGCGGGGTGGAGATCACCTGGGCCGACGCCGATCACCACCCACCTCTGGCGGAGTTGCGCATCGAGGAAGTGTGAGGCCCGCCCAGGGCAGTCGGGTGCCCGTTCTGTCGGCGCCTGCTGGGTAGGGTGCGGGAATGAGGCTCTCGTATCCGGTGTGGGTCCGGTTCAACGGTTGCGACCGTGCACTGATCTGGCAGACCGACGACAGCACCCAGGTCACTGACGAGGACACCGACGCGGTCCTCGTCCTGGACGGGAGAATCGTCACCGCTTCCACCACCGAGGACCTCACCACCGTGGCCGCCCGGCACGGCCTCGAGCTGGAGGACAGCGATGGGGCCGTGCAGGTTCTCGACGACGTCGAGGAGCTGCTGGAGCTTCCCGCCTCTGAGGCGATCTGCGCGCAGGTGTTGGATGCGTGGAATCTGTTCGCCGACATCGCCCGCAGCGTCTCGGCCACCCTCGATGACACCGGAGAGGCGTGGCAGCAGTGCTATGACAAGCTGTTCTTCGGCAACAACCTCCCCAGCGTCACCCCTGCCGGGGAGGAATATCGGCCCTGCTTCACGGTCGAGGAACAACGGCTCATCCGAGATGTCTTCATCCGTGGCCGCGCCATTCTCGCCACTCACCTCTGAGCCAGGGCGGGCCGCCCCCGGGCGCACCCACACGGTCCCGGATGGGCGCTGCCGGCGGGGGGGGAGAGGCGCGGTCTTCCGCCGCCGGGGTGATCCGGGGCAGAATCTGATCACTCGAGGACCTCGTGAGCGCTGTCGCCACAGCGCGGCGGGGTCCTCGGCCGATCCGTATCACGATCCCGGTACCTGGCCGGGAGGAATCCGAAGGAAGGAGCTGCGATGAACCCCGATGAGTGCCCTGTCTGTGACACCGGTGTCCTTGCCACCTGGCAGGTGGCCGCCACGAACGAGACCATCCGCGTGTGCGATGAGTGCGACGGCGTGTGGGAGGCCACCGATGAGCTGCCGGGTCCACCCCTGACGACGATCGAGCAGTTCCTTCTCCTGCGCGGCCGGCCGCCGCTGTGGAGCGAGCTGCACCGACTCGACGAGGCGCCCGCCTCGTGAGCAAGCCACGGGCGGCCACCACGGGTGACTCGGCGTGGGCGCAGTACCAGCGCACTGCGCGGCTGAGCAGCACCACGCTGATCCTCAAGGGCGGACCGATCTTTGACCCCGCCAAGGTGGCCGCCAATCCTCAGGACTACCTGCTGGACATTTTCGAGCACGAGGCCGAGGCCGCCGCGCTGTGGCAGTCCCGTCGGCGACGGGACCGGGACTGGAGCGAGGGCGAGATCCGGCTGCGCTACCAGGGGGCCGAGCTGCTGCCGTTCGGGGCGGTGGATCACGTCTTGGCGCTGTGGTGCTACCTGCTCCATGTGGTCGAGGAGTTCCTGGACACCGGCCGCGGGAAGACCTACTACCCGGACCAGCCGCTGCCGGTGGTGCTGGAGACGGTCAAGCACAAGGTGTTCTTCTCCACCGACGAGACCCGGGTGATGGTGGAGCCCGTCCCCTTCCTCGATTCGTTGCTCGATGAGGCGCAGCGGTTCTTCGCCTGGGCCCAGAGCAACCTCGCTGAGCCGTCGATGGACCGGGAGATCGCGCAGCTACGGGAACGGCTGGCTCAGCTGTAGAGTCCTGGCGCCGAGCAGCAACTCGTCCGCAGCATCCTCTCCAGCGACCGCACCGACCTCTCCACTCACCCCTGATCCCAACCGTCGAGCTGGCCAGGAATCGCTTTACATATGGCCCGGTTAGAGGCGGATCTCCGCGAGCTCAGCAGCGCCCAGGCTTCGAGCTGCCCGCTTTGTGGTCGGGGTTAGTAGGGGGCCCCGTCGCTGGTGAGGGCTTCCTGGACGCGTTGGGTGAACATGGGTGCCAGGGTCCGGACGTATTCGACGGTGAGGTGATTGTTGTCCCAGTAGGTGTACACGTTGCCGATAACCGGCACACAGGTGCCTTCGGGGCAGATCAGATCCCCCAGGTCGACCATCGAGACCTGTGCCAGTTCGCCGGCCACCGGGTCCAGCGGGCTGTCCGGGCCCAGAATCACGTGGGAGGCAGCGCACTGGGGGGCGTCGGCCCCGTGGTCCACGGCGCACTGGGCGGGGACGAAGTCGAAGCGGGCGTTGTCGCGCAGCCCGATGACCTGGATGCCGCGCTCCGCCAGGCTACGGAGGCGTTGTTCCATCCCGGGGGTGAACTGTTCCTCGTTCTCATCGGTGCTGCGGGTGCCCTGGACCAGCACCAGCTCCGGGTTCACGGCCTCGATCACCGGGTCGGTGCCCTCCAACCATCGGGCGCATTCCTGGTGGTCGGCGACCTGTTCCTCGACGGTGGAGTACATGCAGTTACCGCGGATATAGGTCACCACCCGCCAGTTCTTGGCCTTGGCCAGTTCCTCGATCGCGGGGATCCACATGTGCACGTGACTGTTGCCGATGACCATCAGTGTCGCGGCGGGATCGGCGTTGGGGACGGTGTCGAAGCACCACTGCTGATAGCTGTCGGCGATCCCGAGCTCGGCCGGGCAGGGCTCACCCAGCCCTGGTTTCTGGTAGTAGTCGCCGGTGACCACCGGGATCGCTTCCGCCTCCGGGTCACCCTGGTACTGGAAGCCCGGCAGCAGGGCCGCGGCCCCGGGGTTGTTGCGATCGGCGGCGGCCAGCACCTCGGCGGCCCGCCGGTCCTGGACCTGCTGCAGCGACAGCACGGGCACGGCGACCACCGCCAGGCTCACCGCGACCGTGAGCGCCAGGCGCCGCTTGTTCTGCTCCGGCCACGCCCAGGCCTTGAACCGGTCTTCGACCAAACGGGTGATCACCACGGCCAGGACCACCGAGAGCACCACCAGCACCACCCCGGAGCGGGGCCCGGCCATCGGGCGGTCGCGCAGCACCAGATAGGTGATCAGCAGCGGCCAGTGCACCAGGTACAGCGCGTAGGCGCAGTCTCCCAGCCGCACCAACGGCGCCGAGGCGAGGATCCGGTCCAGCCCGAACGGGGACCCGGTTCGGCCGGCCACGATGATCGCCGCCGCCGAGGCCAGCGGCCACAGCGCGATCCACCCCGGGAAGGCGCCTTGGACGTCCACCAGCACCCCGACCGAGACCATGCTGACCAGCCCGAACCAGCCCAGGAGCACCCGGGCTGCCCGGGGCGGATTCAGGTACGGCAGCGCCAGGGCCAGCAGCGACCCGAGGGCGAACTCCCACAACCGGGTGCGGGTGTCGAAGTAGGCGAACTCCTGCTGAACGGATGTGGAGTACACCGACCAGGCCAGGGAGGCCGCGAAGATCGCCGCGAAGAACACCGCCAGCACCGGCACCGGCCGCCACCCGAACCGCCGGTGCAGCCACCAGGCCGCCCCGAACACCAGGGGCCACAGCAGAAACACCTGCCCTTGGACCGACAGGGACCAGAAGTGCTGGAACGGCGAGGCCGTGGAGTGATCCACCGCGTAGTAGTCCACCGCGGACAACGCCAGCGCCCAGTTCTCCGCGTAGAACACCGAGGCCAGCGCCTCGGCGCGCCAGCGTCCGACGTCGTAGCCGGGGTAGAGCAGCTCCACTGCCACCAGGGTGGCCAGGATCGTGAGCACCGCCAGCGGCAGCAGCCGCTTGAACACGTGCAACCAGTACCGCCCCAGGGCCAGGGGCCGGCCTGCCTCGAGCTTGCGCACGAAGGACAGCGTGAGGAAGAACGCGGAGATCAGCAGGAACACGTCCACGCCCCCGGAGACCCGCCCGAGGAACACGTGGTAGACCACCACCAGCAGCACCGCCACCGCGCGCAGGCCCTGCACCTCGGGGCGGAACCCCGAATACCGGGCCACCTGCCGGACGTCGACATCGGATCCGTAGGTGGTGCCGGCGGTAGCGGGGGTGAGGGGCTGACCGAACACACGCGGCATGGAGGACCTCCTGAACGGCCGCTCCTCGAAAAGTGGACAAGGGGACGGGGCGGCAACGCCGAAAATCTACCGCCGGCCCCGGCCACCCCCAGCACCGGGGTCCGGTCACCGGCGACCCGATGACCCCTGCATTGCTGGGCGGCGCAGGGGCCCAGTTGGTCAAGCCCCCTGGAGTGGTGTAGCGATCTTTCGTGTAAGGGTCAGGCTGTGAGCGCGGTCAGGGGGTCGGTGGTCACCTCGCTTCCGGTGTCCGCGACGGTGGTGAGCCGGCAGCGGGTGAGGACCTCGAGGCCGAGATAGCGGCGGCCTTCGGCCCACTCGTCGGTCTGCTCGGCCAGCACGGCTCCCACGAGGCGGACGATGGCTTGCCGGTTGGGGAAGATCCCGACCGCGTCGGTCCGGCGCCGGATCTCCCGGTTCAGCCGCTCAGCTGGGTTGTTGGACCAGATCTGGGCCCAGACGTCCTTGGGGAAGTTCGTGAACGCGAGGATGTCCTCACGGGCATCGGCCAGGTATTCAGCCACCGCGGGCAGCTTCTCGGCGACGTAGTCCAGCAACCGGTCGAACTGGGCGTTCACGGCTGTCGCGTCGGGCTGGTCGTAGACGCTGTGGAGCATGGCTTTGACGGCCGGCCACATGGACTTCGGGCAAATCGACATGAGATTGGCCGCGTAGTGGGTGCGGCACCTCTGCCAGGACGCCCCGGGCAGGTTCGCCGCGATCGCGTCCTTGAGCCCGGCGTGGGCGTCACTGGTGACCAGGCGGACCCCGCCCAGGCCGCGGGCCACCAGATCGGCGAAGAACTCGTTCCAGGCCGCCCCGGTCTCGGCCGTGGCCACCCGCATGCCCAGGACCTCACGGTGGCCGTCACCGTTGACCCCGGTGGCCAGGAGCACGACCGCGTTCACCACGCGCCCGCCCTCGCGGACTTTCATCGTCAGTGCGTCGGCGGCGACGAAGGTGAACGGCCCGACGTCCCCGAGGGGCCGGTGGCGGAAGGACTCCACGTGCTCGTCGAGGTCACCGGCCATCCTTGAGACCTGGGACTTCGACAGGGCGTTGATCCCAAGGGTCTTCACCAGCTTGTCCATCCGGCGGGTCGAGACCCCGGCGAGGTAGCAGTCGGCGACCACGGTGATCAGCGCGGACTCGGCCCGCTTGCGGCGCTCCAGCAACCACTCCGGGAAGTAGGTGCCGGCCCGCAGTTTCGGGACGGCTACGTCGATCGTGCCCACGCGGGTGTCGAGGTCGCGGTGGCGGTAGCCGTTGCGCTGGGTTACCCGCTCGGGAGCGGGTCGGCCCCACTCGGCGCCGACCACCGCGTCCGCGTCGGCGGAGAGCAGCGCGTTGATCACCGTCTGCAGCAGGTTGCGCATCAGATCCGGCGAGGCTTCGGACAGGGCTTCACCGAGCAGGCCGGTGGGGTCGACAATGTGAGGAGCGGTCATCGTGATGATGTCCTTTCGAGGGTGCTGTGAGAGGTGAACTCGAAAGATCTCACGGTGGCCGCGCCCTCGTCCGCAACGACGAGCAGGGCCACCGCGCTACACCACTATCGGGGGCTCAACTCATAGGGGCCTGCGCCCGCTAGATGGTCCGCACACACGGAAGCCTCCACGGCCCACCGCTTCGTTCCCCGTCCACCGGCCCGACTGGTTTCGCTTATTGGTCTCCCACCCCCTGCCCTGTCGGGAGCGGGCTGCTCCACGGGGTGCAACGACCCCCGTGGTCCCATCGTGGGAATCGGACGCCGCGCGGGACAAACCCTGGCCGTGCAGACGATGTTCTTGCGGCCACTGTGACGTCGAGCAGGCGCCGGAGGCACGCACCGACGGCGCAACTCCGTGGGAATCTTGACGGAATCTTGAGGATCCCGCGAGGTGGGCGTCAAGTGTGGACGAGACCCTGAAGTTAGATCGGCTCCGGATGCCCCGGGGCCATGGACGCGACCCCCGACGGGCCGCACACTTCGCTGGCCCTGGAAGGGCCGGCTCGATCAGGGGGAGTCATGAGCGCGATGTCACGAGCGGAGAGAACCGATTCAGGGAGACTCGACGATGCACTGATCCGGCCCACACGCCGGTTGGTGGGGATCGATGCGGCGAGGGGGTTGGCGCTGGTCGGGTTGATGGCCATCCACATCCTGCCCTCTTGGAACGAGGAGACCGGGGAGGCCAGCTTCACCTGGCGGATCTTCTCCGGGGACTCCGCAGCCCTGTTCGCCCTGCTGGCCGGGGTCGGACTGGCCCTGACTTCCGGCGGAAGCCACCCGCACGAAGGCAAGGCGATGACCGCCGACCGGATCGGCCTGGCGATACGGGCCGTGCTGATTGCGGCGGTGGGGCTGTGGATCGGGACGCTGATGCCCGAAGACGCCCCGGCGGACAACATCTTAATCTACTACGGGGTGTTCTTCCTGCTGGCAATCCCCTTCCTGCACGCCGGGCCGAAGGTACTCTTCATCTCCGCGGCGGTCTTCGGGCTCGTGTCCCCGCTGCTGATGCAGGGCCTGCTCAACGAGCTGCCCGCCTGGAGCAACTACAATCCCACCCTCACCACCGTCCTGACGGAGCCGGGGGCCACGGCCTCCCAGTTGCTGCTCACCGGGACCTACCCAGCCCTGCCGTACATGACTTATCTGCTGGTCGGCATGGGTCTGGGCCGGTTGAACCTGCGCAAGCAGGAGGTGCAGATCCGGCTGCTGGTCATCGGTGTCGGGATCGCGATCTTTGCTCAGGCCACCTCCTACTTCCTGCTCTACGCCTTCGGCGGCTACCAGCGGCTGCTGGACGCCTCCTCGTTCGGTGAGGAGGAACTCGCCGAGGTCCTGATCTGGGGACCGGACTCCCTGCCGACCTCCACGGTGTGGTGGCTGGCGATCGCCACCCCGCACACCAACACCCCGCTGGCGATCGCGGCCAGCCTGGGCGTGAGCCTGGCCGTGCTCGGGGCCTTCCTGCTGATCGCCCGCAAGGCCGAGGCCTGGCTGCTGCCGCTGGCAGCGATGGGCGTCATGACTCTGACCCTGTACACCGCTCACCTGGTGGGCCTGTCCTTCGAGCTCCACTACGACCAGCCGTACCTGTGGTTCCTGATCCACGTGACGCTGGCGGCCTTGTTCGCGGTCGCCTGGTACCGCGCCCTGGGCCAGGGCCCGCTGGAACGGGTTGTCAGCCTCAGCGTGAAAGGCACCCGCCGGCTCGTGCTCGGAGGGACCACTGGGACCTCGCGCAGGTAGGTGCCTCTGCACCGCCGCAGGCCGTGCCCGTCACCAAGCTCCGAAGCTCTTGGTGGCGGGCACGGCCCGCAGTCGTTTTCAAGCCTTAGGTCCGGGTGCTCCCAGTGTTCAGCCGGTGGGGCGACGGTAGGGCAGGTGGATCCGGAAGCTGGCGCCCCGGCCGTGGCCGTCGCTGGTGGCCTCCAGGGTTCCGCCCTGGGCCTCGACGAGGGCCTTGCTGATCGCCAGGCCCAGCCCCGAGCCGCCGCGGTGGGCCTCCCGGCCGGTGTTCGCGCGGTAGAAGCGCTCGAAGACGTGCGGGAGGCTCTCGGCACTGATGCCCTCCCCGGTGTCGGTGACGGTGTAAGTGACCGCCTCGGCGGTGTGGTCGGTGCGCAGGATGATGGTGCCCCCGGTCGGGGTGTGGCGCAGGGCGTTCTCCAGCAGGTTGCTCAGCACCTGGCCCATCCGTTCCGGGTCCAGCGGCACCGGGGCGGTCTCCGGGCCGGTGCTCACCGCGGTGATCGACACACCCTTGCCGGCGGCGTCGGGCTCGATGGCCGCGACCGCCTGGACCGCCAAATGCTCCGGGTCTTGGGGGGTGAGCTGCAGGCGGGTCATGCCCTCTTCGGCGGCGGTGAGCTGGCGGATGTCGCGGGCCAGGCGCTCCAGGCGGGTGATCTGGGCGTGAAGGATGCCGGTGGTGTGCGCATCGAGGGCGACCACCCCGTCCTCGACCCCTTCCAGGTGGCCTTTGAGGCTGGCCAGTGGGGTGCGCATCTCGTGGGCTAGGTCGGCGAGCATCTGGCGCCGTGTGGTGTCCACCGCGCTGAGCTTGGCCGCCATCTCGTTGAAAGAGGAGGCCAGGGCGTCGAACTCCGGGCCCAGCTTGGTGGAGGTGACGCGGACATCGTAGTTGCCCGCGGCCACCTCACCGGCGGCGGTGCTGAAAGAGGCCAGGGACCGCCCGATCGTGCGGTAAAGGTAGAAGGTGAGCAGCCCGGCGATGTAGAGAGCCGGCAACCCGCCGATGGCCAGGGCCGTGAGACTCACCGAGCGGAAGGCGTCCTCCAGGTGCACCAGCCCGAGGGCCTCATCGGCGTGACCCGACTCGACGAGCTCGTGGTAGAACATGTTCGGCCCGACCAGCACCGCGGTCACGACCACGATGATCAACCCGATCAACAGCACCGCGGTCTGGGCCAGCATCAACCGCACCGTCAACGGGCTCCAGGACCAGCGCGGGCTTGTTAAGACAGTGCTGCTCATTCTCCGGTGCCCATCCGGAAACCGATCCCGCGGATCGTATGGATGAACTTCGGGCTGGCGGCCTCATCGCCGAGCTTCTTGCGGATCCGCCCGATGTGCACGTCCACCAGGTGTTCGTCCCCGGTCCAGCGCGTGTCCCAGACGATCTCCACCAGCTGCCGGCGCGAGAGCACCATCTGCGTGTGCGTCGCCAGGGCGGCCAGCAGATCGAACTCGATCCGGGTCAGTGCCACCGACTCCCCGCCCACGCGGACCTCCCGGGCGGCCTCGTCCACCACCAGGTCCCCGATCACCAGCTCCTGGGCCCGCCCCGCCGGCGGCGGGGTGGGCGCGGGGCGGGTGCGGGCCCGGCGCAGCATGGCCTGGACCCGGGCCACGAGCTCGCGCGGGCTGAACGGCTTGGTCACGTAGTCGTCGGCTCCCACCGACAGGCCCACGATCTTGTCGACCTCGTCGTCGCGGGCGGTGAGCATCAGCACGTGGCAGTCGGAGAAGGTCCGCACCTGACGGCACACCTCGATCCCGTCGATTCCCGGTAGCCCCAGATCCAGCACGAGGACGTCCGGGGCGTACTCCCGCACCGCGGCCACCGCGTCCGTGCCGTCGTGGCGCACCTCGACGTCCAGGCCCGCCTTGCGCAGATATTCCGCGACCAGTTCCGCCAGGTCGACCTCATCGTCGACCACCAGAACACGCCCGGTGAGCGGATCCGTCATCTGTCCTCCCTGTCCTGATCGCTGTGATGTGAGTGCTGTGAGCCTCGGTGTCCCGGGTGGCCGTGCTGCCCGCGCGGGACCGGCGGTGCGGGTGGGGCAGTCGTGGACGGGTTCACCGGCGAGCTGGTGGTCGGTGTGGTTGACGCTCTCCCGCACCGTGAACCGTCACGGCTTCTCCGCCGTCTTCACAATCCGAGGATGCAACGGGTGGTCTGTATCAGCGGATCCGGGAGCTGCCGCAGCCGACGATCTGAGGCCGTCCTGGCTTACGGGGTCCGTGATGCGTAGGTCGCCCCGTCGACGGGCATGTCACGGGGCGGGCCACAGCCCCGTCGCGGGGGACGCGTTCCCCATCACCTGAGGCGGTCAGCCGCTAGCCCCCCCGCTGACATGATGCCCGGGGTCAGCGCGTGGGCTCGTTGTCGGCGAGGGAGGATGGACTGAAGGGGAGGGCGTCGCTCTCGCGTTGCTTGAGGTCCTTATACCAGCGTGCTGCGTCGTCCTGGGAAGCGGATTCGACGGCGCGCTCGGTGCGGTCGCCGCGGAAAATCGAACGCATGATCAGCCAGAAGATGACGCCGATGCAGATGGACGGCAGCACAGCCGCGAAGTACTCCATGGATGTATTCTCCCTTAGGGATCTGGACGGACGCTGGCGCCGGGTGTGTACTCAGCGCGGTGCATGGGTGTCTGTCAGGGGTATTCCACGGGGGCGGGTGGCGGTGTACCACTGGGCGCAGAAAACAACGATCAAGGTGACGTCCACGGCGTCCCCACCGTAATACATGATCTGCGCCCCGATTCGCGCGTCGGCGAAGTCAACGCCGGCGGGCGGGTGGCCGTAAAGCCACTTGGCCAAGATCGAATGGGCTGTGAGAAACCCAATGAGCGCTGCGGTCCGCAGGGCGAAGGAGCTCCGGTGCGGGTTCGGGTCAATCCCCACCATCGCGGCGGTGAAAAGATAGCCGGCCAGGAAGACGTGGGCGTGGACGAGCGCATACAACCACACCGAGGTGTGCATCATGCCGTACAGATCGGTGGTGTAAAGCGCCCACAGGCCCCCGACGTTGAGCACCACCGCGACCACCGGATGGGTCAGAGCCCGCACGAGAGCGGTGCGCAGGGCCCAGGAGAGCGCGCGGGCCTGAACCACAGGCAAAGCACGCAGAGCAAGAGTGACCGGGGCACTGAGCACCAGACACAGTGGCGCGACCATGCCCAAGAGCAGGTGCCCGACCATGTGGGCGGGAAAGCTCGTGCGGGCGGCTTCAGCGATCGGGCCCACCAGCCCGACCCCGGCGCAGAAGAGCCCGGTGTACCACAGCACGGCGCGGTGGATCGGCCAGCGCCCCCGGTGGCGGGACGCCCACCATCCCGCGGCGTAGCCGACCGCGCCCAGACCGAACGCCAGGGCTGTGACGTATCTGAACAAAGTCCAACCGAACATGCCGTGGTCGTGACTCATCGCGATTATCGTACATCTGTTTTCAAGACCTGGTCGGTCGTTGATCGCCCTCGTCCGGCTGGCTGACCATTCCTGTATGGCCACGATGAAGCCGCAGTGGATGATCGACTGTGGGAGCTGATCGCCCCGCTCATCCCGCCCCTAACGCCGCCGCGAGGTCCCGGTAGGCGGCGTGGATCGATGACTGGGCCGCTGTGGAGGGCATCTTGTTCGTGCTGCATACCTCGGTGTCGTTGACCTGCCACCGGCTCTGGGGCACGGGTCCGGACACACCGCCTGGTTGCCTCTGCGCGAGTGACAGGCGGCCGGGGTTTGAGAGAAGCCCCACCGGGCCGTGCTCGAGGAGCTCTCCGAGGAGCAGATCCTCGACTGGACAGGGGCCAGCATCGACTCGGTGTCGGTACGAACCCAAAAAGGGGAGCGAGCTGACCGGCCCGAACTCCACCGACCACGCGAACCCGGGCTCCAAGTACTACCTGCTCACTGACCGCAACGGCCTGCCCCTGCACGTTCACGCCCCGGCCGCCAACACCCACGACAGCCGTCTCTTCGAACTCCTGATGGTGGCCACCTCCGGTGTGCGCGATCGGTGCGGACGTCCCGTGCAGCCACGGCGCCGCCCAGGCATCAAAGTGCGTGTTACCCGCCGTGGGATCGAGGCCAAAACTCATCTGGATCGACACGGCTTGGTGGTCGAGCGCCCCATCTCCGGGGTCTTGCGCTTCAAACGCCTCGGAATCCGCTACGACCGCATCGTCGGCACCCTGGTCCTCTGCCCTGCTCGGCCTCCCGCTCATCAACGTTCGCCGACTGCGCCAGGCGACCAAGTTATGAGATCAGGTGCACCTCAGCGTGCCTGCACTGCACTGGTGGCCGGCGAGGTGCCGGCATTCCGATTTCCCCGGGCAGGGGCCGTGATTCCTGCCGGAGCGCTCGGCTCGCCAGTCTCGGGGGTTGGTTTGCCGGACGTCACTCGTGCCGGGCGTATGGGCCCCTCTTCCTTGTCATTGAGGATGCCGTCCCCGTCAATGTCCGGGTCTCCTTCATTGAGCAGGCCGTCCCCATCCATGTCCGGATCAACCTCATCGACGAACTTATCGCCGTCGAGGTTGTCGTCAGCCTCGTTGTCGATGCCGTCCCCGTCGAGGTCGGTGTCTTCAATATCGAGGGTGCCGTCGCGATCGGTGTCCCGTCTGGTGTCCGGAACCCGGGGCGCCACCCCGGGCAGGAGATCCTTCTCTTTCCCAGTGTCCGCGGACGGTGGCGGCGCGGATGGTGGCGGCGCGGATGGTGGCGGCGCGGGTTTGGGCGGTGCCGGTTTGGGCGGTGCCGGCTTGGACGGTGCCGTTAGGGGCCCGGGCGGGGTCGCAGCAGGTGCTGGTTTGGCGGGCTTTACCGGCTTGGTCTGGGGGGCCGTGGGCTTTTGCGCTGCTGGCGGTGCAGGAGTCGGTGTGGGGCTGGGTTTTGCAGGAGCGGAAGGCTCGGCCGTGGGCTGTGGCTCCTTCGTGACCTTCTTGGTCGCAGCGGCCTTCTGCTCGGCAGCCTTCCTTTGGGCGACCTTCTTCTGATCGGCAGTCTCTTCGCCTGAGGCGGCCTTTTTCTTGGCGGCGGTCTCGTCCTCCGGGAGAGCCGGCACGGGCACCTCCAAGGAGTACTTGCTGCGGGAGGCGGGAATGACGCGGAGGCCGTCGACCCAGTCGAAGGACTGGGGGTCCACGGCCTGCCCGTCGACCCAGGTCTCGAGGTGCAGGTTTGGTCCCGTGACCCGGGTTCCGGTGGCACCGACGGAACCGAGCTGCTCGGACGCGGTCAGCCGGTCACCGGTGGCCACCCTGACGTCCTGGAGGTGGTTGTAGGTGGTTCTCAGTCCGTCCGCGTGGGTGACCTCCACACGGTTGCCGCCCCAGACGTCCCAGAACACGGCCGTCACCTCGCCCTCGGCGGCCGCCACGACCGGCAGCCCTGCGGCGGCGGAAACGTCGGTGCCGTTATGGAACTCGCGGTCGCCGCGATCGGGGGCGATCCGCCACCCGAAGGTGCCCCCGGTCAGGACGGCCCCGGGAGTGGTGGGGGCGATGAGGGTGTTGACGGGAAGCTCGCCCGAGTACAGCCTCGGTGCGTGCCGCCCCGGGCGCACCGTCGAGGCCGCGTTCCGGTCGCCGTCGCCCGGGCCGGTGCCTTGGCGCCAGGAGCCGTTGCCCGTGGCGCCGTCACGGACGGGCGAGGTGGAACGGTTTTGCCGCAGCGGTGCCGCCGGGGGGTGCTGCCGCTCCTGACCTGACGCGAAGAGGCTCCACCCGCTGTCCGACCGCTCCGAGGACGTCGAGGAACCCGCCGACGCCCCGAAGGCAGCCCCTCGTTCTTCGCCGGCCCCCGGAGTGACGCCCGAGCTGACGGCCACGCTCAGCGCCACGAGGGCCGAGAACGCGGCGAGGGCGCTCACCGGCGAGGAGGCGCGGTGACGGAGGTCGGGCTTGGCAGGGCGGCGAGAGGAGTCGCGGGGCATGATGGTGTTTCCCCCAGGACGTCGCAGGCAGCGACGGAAAGATCGAGCAACGGACCGCAGGCATCAAACATTGGTGTGCGCGTAGGAGCACGGACAATTCTCCTGAGGATACGTCTTCGCTCCCGTTAATGCGGCGTCGTGCGGGGACGCAACGCTGTATGACGCGCAGAGCTGCCGCCCTCCGGTTCGAGGTTCCTGGTTCGGTGGCGGCAGAGTGGCGCTGAGGTACCTCATGTGACGCGGTAGATACCGATGTCAGGGCGCCCTGTCGTGGGTCAGATGTTGCCGTGGCAGCCAGCGTGGTTCGCGCCTGTGGTCAGTCGAACAGGTTGGTGAGGCCGGGGGCGAGCAACAAGATGGTGGGCACGGAGATGAGCGCAGCGGCTGCGCCGATGACTGTTGCTTTTTGCCCCGTCGGCAGGGGTGTGGCCTCCAGCCGCAGGATGCGATGACGAGCATCCTCGGTAGGGGCCGTTCCTGTCCAGGTGCCTTGGAAGCGGTGCGAGGGAGCAGCGAATCCACCGGTGCTGACAAGGACGACGGCTCGGGCGAGGGTACGGTCGTCGACGCTCCGGCGGGCGCTGTCGTCGGCGAGCATCTCGACGAGGAGCCCGACTTCGCGGTGGGCGCGGTCGGCGATGGGGAACCAGGGCAGGGAAGCCCTCCAGGCGCGGAATAGCATGAGCACGATGTCATGGCGTTGGGTGGCATGCGCCTTCTCGTGCTCGATCACCGCGTCCAGCTCGTTTTCATCGAGCAGTGACAGCAGTCCGGCAGAGAGGACGGTCATCGTGGTGAACGCCCCGGGGAGGCAGTAGGCGATCGGGGCGGGGTTGTCGAGGAGCCGGGTGCCGGGGGCCTCGGGCAGCGGTGTGCTCAGGAGCAGGACCAGCTGGGCATGGCGCCGACGATCGCGTTCGGCGCGCACAATCGTGACGATCAGGTTCAGCAGCAGATGCCCGCCGAGCAGAACTGCTCCGGACAGCGCGAGGATGTGCATCGGGCCTGCGGGCACCCATGGCTGATCTCCCAAGAAGCTGGCGGCGAAGCTGATGCCGCCCGTGACCAGGTCCGGCCCAAAAGGGGTCAGGCCGAAGGTGAGCAAGGCCCCGAGCATCGACAGCCCGCCGGCCAGGGCGACGGCCTGCCAGAGCACCAGTGCGGTGGCGGGGGCGCAGGTCGGCCACTTGGCGTGCGAGAGAAGGATTGGGACGGGCCAGGCCAGGGCGAGGGCAAATGCCGCGAGGGCGATCGAGGCGCTGATCACATGGACTCAGTGGTCGTCGAGGAGGCGCCGCAGCGTTTGTGCTTCCTCGGAACTGACGCCCCCGACGAAGCGTTCGAGTACGGCGGCCCGGTCGTTGGCTGTTCCGAGGACCTCGTGCATGAGGGAGGCCATGTGCTCCTCCCGGGAGGCCGCAGGTAAGTAGCGGTGGGGGCGGAAGGTGCGTTCCCGTGTGACGAAGCCTTTGCGCTCCAGGCGGGACAGGACGGTGAGCACGGTGGTGGCGGCGCGGGGGCGGCCGCTGTCGGTGGCTAGGGGGAGCTGGTCCTGAAGGTCGTAAGCCGACAGGGGGGTGTCCGCCTGCCAGAGGATCTCCATGATGGATCGCTCCAGGTCACCTAAGGAGGTTGCACGTTTCGATTCGTTGGTTGCCACCGGCTGATTCTAGCGGACCGACCCACGTGTTCTACAGTGGTGTAGAAGTAGTTCTACGACTCGTAGAATTACTTCTACACCACTGTAAACAGGCTTGGGGGACAACCCATGGATCCGTTGGAGATCGCCCGGTGGCAGTTCGGGATCACCACCGTCTACCACTTCGTGATGGTCCCGCTCACGCTCGGGCTGGGTCTGCTGGTGGCGCTCATGCAGACGATGTGGGTGCGTACCGGCAACGGGCGTTGGCTGCGGATGACGAAGTTCTGGGGCAAGCTCTACCTGATCAACTTCATCATGGGCGTGGCCACCGGGTTGGTGCAGGAGTTCCAGTTCGGGATGGCCTGGAGCGAGTACTCCCGCTTCGTCGGCGATGTCTTCGGGGCACCGTTGGCGATGGAGGGCCTGCTCGCCTTCTTCTTCGAGTCCACCTTCCTGGGCCTGTGGATCTTCGGCTGGGATCGCCTGCCCAAGAAGCTGCACCTGGCCACGCTGTGGACCGCGGTGCTGGGCTCCGTGGTTTCGGCCTTTTTCATCATCGTCGCCAACTCCTGGATGCAGCACCCGGTGGGCGTGGAGATGGTGGACGGCCGCCCTGTGATGAACGACGTGTGGGCGGTGCTGACCAATAACACGGCCCTGGTGGCCTACTCCCACACTCTGGCCGGAGCGGTGGCAGTGGGCGCGGCGTTCCTGATTGGGGTTTCCTGGTACCAGCTGTGGCAGCGCCGCCGGGACAACATCGACACCGTCGACGATTCCGGTGCCGTGGTTGTGGGGGAGCGGGCCGATATTCCCGGGCGGGACCGGGTCGACCACGCGGTGTGGCTGTCCAGTCTGCGCATCGGTGCGGTGGTCGCCGCCGTCGCCTTCGGCGGGGTCGCCGCCACCGGGGACCTGCAGGGCAAGCTGATGTTCGAGCAGCAACCGCTGAAGATGGCTGCCGCTGAGGCGGCCTGCCACGATGGCACCAGCTTTTCGGTGCTGGCGGTGGGCCCGCTGGGAGCCCAGGACTGTGACCAGGTGACCAACGTCATCGAGATCCCGGGCCTGTTGTCGTTTCTGGCCCACGGGGACTTTGACACCGAAGTCAAGGGCGTGAACACCCTCATCCCACAGTACGAGGCCGCCTACGGCACCCACCTGCCTGAGGACCCCATGTACGGGCAACGGGCCGGCCAGAAGATCGACTACCTGCCCCTGATGGAGGTCACCTACTGGGGGTTCCGCCTGATGATCGGCTTCGGCATGCTCGCCGCGGGGTTCGCGGCGCTGGCGCTGTGGATCACACGGAAGGGCACCGTCCCGGCTTCCAAGCCCTTGATGTGGGTGGCGGTGGCCTCCATCCTGGCACCCTTCGGGGCCAACATTGCCGGGTGGGTGTTCACCGAGATGGGGCGGCAACCGTTCGTGGTCGTCCCGAATCCCAACCCCAGTGGTGTGGACGGGGTGTACATGTACACCGCCGCTGCCGTCTCCCCGGGAGTCAGCGGGGAGGAGATCCTTTTCTCCCTGGTCACCCTCGGGCTGATCTACGCGGTCCTGCTGGTGGTGGAGACGATGCTGCTCGTGCGCTACGTGCGCGGCGGGGTCGCCTCGGCCATGCCCGAGCTCGCCCACCACGAAGATGACCCCGCCCATCCCGAGGGCATGACCGGTCGGCGCGATGACGTGCTGGCCTTCGCCTACTGAGCCCGACGACCACAGAACGGCCCCTGACATGGAACTGCTTCCCACTCTCTGGTTCATCGCCATCGCGGTGCTGTGGACCGGGTTCATCCTCCTGGACGGCTTCGACCTGGGCGTGGGGATGCTCATGCTTACCAGTACCCGCGATGAGCGCCAGCGCCGGCAGATGCTCAATACCATCGGCCCGGTGTGGGACGGCAACGAGGTGTGGCTGATCACTGCAGCCGCCGGGCTCTTCGCCGCCTTCCCCGACTGGTACGCCTCCTTGTTCTCTGCCCTGTACGTCCCCTTCGTGTTCGTCCTGGTCGGGCTGATTTTCCGGGCGGTGTCCATCGAGTACCGCGGGAAGGTCCACAGCGACCGGTGGCGGCGGTGGGTGGACCGGGCCTTGGGGATGGGGTCGTTCCTGGTCGCCTTCGGGCTAGGTGCTGCCTTGGCTTTGACCACTACGGGTCTGCCGCTGAACGCTAACGGCGACCGCGTCGGCGGGGCCTTCGCCTGGCTCACGCCCTACGCGCTGCTCGGGGGGCTGGCGCTGGTCGGGTTCTGCCTCGTGCACGCCGCGGCCTTCCTGGGACTGAAGACCGAGGGCCCGGTCCGGGTGCGTGCCCGCCGGTTCCTCCTCCGCTTCGGTCCGGCTGCGCTGGTGCCGCTCACCGTGTGGGTGTTGGCCGTTCAAGTGCTCCACGACACGGCCTGGACCTGGCCCCTGGTCGGTGTCGCGGTCGTCGCCGCGCTCTTCGGGTGGACCAGCGCCCGCCTGGGCCGGGAAGGCCGCGCCTTCGCCGGTTCCGCCGCACTGCTGTTCTGCGGTCTTACCTCAATCTTCGCCAACGTCTACCCCGTGGTCCTGCCCTCCACGATCGACCCCGCCCACCACCTGACGGTGGCCAATGCCTCCAGCAGCGACTACACCCTGGGGGTCATGACCGTCGTGGCGGCCATCGGCTTGCCCGCGGTGCTGCTCGCTCAGGGCTGGAGCTACTGGGTGTTCCGCCGGCGCCTGACCACCGGCCATCTTCCCGCCCCCCACCCCGTCCTTCCCGCCGTTGCCCCGAAACTCGCCACGGGCACCCCACGTGAGGGTGTGCCGGGGAGAGGCGCGGACGGGAACAGGCAGGCATGAAACGTCCCCCACTGGGCCCCGGCGGCTCTGCAACAGTCTTTACCCTCAGCCTCCTAGGAGCGCTCAAGGCTCTGGCCCTGATCGGCATGGCCGAAGCCCTGGCTCGCGGCATCGTCGGGGTCATCGCTCATGACACGGCGGCCTGGCAACGGGCTCTGCTGGTCGGGATCGGCGCCGGGTTGCTGCGTGCCGGAACCACCTGGGCCACCCAGGTCGTCGCCGTCCGCGCCGCCGGTCGGGCGAAGCGGGGGCTGCGCCGAGAACTCGCCACCGGCCTCATGGCCGGTGGTGGCCACGACGTCGGCGCCACGACCACCGTGGGCACCATCGGCCTCGACGCCCTCGACGACTACTACGCGCGCGTGCTGCCCTCGGTCACCGCCGCCGCCGCCGTGCCTCTGCTGGTCGGGGCGAGGATTCTGGCCGCCGACTGGGTCAGCGCCCTCATCATCGTGCTCACCGTGCCCCTGATCCCGGTGTTCATGGCACTGATCGGACTGCACTCCCAGGACAAGGCCGGGGAGTCTTCCGCCGTTCTTCAACGGCTCTCCCACCACCTGGTCGAACTCGCCCGTGGACTGCCCGTCCTCGTGGGCCTGGGGCGGATCGAGGAGCAGGCTGCGGCGTTGCGCGATGTCTCCGAGCAGCACCGGCACACGACCATGGTGACGCTGCGCACCGCTTTCCTCTCCGCGCTGGTGCTCGAGCTGATCGCCACGCTCTCGGTCGCCGTCGTGGCGGTGTTCGTCGGCGTGCGTCTCGTTTACGGTGACCTCGACCTCCTGGTGGGGCTCGTTGCCCTCATCCTCGCCCCTGAATGCTTCGCCCCCTTCCGCGACCTCGGCGCAGCCTTCCACGCCTCCCAGGACGGCATGGCAGCCCTGCATCGCTCCCGGGAGATCGTCGCCGAGTCCCCGGCCCCCGACATCCGCAGAACGACGCCGCCGGAATCGAACCCCGCAACGATCAACCCCCGGCCGGACACTCCGGCGGACCAGGCACCCCTGGTGCGGATCAGCGGCGTGGTCGTGCGCTACCCAGGACGGGCCTCCCCAGCAGTATCCGGTCTCGACGCCGAAATTTTCGGCGGAACCATCACCAGCGTCGAAGGCCCCAGCGGCAGCGGCAAATCCACCCTGCTCGGGGTCCTCGCCGGAACCATCGAAGCCCAAAAAGGAACCATCCACGGGATCGACCCGGCTGCAGTGGCCTGGGTGCCTCAGCACATCCACACCGTCGGCGAAACCGTCCTCGACGAGATCCAGCTCTACGCCCACGACACCGCCTCCGCCCACCACGCCCTCGCGCGAGTCGGACTGACCGGGCTGGCCGAGGCGGACCCGAACCAACTCAGTCCCGGGGAGCTGCGCCGCCTGGGCCTGGCCCGGGGCCTGGCCCGCATCACCGCCGGGGCCAGGCTGCTGCTCCTCGACGAGCCCACCGCCCACCTCGATCCCGCCAACGCGCACCGCATCAGAAACCTCATCGACAACCTGCGCGGCACCACAACCGTGATCCTGGCTTCCCACGAAACCGAGATCACTGCCCTCGCCGATCAGACAGTGCTCCTGGGGCAGCCCGCCAGCCCCCGCGGGGAGGGGGCGCACCGCCGGCCAGGAACCACCGCCCCGGAGGAGCCGCCGGTGCCCGATCGCCAGGGCGAGGCGTCCAATTCTTCACTCGCCGAGACCTCCGGTGGTGCGTTGGGCGAGCTCGGGGCGTTCATCGCCTCCACTCGCTGGCGCGTGCTGGGGGCCGCGGCCCTGGGGACGGCCTCAGCCCTGTTCGCCGCCGCCCTCACCACGCTGTCGGGCTGGCTGATCGTGCGCGCCAGCGAGCAACCGGGAATCATGTACCTGATGGTCGCCATCGTCGGCGTCCGCTTCTTCGGCATCGGCCGTGCCGTGCTGCGCTACGCCGAGCGACTGGCCACCCACGATGCCGTCCTGTCCGCCACCACCGAGCTCAGGTCCCGGATCTGGGCCGGGCTAGCCGCCCGCGGCCTGGCCTCCCGGGCCCTGGCCACCGGTGGGGCGGCGCTGGAGCACCTGGTCGAGGCCGCAGACCGGGTCCGTGACCTGGCACCAAGGGTCCTGCTGCCACCGATGGCCGGGGCCGGCACCGCCCTGGGGGCTGTCGTCACCGTCACGGTCCTGTGTCCCAGCGCGGTGCCCACGCTCCTGGTCGCCGTTTTCGGCGGGCTGCTCGCCGGGCCCGCCGCGGCGCTGCTGGCCGATCGCTCGGCGGCCCGCCACCTCACCGTCGTTCGCTCCAAAGTGATCCGCCGCTTCGCCGCGATGGCCGCCGCCTCCAGTGAGCTGCGCGCCAACGATCGAACCGAGGACATGCTCGCCCGGCTGGACGACCTCGAGCAGCGCGCGGACACGTCGACCCGCTCCAGTGCCTGGGCGCGGGGCCTGGGCGAGGCCGTCGTGGTGCTGGCCTGTTCTCTTTCCTCCGTGCTGATGCTGGCTACCACCGCCGAAGCCCTGGCGGCGGGCACGATTTCCACACCGGTCGTCGCCGGACTCGTGCTGCTGCCTCTGGGCCTGATCGACCCGCTGCTCGGCGTGGTCGATGCGGTACAGCAGTGGTCCGCGCTGGCCCAGTCACTGCGCAAGGTCCATGCCGTCACCTCCACAACCACCCGTCACGAGCGACCTCAGCCCCCCGCCGGGCTGGTTCCGGCTCAGGTCCAAGAGCTGACGCTGGCCGACCTGGCCGTCACCTGGCCCCAGGCGCCGGCCCCGGCATTCCGCCACCTCCAGGCCACCGTGCGACGCGGCCAGTGGCTCGTCGTTGAAGGTCCCTCCGGCTCAGGCAAGTCCACCCTGCTGGCGACCCTCCTCGGCCACTTGCCCGCCGCGGAGGGCTCATGGCAGGTCAACGGCTCCGACAGCACCACCTTCGACGCCCGGCAGCTGCGGCGGTGCTTCGCCTGGTGCCCCCAGGAGGCACATCTGTTCGACTCCACCATCCGCGGCAACCTCCTGCTCGCCCGGGGTAAAGACGATCGGCCCACCGATGAGGACATGTACGAGGTCCTCACCCGTGTGGGCCTGGGCCCCTTCCTGGACAGCCTTCCCCGGGGCTTGGACACACCAGTTGGGCCCAGCGGCGGGGAGCTCTCCGGGGGGCAACGTCAACGCGTCGCCGTGGCCAGGGCACTGCTCACCCGCGCCGACGTCATGCTCCTCGACGAACCCACCGCTCACCTCGACGCACCAGCTGCCGACTCGCTGATCTCCGACCTGCGCTCAGCACTGTCCGACCGCATCGTCGTGCTCGTGACCCACCACGCCGAACAACGTGCTGGAGCAGACGTCCACCTCCGCCTACCAGGGGTGCACCAGCACCGCCCACCGCAACCCAGGGACCATGCGCAGGCCAGAAACGGCGACCGGTCACTGACGCGTGTTCTCTGACCGCCCCGCCAACGCAGACGATCTCCCAAGACATCACAGCCCCAGATGAGATACACCTCTCCCGGGGACTCCGCGCGACCTGTCCTCAGCCGCCGACGCTCGGCCGGCCTGCGCTGGCGCGGGTTGATCCACATGGCTCCAACGGGACGTCATGGTGCATAGAACCGTCCCGTCACGAGACACTGCTCGATTCCCTCACACTTCCGGGGCGGTGGAAGTGTCGGTGCTGTTGTTTGCTGTGGCGTCTTCCGTGGATTGCGTAGTGGCGGGGCGGGGTGCGCGGCCCAAATCCACCACACGGTAGATCAAACCCGCCACCAGACCCCCCAACAACGGGGCGACCCAGAACAGCCACAGCTGGGACAGGCTCTGCGCGCCACCGATGGCCGCGGTGCCGGTGGAGCGGGCCGGATTCATCGATCCGCCGTCGAACGGCGCCAGGATGGTGAGCAGGAACGCGAAGGTCGCCCCGATCGCCACCGGGGCCAGTACCGCGTTGGCCCGTGGGGCGGTTGAGCCCAGGACCACGAGAACGAACAAGGTGCTCGCCACGAACTCAATCAGAAGCACGGTGGGCCAGCCGGCTTGGGAAGTGGAGTTCTGCCCGTAGCCGTTGGCCACCGCCCCCAGAGCCTGGGCGGTGGTGGCGGCATCGATCAGTGTCATCAGCACCGCCCACAGCAGCCCCACCGCGACCAGGGCCCCCAGCACCTGGGCCACCACGTAACCGATGGCGACCTTGGGTGATGTGCGCCCGGCCACGACCGCCGCCAGGGTCACGGCAGGATTGAAATGACCCCCGGAGACATGCCCGAAAGCCACCAATACCGCCAGCAGCCCCAGCCCGAAACCCAGTGCGGAATCGATGACCTGGGTGGCGAAAATCCCGGTGCCCACCCCGGCGAAAATCAGCACGGTAGTGCCCGCGAACTCCGCCGCCCACCGGGCACCGGTGGAGGGAGCCGGGGACACCTCGTTGGTGCCGGAATCTTTGCGCACCGCTTTCGGAACCGGAGCCACCAAATCCTGAAAGTCGAGGGCGGCCGTTCCAGCATCACGGGCGGGCGCTGTGGATCCCGCAGCAGCAGGTTGTGCGGTGTTGTCGGTCATAGGGGTTCTCCTGAACGTTGTATCGACACGGCAGGGCCAGAAGGGAAGGCCAGTAAGTCCGGGCGCCGGGCGCCGCTGCAATAGGACCACGGCTAGCTGAATGGTTTTTGAGCACGGGCTCAAATGTGTCGGCCCCACAGCAGGTCCTTGCTGGTCGGTCGCCTCACTCAAGGCTGACAGAGAGGGGACTGGCGAAGGCGCTTTCCCATTCTGTGGGTTCAGCGGATGTGTTGTGGGAGCCCATTCTTGATACCGCCGCCTCGACGGACCCACCCGCTGCTGCAGTTGGGTCCGGGCTCAGTCTTCGCATCGAGCGGAGGTGAGCACGAGCCCACGCCCGGCGCCGGCGGTCCGGGCCAGGGCCAGCTCCAGTGGGCCCTGGCCGTAGGCGCGCTGCCAGGCCACCGCGAACACCGCCGCCCCGCCTGCGTGGATGAGGAACCACAGGAGGGGCACCTCGTAGTGCACCATGGCGGCCAGTGCCAGCAGGTGGGCGGTGTAGAGGGTCAGGGTCATGGAGCCCGCAGCACTGAGCGGCAGCAACCAGGCGCCGGCCTTCCGCCCGATGAGCAGGAACGCCCCCAGCACGGCCGCACCGGAGCCGAGGCCATAGAGGATCGCGATCGGGGTGTTGGTGTGCGGACCGGGGATTAGCAGCCACCACCACGACGTGTCGGGCAGGACGGGGTCGGGGCCCCAGATGATGATCTCGTCGATCTGCTCCTGGCTCAGTCCCGGGGTGGAGCTCATCAGCTGGTCAAAGCCGCCGGCCTGCATGATCAGCACCCAGTAGACCAACCACGCGGCCAGAGCCAGGACCAGGCCCGCCCCGAGCAGCCGGACCTGGACGTGCAGGGACCGCAGGTTGAGCCGGCCGATGGCTACGCCGGCAAGCAGGTAGGTCAGGTATGGGGCCGCAGGGTAGGTACCGGTGAACAACAGTTGGGAGAGCACCGTGCCAGGGTCGGTGAGCACCCCGGTGATGGTGGGATTGTAGACCTCCATCGCGGGCAGCACGCCGCGCAGGGTCTGCATCAGCACCGGGGCGGTCACCGCGGTCACTCCGGCGAGGATGAACAGGGTCCGTGCGGGTAGGTGCAGGAAGGGGATGGCCAGCAGGAAGAACATCCCGTAGTAGGTCAAGATGTTGTAGGCGGGCGGGTCCTCCGGCATGACCTGGTTCACGAGCAGGCCCAGCACAGTGATCAGCACGGCCCGGATGAGCAGCCCCACCCGGTCGGCGGTCATCGTCCGGCCCCGGTGGGCTGTGCGTCCGCCGGTGGAGAACGCCAGCCCGACCCCGGCCAGCAGCGCGAACAGGGCCGCGGCCCGGCCGGCGAACAGCTGCCACTGCAAGGTGACCTCGTAGGTCTCGGGGTCCCAGGCCGGCAAGATGTGGATGGAGAACATCCCGACCAGAGCCAGACCCCGGGCGGCATCGACGCCCACCAGCCGGGATTTTTTCACCAGCGGGAGACCTGAGTCCCCAGTTGGCCCCCGCGTCCCCGAGGTCGGGTGGTGGATGCTGACCATGCTGGTGGGCTCCTTCTCTCGGATGTACCGGCGGGCCCCCGCCCACCGGTCCGGGCACTCCAGGCCCCTCCACCCCCATTTGACCAGGGCGGACTGTCCCGGGCTTATCCTTTCCCTGTGCCCTGGCTGTGTCCGCTGCCGCGTCTCCGGGCGCGCCATGCGGGCCTGCGAACGGTCGTCTCCAGGTCCGCCACCATCAGCACCACGGATGTGCACCAGGCCGAGAACTGGCCGAGATGGTCGGCGCCCGGGTCTTCCACACCCTGGACGGCCTCTCCTGGTCCCATAGGACCCTGCAGGCCACCGGCAGGCCACGCACCTGGGAACGGTTGGGGGCGGCGGGTCGTGTCGGCGTCCCTGGCCGTCCCAGCCGGCTTCCGGTGACGTCAGCCGGTCCACATAGGGGTTAGCGGTCCTCGGTGCGCTGCTGCAACTGATCCAGGTAGGCGTTGTAAGCATCCAAATCCGGGGTGCCTCTGACGGCGGCCTCGGCCTCTTCGCGGGCGGCGTTGCGCGCATCCTCGCGGTGCCACTGGCTCATGATGAACAGCAGAATCAGCACGGACGGCAATTCACCGTAGGACCAGGCCAACGAGCCGGCCAGGACCTGGTCGGCCATCGGGTCAAGGTTCCAGCTGCCTGGCGGGGTGGCGAAAAACTCCACGACGGGTAGCGGAGCCATCATGACGATGACGCCGAAGAAGGCGTGCAACGGCATCTCGGGGACGATGTCGGCCAAGCGACTGCCGTAGGTTTGTTTGGCCGGCAACGGGTCGGCCGACAGCAACGGGATCGTGAACAGGATCCCGGAGGCCAAGAACAGCAGTTCCAGCCCGATGTGGCCGTACCAGGTGGGCAGCAACCGGTCGTCAAGTCCGCTGAGATACACCCCGTAGAAACTGACCAGGAACAACGGAACCAAGAAGGCAGGATGGATGGCGAGCCTGCCCCACCTCGAACGCAACCCCCACAGGGCCAGGCGCAGCACCACGGCGCCGGGCCCGCGATGGGGTGCAGCCCGCAGCAGCAAAGTGCCCGGGCTGCCCAGGACCAGCAGCGCGGGAACGAACATCATCAAAGTCAGCTGCTGGAACATGAACACGGAGAACATGCGCAACCCGTAGCCTTCAATTCCCGCGCCCATGATGACCGCTGTGACCGCGCACCCGGCGAAGAAGCACAGGGTCCGCCACACCGGCCACCGCCGGCGTGCCCTCCACAGCCGGGCCGCTCCGACCAAATACAACACAGCCAGCACCAGCGCGATGGCCGGGATGAGTGGAATTGGTTGCAACGTGGGGGCCAGGAAGTTCTCCAAGCTCGGCGGCTCGGACGGGACCCAGACCGGCCCGGCCATGTTGCGGTCAACCATGGTCACGGAAAGCATCGACTGCCATGAGGACATTTTTGCATGCCACAGAACGGTCCCGAGGTCCGGATCGGGCCCTGAGCCCAGGACCGGTCCAGGAGGGACGGGCCTGCCACGCCGGCCTCTCCCCGGACCTGCCCGCGATATTGGGGATCGGGGCCGAAGAGCCCCGGTGGATTCCGGTCCCCGGCGCACAGCTGGGCCGAGCATGGGAACCGGTTCACGTCTGGGCCCGTCAGCTTTTGCGCGGACCCGGCCACGGGTGCTGATCCTGGCGTGCGAACGGAGATCATGATGGGTTGCGGCGCTTCTCCAACAGGTCCTCCATGTACTTGATCTCCGAGGTCTGGCTGGTGGCGATCGATTGCGCCAGAGAGGTCACCACGGGGTTGTCAGTGTGCTCCAGGATGGCTTGGGCCATGGCTGCTCCGGCTTGGTGGTGGGGGATCATCAACTCGAGGTAGAGCCGTTCGGCCTCCTGGCCTTGGGCGTCCTCCAGCTCGGCCAGCTGCTCGGCGGTGGCCATGCCCGGCATTCGCGCGTCCGGACCAGGGCTCGTGGAGTCCATGCCGGGCATGGATGTGTGGTTCTGGTCGCCGTCGTCCATCCAGGCCATGGCCGGTTGGGATGAGGCCTGGGGCAATCCCCACACGGAGAGCCAGCCGTACATCTGCCCGGCCTGTTGTTGCTGGGTGCGGGAGATGTCGTATGCCAACCGGCGGATCTCCGGGTCTTCCGTACGGTCACGGACCAAGGAACTCATTTCCACCGCCTGCAGGTGATGGGTTTGCATGTCGCGGGCGAACCCGGCTTCCGGGCTGCCCTCCGCCGGGGTGGACGACGTCGGAGCGCTCAGCTGCCCCACCGCCCAGCCGGCCGCCACCAACAGCACGGCCGCCAGCACCAGCAGGACCCACCGTCCCCGGTGCCCTGCCGAGCTCCTGGAGGCGGCGCCGGTGGTGCTGGTGCTCATGCGACCCGGCTGGGGGCATCGATGCCGCCGGTGCAGGATGCCCCGGGCTCCGGGGCGTCGGGGGACTGCCAGTACTTGGTCACGAACTGCTCCAGGCGCTCATCTTCCGGGGAGTCCAGGGCGACCTGAGCCCCCCACGCCGAGATCATGATGGGGGCGCCCAGGTCCTCGTAGGGGGAGAGCACCACGTAGGTGTCCGGGACGGCCTGGCGTAACTCAGCCACCTGGTCCTCGGACAGGGCGGAGGGGTCGTAGGCGGCCCACACGGCCCCGTGCTCCAAGGCGTGCACGGCGTTCTCCTCGGGCACCGGCTCGGTGTAGACCCCGCAGTTGAGCCAGTCACTGGCGTGGTCCCCGCCCACCGGGGGGGACTGCTCGTAGTCCACCGCGGTCTCCACGTGGGAGTTGCCGAGGCCCTCGTAGGTCTGCAGCCCGGCGATCTCGATGTCCTCCCGCGCCTGGGGCGGGGGATCGTTGATCACCGCCACCGTCACCAGGGCCCCGACCGCCGCGACAGCCGTCACCGCGCCCGCGCCCGCCAGGAGCCGCCGCCTGCGGGTGGCCCGGGCATCGGCCGCCCAGTGCTGATCCAGCAGCGCAGCACGTTGCTGCCGCGCCCGCTCCGGGTCCGTACCGCCAGCCATGCGTCCTCCTTGAAAGGCCCAAAAAGGGTCTTGCTCCTCATGAACGGGCAGGACAGTAGCTCACTGCGCTGAGCCTTTCCTGCAAGGCCTTCTTCGGAAGATCGTCCACCATCCACTCCTGGACATGTCGGCGAGTGTGCATCCTCGAGCGCAGGAGAGGCGCGTCCTCGGTGGCTAACGGCGACGACGCAGAAGATCCAGGCCTGGGGCGGTATGTGAGGACCGGGTGCGCACTCCTTGCTGGTCGTTCAAAGAGGACGCACCCGGAGTATGTGATGCCTGAACCGGCTCAGCGTAGGCAAACCTGGACCGGCCCGGAGCCGACGTTGACGCTGTCGAGGACCGCCTGGTGGCCGTTCCGGCCGCCGTGCACGGCCTCGCCGCCGCCGGGATGGACCCCGATGTGGGCGCCCCCGGGGAGCAGTCGACGAGGACATCGGTCTGGGTCTGGACGGTGGAGACGCGGGCGCCGGACTCAAGTGGTCGGCCGGTTAGCCGCGGAAACTGGTTCAGGCCGCGCCCAGCGCATCACTCACCGCCCCAGTGCAGGCCTGATCCCGGACGGTGTCACCGAAACGACCGATGTCCGACGGGGGTGCTTTCGGAGAGGAGCACTCCCGCAGCAGGTGAAGGGCGCAGCAGGTGCGCGTGAGGTAGAGGCGGTCCGGCCCCGGGTGAGAGCGGTCCGGGGATCTGCTGCGGTGACCATGTGGGGCACCGCAGCAGCGAGTCCGGCTCAGCGGTAGGTGTAGTACCCGTCAACGCCATGCCCCTCGATGGGTACTACACCTACCGCTGAGCTTCGCCCCACCAGTGGTGGCCGGTTGACGGGAGGCCTTCCGTCAGGTGCGAAGTGCTCCGAGAGGATCGTCATCGGCGACATATTTGGGGTACTTCGTGCCTGGATCGCAGAGTCGATCGGTCGCCACGGCCCGGCCGCCTTGCACCCGGTCGGGAAACGGCGCACGGGCGGGCTGCCCAGCGGAGCAGCGCAGAAAGTGATCATGGGCTCCACCCGTCTCCTGCCGGAGGCAGACAATCGCCTTCCCTCCCCGCAGGGGCATTGCGGCAACGGCCGCACGAGGTGCCGTGGTGGTTCGAGGACGGGGGCGCCGCAGTGGCGGACGGCACCCCCATCCGCCCACACCGTAGGGACACAAGCTGGACATTGCCCGAGCCTCGCTCGACCCCGCCCCTCTTTGATACAGATTCTGCTGTACGGTTGTGGCATGAGGATCTTGTCCCCGGTCGAGGTGATGTCCCGGTTCGGCAAAGCACTGGCCGATCCCACCCGGGCCGCGGTGCTGCTGCAGCTGCAGCAGGGCCCGGCGGTGCCCTTGGAACTGGCGGCCCAGATCGGGGTGAGCCGGCAGATCCTGTCCAACCACCTGGCCTGCCTGCGCGACTGCGGGCTGGTCGTGGGCGTGCCGGCCGGACGCAATGTGCGCTATGAGCTCTCGGACCCGAAGCTGGCCCACGCCCTGGAGGACCTGCTGGGCACGATTCTCACCGTCGAGGCGGTGTGCCAGTGCGGCACGCCGGAGTGCGCCGCCGAGGAGCTCGCCGGTGCGGCCAGCACCCAAGAGGTTCCGGCGTGAGCGGTGAGCACGATCACGCCCACGGTGCCACCGGGCGGCGGGGAAAGCTGGCAGTAGTCTTCGCCATCACCGCCACGATCATGGTCGCCGAGATCATCGGCGCGGTGATCTCGGGCAGCCTGGCGCTGCTGGCCGATGCCGGGCACATGTTCACCGACTCCGCCGGGCTGCTGATCGCGCTGATCGCGGCGACCCTGGCCCTGAAGCCGGCCACGGACAAACGCACCTGGGGGTACAAGCGGGCGGAGATCGTCGCCGCGGCCGCCCAGGCCTCGGTGCTGCTGGCCGTGGGCGGGTTCGTTGCCGTCGAAGGTATCCGCCGGCTGCTGGAGCCCCCGGAGGTCGAGTCTTCGGCCATGCTGTGGTTCGGGGTGATCGGGCTGGTCGGCAACATCATCGGGCTGATCATCCTGGCCTCGGGGCGGGGAGAGAACCTGAACATGAAGGCCGCCTTCCTGGAGGTCGCCAACGACGCCCTGGGCTCGGTGGCGGTCATCGTCTCCGCGATCGTCATCGCCACCACTGGGTGGACCCAGGCGGATGCGATCGTGTCCCTGCTGATCGCCGCCCTGATCGTGCCCCGGGCCCTGATTCTGCTGCGCGACACCATCGAGGTCCTGATGGAAACCACTCCCAAGGGTCTGGATCTGGATGAGGTCCGCACCCGCCTGGAGTCCCTGCCCCACGTGGTGGGGGTGCACGACCTGCACGCCTCACGCATCGACTCCGACACCCCGGTGCTCTCGGCCCACGTCACCGTCCACGACGGCTGCCTGAGCGCCGAGCACGCCGGTGTCGTGCTGGCGGATCTGCAGGCCTGTGTGGCCCGTGACTTCGACGTGGCCATCGAGCACTCCACCTTCCAGATCGAACCGGCCTCCCACCGCGGGGACGAGACTCTCCGCCACTAGAACCCCTCCACTCCCGGTATGCCCTGCTGCCTGAGACAGAACGGAAACCCCTTGTGAGCACTACCGCCAGTACGAGCGCCCCCCAGCGGAAACCCTCGAAGGCCAAGATCCTCGTGTGGATCCTCCTGGTCGCCATCGTGGCCGCCGTGGCCATCCCGATCCTCATCGCCCGTGCCAATTCCACCCCTGAAGTACCCGAAGATGTGGGGCAGCTGGTGCGAGAGAACAGCCGAGTGCTCTCGAAGGCCCCGGATGAGCAGGCGGTGCTGGTGGAGTTCCTGGACTACGAGTGCGAGGCCTGCCGGGCCGCCTACCCCTTCGTCGAAGACCTGCGGGCCGAGTACGGCGACACCGTCACCTTCGTGCACCGCTATTTCCCGTTGCCGGGTCACCGCAACTCCGTCAACGCCGCGGTGGCCGTGGAGGCCGCCGCCCAGCAGGGACAGTACGAGGCCATGTATCAGCGCATGTTCGAGACCCAGGCCGAATGGGGGGAATCGGCCGAGGACCAGAGCGCACTCTTCCGCGGCTTCGCCGAGGACCTCGGCCTGGACATGGCCGCCTTCGATGCCGCGGTGGCCGACCCGGCCACCGAAGAGCGGATCAAGCTCGATGTGGCTGACGGTGAAGCCCTGGGCGTGGCCGGGACCCCGACGTTCTACCTCGACGGAGAAGTGCTCAACCCCGAATCCCTGGAAGCCTTCCGGGCCGCTGTCGAGACCGCAGCCACCGACTGACCCGATGACCAGTCCATCCCGCACCACCACCACACCACCGCCCGCCCCGTCGGCGCCGGCCCTGGCAGTGGTTGGACGGCGCCGGGGCGTCGCCACCGCTGCTCTCATCGTTGTCGGCCTGATGACCCTCACCGTGCTGTGGGTGGCCCTGAGCTCCTCCGGGGCCACCGCGGCCCGGGAGGTGCTCGATCCCGGGGCGATGGTGCGCTGGGGACTGCCGGCGGCCACGACCGTGCACCATCTGGCCATGTCCATCACCTGGGCAGGGCTGGTCTTCGCCACCACCGTCGTGCCCCGGTCCACCCCGGCCCACGGCGCGAGAACACCCGGAGCCGAGCACCCGGCCTTCGCCCGGGTGCTGAACGTGGCCGCGGGGGCGGCGGCGGTGTGGACGCTGGCCGCGGTGGCGATCATCGTGCTCAGCTACGCCGACACCATCGGTGCCCCCGTCTCGGGCTCGACCGAGTTCACCGGACAGCTGGGCTACTACGTGACCCGCCTGATTCCCGGCCAGGCGTGGGCGGTGACCGCGGTGATGGCCGCGCTCACCACCACCTTGGCCGTGCTCGCCCGCTCCCCGGGGCCGGTGACCGCCACCACCGTGGTGGCCCTGGCCGCCGTCATTCCGCTGTCCCAGCTCGGGCACGTGGCCGGGGTCGATGACCACAACGGGGCCGTCAACGCTTTGGCCCTGCACCTGCTCGGGGCCGGGATCTGGACCGGCGGGATCATCGTGCTCGCCCTGCTCGTCCCGCTGTTGACCACCCCGCAGGCCACGCACGGCGTGCTGGTGCGTTTCTCCGCCCTGGCCGCGGTGGCTTTCGTCGTGGTGGCCGTCTCCGGGGTTATCAACACCGTCTACCGGATCGGTGGGTGGGACGGGCTGGCCTCCGGCTACGGGGCACTGGTGATCGCCAAGACGATCGCCACCGTGGCCCTGGGGGTGCTCGGGTACCTCAACGGCCGGGTCATTGCTGCCGGGCCTGCGAGCCGGGGCAGGGTGTGGCGGCTGATCACCGTGGAGGCCTTCATCCTCTGCGCGGTGATGGCCCTGGGCGTGGCCCTGGGGCGCACCCCCACCCCGGTGCCCCTGGAACGGGAACCGGACATCACCGCCGCCGAGATCCTCACCGGCTACCTGCTGCCCCCACCGCTGAGCGCCTCCGGGTGGGTCACCCAGTGGCGCCTGGACTGGCTGTGGATCGCCGTGGCGATCCTCGCAGCCTGCCTCTACCTGGCCGGGGCGCGACGCCTGCGCTACACCAGGACACCGTGGCCGGTGGCGCGCACGGTGGCGTTCCTGGCCGGACTCGTGCTGCTGGTCTATGTCACCTGCGGGCTGCCGGCCGTCTACGCCCCGATCCTGTTCAGCATCCACACCACCGCCCACCTGCTGCTGGCCTTCCCGGTGCCGTTGCTGCTGATCGCCGGACGACCCGGGCTTCTGGCCGCGGCCCTGGTGCCGGCCCGCACCGACGGCTCCACCGGGGCGCGCGAGCTCACCACCGCATGGCGCACCTCCCGGACCGGGGCGCTGATGGCCCACCCGATCCCGGCCGCGGTCCTGGTCCTGGCCGGGCTCGGTGTCTTCTACTACACCCCCGCCTTCGCCCTGGCCCTGCACACCCACGTCGGCCACGAACTGATGAATACCACCGCCCTGGTCCTGGGCCTGATCTTCGCCGCCGCCGTGCTGGTCCCACCACGCGACCGGGCTGCGGTGCACACCCAAGCTCTGACGCTGGTCGGGACAGCCACCGCCCTGGGGCTCTGGGCGGGGGCCACCGCCCTGTCCCCAGCGCTGATCCAACCGGAGTGGTTCTCCGGGCTGGGGAGGGACTGGGGCCCCGCCCCGCTGGCGGACCAGCAATCCGCGGCCAGCTCCATCCTCCTGGCCGGGGCCCTGCCCCTGTTGGCCACCGCCCTGGCCGTCCTGGCCCGAAGACCCCAGGCCGACACCCCTGTCATCGACAACGGAACCGTCAAGGACACCCACCATGGCTGACCCCACCACCAGCACCACCCATCACACCGACGCCGGCCCGGCCACCGAGACCCACCTGCCCGGCTTCGCCCGGTACCGGCCCTTCGCGGTCCTGCTGCTGGTGACCGGGGTGATCGGTTGGATCGCCTCCGGTGTCCTGGTGCTCGAGCGCCTGGCCCTCTACCGCGACCCCGGCCACGTCACCAGCTGCGACATCAACCCCTGGGTCTCCTGCGGGCAGGTCATGGGCACCTGGCAGTCGGAACTGTTCGGCTTCCCCAACCCGCTGATCGGCATCGTCGCCTTCGCCGTGGTCATTACCACCGCCATGGCGGCCCTCTCGGGGGCGCGGTTCGGGCGCTGGTACTGGATCGGGCTGCAGGTCGGGGTCACCGCCGGGGCGGTGTTCGCGATCTGGTTGTGGTCCCAGGCGCTGTTCTCCATCTACATCCTGTGCCTGTACTGCATGATCGTGTGGGCGGCGATGATCCCGCTGACCATCCTGCTCACCATCCGCAACATGGTCCACGGCATCATCCCCGCCCCGCCCGGGCTGGCCCGCTTCGCCGCCGACTGGGCCTGGACCCTGGTCGCCATCACCTACGTCGCGGTGGCCGCCTCGGTGTTCTTCCGCTTCTTCACCGCCTTCACCGGCCTCTGACACCCACCGGTCGCGGTGCTCCCACGGGGGTCGACACCGTCGACGGTGTCAGACCCAGCTTGCCCATCAGACTCATCATCCGTGGCCCATGTTCCGCTGACAGACATCGGGTGATCGCCGGCCGCGTCCGGTCGGACGCGTTGCATCAGGTCGCCATCGCAGGGGCTCGGGATCCCGTCTTGGAAGGTATTACCGCTGTAGCGCTTCGATCGGCATCTGACGTTGGTACCTCGCCAGGGTAATGTCATCCTTCAGTCGCGATCATGCTTTCCGAGGTCCGAGGTCCGAGGTCCGAGGTCCGAGGCCACGATGCCGCGAGTCCACCGTGAGAGGGAGTCCTGATGGGACGCATGGCGTACGACCTCAGTATGGACAGCACTCTGGCCTTGGCTTGGCAGGGCTATGAGTTCGTGTCCCGGCGGTGTGAACGGTACGGAACCGATGTGTTCCAGACCCGCCTGCTGCTGGAGCCGACGGTGTGTCTGCGCGGTGCGGAGGCCGCGCAGGTCTTCTACGACGCCGACCGGTTCCAGCGACGAGGTGCCTTCCCAATGCGGGTGCAGAAGACGTTGCTCGGTGTCGGTGGCGTGCAGGGCCTAGACGGACAGACCCACCGGGCGCGCAAGCAGATGTTCATGGATCTCATGACCCCGCACGACATCCGTACTTTGACGGGCCTGGTCGCCGACGGCTGGAGAGCCCGGATTATCGGGTGGGAAGCCGCTGACCGCATCGTGCTGTACGAGGAGGTCGGGCAGATCCTGTGCCAGGCGGTCAGTAGCTGGGTCGGTGTCCCCGTCACCGAGTCCCAGGTCAGGGGCCGCACCCAGTCCTTGCACGCCATGATCGAGGCTCCCGCTGCGGTCGGTCCCCGGCACTGGCGGGGCCGGCGCGCCCGCCACGGGGCCGAACAAGCCATTGCGGACCTGGTGGATCGGGTACGCCGCGGGGAGCACGCTGCCCCGGAGGGCAGCGCCTTGCAGGTCGTGTCCACTCACCGCGAGCCTGGTGGGCAGCTGTTGGGCAGCCGGATTGCCGCGGTCGAGCTGCTCAACCTCGTGCGTCCCACGGTCGCGGTCGACCGCTTCATCATCTTCGCGGCCTTGGCCCTGCACCAGCACCCCCAGTGGCGAAGCCGGTTGCGCCAGGGCGGTGACCGCGACGCCGAGTTGTTCGTTCAGGAGGTCCGCCGCTTCTATCCTTTCTTCCCGATGGTCGGTGCTCGGGTGCGCACTGCCTTCGATTGGCAGGGCGTGCACTTCCCCCAGGGGCGTAGAACGCTCCTGGACCTGTACGGCACCAACCACCACCCCGACCTGTGGGAGAACCCCGAGATCTTCGATCCGGACCGCTTCACCACTTGGGACGGCGGCGCCTACGGTCTCATCCCACAAGGCGGCGGGGATCACCACATCGGCCACCGGTGCGCGGGGGAGTGGATCACCATCGCCCTGATGAAGGCGGCGCTGGCCATCCTGACGCGGGAGATGACCTATGACGTCCCGTCCCAGGATCTGCGGATCAGCCTGCGTCGCATGCCCACCCTGCCATCCAGCGGATTCGTGATCTCCGACGTGCGCTCCGTACCGTCGAGCGCAACGGTGGGGGGAGGGCCGCGATGACGTGGGTGTGGGTGGTGGGCTTGGTCTTGGCGGCATTCGCCACCCGCTGGGGCGCTGAGCAGCTGGCCGCTCCCCTGAAGGCGGTACGGCAGCGGTACGGGTTCACCGGCGCCGCCGGCGGCCCACTGGTCGCTCTCGGCAGCGCCAGCCCCGATGTCGGCATCAACGTCGTCAGCGCGGCCACCGGGGCCGGAGCGGTCGGACTGGGCAGCATGCTCGGCTCCACCGTGGTCTCGATCCCGATCACCGTCGCGGTCGGCTACGCGGCGTTTCGGAAGAACCGGGCGACCAGCGACAAGAAACCTGCCGAGCAGGGCGAGGGCCTGCGGATCGAGAAGAGCGCGGTGCTCATCGATGCACTGCCCTACCTTGCCGTCGTCGCCCTGTTCGCGGTGCTCATCCTGCCTCCGGCCTGGCGAGGGTTGCAGCCGATCGATGGCTTGATCGCCGTGGTCGCATACGTCATCTACCTCGGGCAGGCCCTCTTCCGCGGTCGTGGTGGTGAACGTGGTCAGGTCTCGTGGTCGGGGAAACAGACCCTGCTGACGCTCGGCGGTGTAGCCGCACTTGCCGTGGGTTCCTACGTCCTCGTCACCGGAACCCAGCAGATCGGTTCAGCGCTTGGCCTGGCACCGCTGGTCAGCGGGCTGTTCATCACCGCGTTCATGACTGCTCTGCCGCAGGTGTTCACCACCTGGTCCGTGGTCCGCAGTGGGCAGGTGACCAGCGGGATCACCAGCGTCTTCGCCGACCACACCATGACCTTCACGCTTGCGGTGCTGCCTCTGGCGATCGTGACCGTGCCGGTGCAGAACTACCCGGTCGTGCTCACCGTTATGGCTTTCGTTGCGCTCATGCCGGTGCTCTTCGCCGTTCTGAGCTACCGCCGCGAACGCCACGACTCCTACGGGTTCATCCTCCGCGATGTCGTCATGCTCGGTGGGGCTCTGATCGCATATCTCCTGTGCACTGCCGCCGTTCTCTTCTTCCTGGCCGGAGCCAGCGGCCGCTGATAGGGCGAAACCTGGGACAGAGCCTCCACGGGACCTGGTGCGATTCACTCCGGCACATGGTTCGCGTGCATGTTACTGGGGGGAAGTCTTAGGTGAATGCCAACCGCCTCCAGGGCGCTGACTCCGCTTGCAGCAAAAGAAGTTCCGGAGGATTTCTCCTCGGCTGCTTCTTCGATGCTGCCGGTATATCCGGGCAGCACCAGAGCGCACCCCAGGACGAGGGCGGTGATGGTGGCAGAGCGCTTCACGGGTGACCTTTGCTGGATGTCTGAGTACCGGGCACCGGCACCGGCCGGTCGATGCGCCAAGAAGATATCCGCCTGGCCGTGGTGGTGCCTGGATGGGCGCTGCGAAAGGGGTCCTTCTCAGGCCCGGAAATCAAGGAAGTGCTGGGGCGGGGTGCCGTGATCGGGACGCCATCGCAGGGCGGCGCCGGGAGTATCCCTGATGCGCGCCCCAGCGCCGCGGGGCAGCGGCCCATGGGTTCTTTCCGTGCCTGTTTCTGCAATCCGTTCCCTGCTGGATCACGACGAATCCCGCCCCGTAGCTGGCGGTCTACGCCGCCGGGGTTACAGCCCGGAGTAAGAGTGCAGGCCGGTGAAGACCGTGTTGACGACGGCGAAGTTGAAGATGACGCACAAGTATCCGACGATGGACAGCCAGGCTGAGCGGGTGCCGGTCCAGCCGCGGGTGGCCCTAGCGTGCATGTAGGCGGCGTAGACGACCCAGATCACGAACGTCCAGACTTCTTTGACGTCCCAGCCCCAGTAGCGGCCCCAGGACTGCTCGGCCCAGATCGCGCCGGCGGCCAGGGTGAAGGTCCAGAACGCGAAGCCGATCGCGTTGAGCCGGAAGGACAGGTTCTCCAGCGCCTGGGCGGAGGGCACCATGCCCAGGAAGCCCATGCCGGGGGCCTCACCGGCCAGAATGGCTTTCTCCCGGCGGGCCTGCAGCAGTTGGAGGACGGCCATGGCGAAGGTGATGGTGAAGATCCCGGAGGCGGCCACGGCGATGGAGACGTGGATGACCAGCCACCAGGACTGCAGCGCGGGGACCAGCGGGCCCACCGGGGTGGGAAAGCCGATGGTGGCGGCGGTGAGCATGATCACCACGAGCCCGGTGACGAGGGTGCCCACGAAGCGCAGGTCCCTCAGCAGCAGCGCACCCAGGTAGACCCCGGCCACGACGAGTGCCCCGGTGGTGGCGAACTCGTACATGTTGCCCCAGGGCACCCGTCCGGCGGCCACCGCCCGGGCCATCACAGCCACGGCGTGCAGGGCGAAGGCCAGGACCATGACGGTCACGGCCGCCTGGGCCGCTGGGCGGCGGGTCCCGGTGTAGCGCATGGAGGAGTCAGCGACGTGTTCGGCCAGCACCGACTGGGCGGAGGCCGGGTACCCGCGGCCGCGGTCACCGGTGCCCAGCCCGGCCCGGGAATCATCGGCCTCCACCGTGTTCACCGTGGCAGTGGTTGCCGCGCCGACCAGTTGCCCTTCCGATCTGTTGTGTTGCTCGGGTCGGGCCCTGCGCAGGATCTTGGAGTGGGAGGCCATGTCCCAGGCGAAGGCCACAAAGGCCACCAGGTAGGTCATGGCGGCCAGGAGCATGAACAACTGGCTCCAGGCGCCCAGGTCCTCATTGACGGTCATCGGTGATGTCCTCTCAGGTGTGGGCCGGCCCGCTGTGGGCCCTGCTCGTTTTGGGGTGTGCGGCAGCGTCAGCGGGCGGGGGCGCGGTGCCCCACTGCTGGGTGAACAGCTCGCCCAGCCGCTGCGCCTCGGCCGCCAGCCGGGGGTCCTCCCCGCGAGCCAGCAGACCGTACTCCAGGATTGTGGTTGGGGCCCCGTCCTTGTCGACGCCTTTCGAGGCCCTCACCCAGAGGCGGCGGCGGGCGATGAACATCGACATCAACAGGCCCGTGAAGGCCAGCACGAAGGACACGAAGGCGCCCGTCCGTCCCGGGTCGTAGACGATATCCAGGCCCACGTAGCGCTTCACATCGAGGAACTCGATGCTGCCCTTGCCCTGGGGCAGCTCGTAGACCGGGCCCGCGGCATCCAGGGTGATCGGCCCATCGGGGGTGAGCATGCCGTTGAGCTCGGTGAGCCCTTCGACGTCAAGCGCGTACACGTTCTGGGGGACTCCGGAGTCCAGTCCGAGGTCCCCGGAGTAGGAGGACAGGATCAGCTTCGGGTTGGCCAGTCCCGGATCCGCCGACCGCGGGAGCCCATCGGCCCCGGTGACGGCGGTGGGCAGCAGCAGGCCGGTGAAGCCTAGCTGGTCCGGGGCAGCGTCGGGGACCTTGAGCACGAGTGAAGAGGTGTAGACCCCGTCGGAAGGAATGCCCACCACCGGCCCCTCGAAGGCGACGTCGCCGTTGCCGTCGGTCACCCGGATCAGGGGGGCGTAGCCGTTGCCGATCAGGAACGACTTCACCCCGTCGACGTTGACCGGGGCGTTGACCTTCAGGGTCTCCTGCCGCGGCTGTCCTCCGGGTTGCTGGACGGTGACCTCGGCGGTGAAGTCCACCGGAGTCCCATACTGACTGGGAACGGCGGTGTCGCGGTAAAACTCGACCTCGAAGTTCTCCAGGGTGAGGGAGAACGGCTCCAGCTGGTCGGGGTCGTAGTTGGTGCCCGGGATGAACGCGTCGTAGTTGATCAACGAGTTGGCGAACGAATCGCCCTCCACGAGGATCTTCTGGCCCTTGAAGCCGAACAGGGACCCCACGGCCACGGAGACCAGCACGCCCAGCAGCGCCAGGTGGAAGACGACGTTGCCGACCTCCTTCCACATTCCCCGCTCGGCGGCCACCGACGGTGCCGGTCCTCCTGTGTCGCGCACGGCCACCCGGTAGCCGCGCTTGCCCAGCAGGCGGGCGGCCTGGGCCACGACCTCGTCCGGGGCCGGGGCGTCCGCGGGCCCACCGAGGACCAGGCGGCGGTGCTCGGGCAGCCGTTCCAGCCGTTTAGGGGTGCGCGGGGGCTGCGCCCGCCAGGCCCGCCAGTGCTTGCCCGCCCGGGGCAGTACGCACCCCACCAAGGAGACGAACAGCAGGATGTAGATCGCGGAGAACCACACGGAGGAGAACACGTCGAAGAACTGCAGCCGGTCCAGCCACGGGCCCAGGGTCGGGTTGGCATCGATGTAGTCGGCCACCGCACCCGTGTCCTGGATCCGCTGCGGGAAGGTCGAGCCGGGCACCGCCGCCACCGCCAGCAACAGCAGCAGGAACAGGGCGGTGTTCATCTTCGTCAGCTGCGCCCACGCCCACCGGGCCATCCCGACCGGCCCCAGCGCCGGCAGCTCGACATCCCCGGGGTTCTTGCCGGGTCCGGTGGGCGATGAGCCTCGGGGGCCCCTGCCGGGGGTGTCCTCAGGGGTGCTCTGCCTGCTGCTAGTGGTGCTCATGGTGACCTTTCAGCTCCCTGTGCGGGGACGGCGGAGGGGGTGCCGGAAGTCATGCTGTCTCGGCCACCGTGTCCTCGAGGAGGGTCTCGAGGATGGACCGGTCTGCGATCCCCAGGATGCGGGCTGCGACCCGGCCTTGGGCGTCGAGCACCAGCGTGGTGGGCACCGCCCGCGGGGGCACATAGGCGTTCAGGGCCATCACCACCTTCCCGTCCTTGTCTTCGAAGGAGGGGTACGGGATCCCGAAGGTCCGCTCGAAGGCCTCGGCCGTGGCCTGATCATCGCGCAGGTTTACCCCGTAGAAGGCGATCTGCCCCTCGAACTGCTGGGCGAGTTCGGCGAGGTCCGGGGCCTCCACCCGGCACGGAGGGCAGGCCGCGTACCAGAAGTTCAGCAGCGCGGGCTTCCCCCGCAAGTCCTCGGCCGAGAGCTCGGTCCCATCGAAAAGGGTGCCGCTGAACTGCACCGGCTCCCCCCGCTGATCCGGGGCGTACTCCGAGACGGTGCCGTCCCCGGCGATGTAGCCCTTCTCGTCTCCCGTGTTGGCCTGTTGGGCCAGGGGATCTTCCTCCGCACCGCAGCCGGCCATGACCACCCCGAGGACTCCTGCACCGGCCAAGGAGAGCACACGGCGGCGGGACGGGTGGGTGGGCAGTGAAGAGTTCGAGGGCACGGGCATTTCACCTCAGGGTCGAAACGGGCTCGGGGACGGGTAGGGGCTGACCCCGGAAACGATGAACCGGGAAGCCGATAGGCCTCTGAGCGCAACACGGCGGGCCTGTTGTCGAGGGCCTGGGGCGCACGCCGGCACACTCAGAGATGATCGTTATACGTCGATCATAGCAACGGGAATCACCGTTGCCGTCGGGGCGGCGACCACCGGCTGCGGGGGCATTGGCTCTCCGGGCAATGGCGATGCGGCCCGAGACGGAGGTGCCGCGGTTAGGGCGGACTCCAGGGAATGACCACGCGCGGTTCTCCTCCGGCGGACAGCTACGGGGACTCCAGATCGAGGGCGAGACCCACGTGCCCCAGGCCGTTTTCGGCCAGCACGCGGGCCATCAGCTCGGCCTTGGTGGTGGCTTGCGGCAGCTGCGGATCGGTGATGTGGGTCGGCAACCCTGGCAGGGCCTCAGCCGCGGATGTCCTCGTAGAGCAGGGTGGAGATGTAGCGCTCCCCGTAGTCGCACACAACCGCCACGATCAACTTGTCGCGGTTCTCCTCCTTGGCGGCATCCTGCAGGGCGGCCCACACGATGGCGCCCGAGGAGATCCCGCCGAGGATGCCCTCCTTGGTGCCCAGCTCCCGGGCGACCCGCACGGAGTCCTCGACGCTCACGTCGTAGACGTCGTCGTAGATGTCCCGGTCGAGGTTGTCGGGGACGAAGTTCGCCCCGAGGCCCTGGATCTTGTGCGGGCCGGCCTTGCCCTCGGTGAGCAGGGGTGAGTCGGCCGGCTCGACGACGACCAGGCGGATGTCCGGCTTCTGCTCGCGCAGGTAGCGGCCCGCGCCGGTGATGGTGCCGCCGGTGCCCACGCCGGAGACGAAGACGTCGACCTGGCCGTCGGTGTCCTCCCAGATCTCGGGGCCCGTGGTCCGGTAGTGGATCGCGGGGTTGGCCTCGTTGGCGAACTGGCTGGCGAGGACGGCGTTGTCACTGGAGCCGACGATCTCCTGCGCCTTCTCGACCGCTCCGCGCATCCCCTCGGCACCGGGGGTCAGGACGATCTCGGCGCCGTAGGCGCGGAGCATGACCCGCCGCTCGGTGGACATGGTCTCGGGCATGGTGAGGATCACCTTGTAGCCGCGGGCGGCGCCGACCAGGGCCAGGGCGATGCCGGTGTTGCCGGAGGTGCCCTCGACGATCGTGCCGCCGGGCTTGAGCTTCCCGGAGTTCTCGGCGGCGTCGACGATGGAGACCCCGATGCGGTCCTTGACGGAGTTCGCCGGGTTGTAGAACTCCAGCTTCACGGCGACGTTGCCGGGCAGGCCCTCGTCGAGCCGGTTGAGGTGGACGAGCGGGGTGCTGCCCACGATCTCGGTGACGTCGTGGTAGATCTTCGCCATGGTGTGCTCCTGGGTGGTGGTGTGGTGAATCGGTGGGTGTTGGGATTCGGTGCGTCACAAGCCGGGGATGTTCTCCCGGGCTCAGACAGGAGTGATGAAGGTGCCGGCGAGGCTTTGGAGCTGATAGATCCACTGCATCCAGATCCCGGTCACCATCAGCAGCCCCACGGCGATCAGTACGGAGCCGCCGGCGATGTTGAAGGTGCGGATGTTGCGGCGGATGTAGCTCAGGGTCGTGGTGACCCAGTTGAGCCCGGCCGCGACCAGCACGAATGGAATGCCCAGGCCCAGGCAGTAGGTGAAGCCCAGCAGGGCTCCGCGCCAGGCCCCGCCGGTGGTGGTGCTCAGCGCCAGCACCGCACTCAGGGTCGGGCCCATGCAGGGGGTCCAACCCAGGCCGAAGACCACCCCGAGCAGCGGGGCGCCGGCGATGCCGGTGCGGGGTTGGAAGGACAGCTTCTTGGTCTGCTGCAGGAAGGGGAACTTCCCGACCAGCACCAGGCCCATGAGCGCCACGAACACCCCCAACACCCGCATCAGCGGATCCTGCCACCGCACCAACCAGCCCCCGATGGCGCCGAAGGCCGCCCCGTAGACAGTGAACACGGCCGCGAAACCCAGGATGAACAGCCCCACCCCGGCCAGCACCCGCCGCCGGTTGTCGGCCCGGGTCGGATCGGTCAGCCCGGAGACGTAGCCGAGGTAGCCGGGCACCAACGGCAGGATGCACGGGGAGATGAAAGAGACGATCCCGGCGATCACCGCCAAGGGCACGGCGATGAGCAGGGCCCCGGAGTTCACCGTCTCGGCGAAGTAGCCGCCAATCGTCATCACCATCTCCTCGGGCCAGGGGGCGCCCTGAGACTACCGCACATGACCACTGTCAGCCCAAAACACGGTTATCATCGGTCCATGACGATTTCAGAGTATGTTCCGGATGCCCCTTGTGAGGTGTTGGATCCGGCGGCGGCGTTGTTCCACTCCCTCAGTGACCCGACCCGGCTGGCGATTGTGCAGCGCTTGGCTTCCGGGGAGGTGCGGGTGCGTGATCTCACCAGCGAGCTGGGGCTGGCCCAGTCGACCGTGTCCGGCCATGTGGCGTGCTTGCGTGGTTGCGGGCTGGTGCAGGGTCGGGCGCAGGGGCGCAGCGTGTACTACTCGCTGACCCGCCCGGAGCTGATGGACGTGCTGGCCGCCACTGAGGTGCTGCTGGCGGCCACCGGCAACGCCGTGAGTCTGTGCCCGAACTACGGGCTGGATGCCCGTGACACCCCCCAGATTCAGGAGATCACCCGATGAGCGATGCCTGCGGATGCAGCGACGAGAAGAACGAAACCGGTGAGGCCGGGGAGGAGGCCGAGGGCTTCTGGCAGGTGCGCGAGGTCCGGTTCGCCGCCGCGGCCGGGGTGCTGCTGCTGGCCGGCTGGATCCTGTCGCTGGCCGGGGTTCCTCTGTGGGTGGCGCTGAGCCTGGAGACGGGCGCGCTGCTGGCGGCCGGATGGACGTTCGTGCCCTCCACGCTGCGCCGGCTGGCCCGGGGCAAGATCGGGGTCGGGACCCTGATGACCATCGCCGCCGTCGGAGCGGTCGCCCTGGGGCAGATCGAGGAAGCGGCGATGCTGGCCTTCCTCTACGCCATCGCCGAGGCCCTGGAGGAGTACTCGGTGGCGCGCACCCGGCGCGGGCTGCGCGCGCTGCTGGAGCTGGTCCCGGATCAGGCCACGGTGCTCCGGGCCGGGGTGCAGGTCACCGTGCCCCCGGCTGAGCTGGTACTGGGGGACCGGATGGTGGTGCGGCCCGGGGAGCGGGTGGCCACCGATGGGCGGATCCTCACCGGGCGCACCTCCTTGGACACCTCGGCGCTGACCGGGGAGTCCGTGCCCGTGGAGGCCGGCCCCGGCGCGGAGGTCTACGCCGGGTCCATCAACGGCACCGGCCCGCTGGAGGTGGAAGTCACCAGCACCGCCGAGGACAATTCCTTGGCGAAGATCGTGCACATCGTCGAGACCGAGCAGTCCCGCAAAGGCCCCGGCCAGCGACTGGCCGATGCGATCGCCAAACGCCTGGTGCCGGGCATCCTCATCGTCGCCGCCCTGATCATCGCCTACGGGTTCATCGTGGGGGAGCCGGTCCTGTGGTTCGAACGCGCCCTGGTCGTGCTGGTCGCCGCTTCCCCGTGCGCCCTGGCGATCTCGGTGCCCGTCACCGTGGTGGCCTCGGTCGGAGCCGCCAGCCGCATCGGGGTGCTGATCAAGGGCGGGGCCGCGGTGGAGACCCTGGGCAAGATCGGCACCATCGCCCTGGACAAGACCGGCACCCTCACCCGCAACAACCCGGCCGTCATCGAGGTCGCCACCACTGGCGGGGTGACCCGGCAGCAGGTGCTGGGACTGGCCGCCGGGTTGGAGGCCCGCAGCGAACACCCCCTGGCCCGGGCCATCCTCGCCGCCACACCTGAGCGGGCCGAGGTGACCCAGGTGGATACCGTGCCCGGGGCCGGGCTCTACGGCACCCTGGACGGCGCCCGCCTGCGGCTGGGCCGGCCCGGGTGGATCGACCCGGGGCCCCTGGTCGCCGAGATCGAGCGGATGCAGCGCTCCGGGGCCACGGCCGTGCTCATCGAGCAGGACGGGCGTGTCATCGGGGCGATCGCGGTGCGCGATGAGCTGCGCCCGGAGGCCCGAGAGGTGATCACCCGGCTCAACCGCGCCGGATACACCACCGCGATGCTCACCGGGGACAACACCCTCACCGCCCATGCCCTGGCCGAGGCCGCCGGCATCACCCAGGTCCACGCCGACCTGCGCCCGGAGGACAAAGCCGAGATCATCCGCACCCTCAAGGCGCAACGCCCCACGGCGATGGTCGGTGACGGCGTCAACGACGCCCCCGCCCTGGCCACCGCCGACATCGGCATCGCCATGGGCGCAATGGGCACCGACGTGGCCATCGAGACCGCCGACATCGCCTTGATGGGCGAGGACCTCCACCACCTGCCCCAAGCCCTCGAGCACGCCCGGCGGACCCGCTCGATCATGCTGCAGAACGTCGGGGTGTCCCTGGCGCTGATCGCGGTGCTGATCCCCCTGGCCCTGTTTGGGATCCTCGGGTTGGCCGCGGTGGTGCTGGTACACGAGGTGGCCGAAATCCTGATCATCGCCAACGGGGTACGCGCCGGGCGGATCTCCCGCCGCACCCAGCTGCCCACTACCCAGCCCGCACCGGCTCTGGAACCGGCCGCATGAGCGCCCCCGTCGCCGGGCAGGTCGGCCCTTCGTCCCGATCTGCTCGCCGGTCCCGGACCCTCTTGCTGGCCGGGGCAGCGGCGCTGGCCACCGTCGATCTGATTCTCAAAGCCGTGACCTCAGCCCGTCTCACCGACGGGACCACGGTAGATCTGGGGCCGCTCACGCTGCAGCTGCACCACAACACCGGGGTGGCCTTCAGCCTCGGGGCGGCCCTGCCCTCCTGGGTCATCATCGCCGCGACCGGGGCGATCATCGCCGGGCTGATCTGGTATTTGCTCGTTGCGACACCCACCCTGACCGGGCTGGCCCGTACCGGAGCGACCCTGATGCTCGGGGGCGCTATCGGAAACTTCCTGGACCGCCTCGACGGGGGAGGGGTGGTGGACTACCTGCACACCGGGTGGTTCCCCACCTTCAATCTCGCCGACGTCTTCGTCACCACCGGGGTGGGCCTCTTGATCCTGGGTACGCTGCTGGCTCCGCGCCCCCAGGACATCTCCGCCGAATAGCCCCCACCTGCTCATCGCGTAACGTCAGGGCCGCCGAGACCTCCTCGGCGGCCCTGACTCAGGCCACCACGGGTCCCGCCCCGGGCCTTCACTCGTCACGCCCATGCCCGCCGCTCTTTGGCCACAGCCACCGCAGGCGAGGCCCCCGGGCCTCCCGTCGCACCGAGCCGATGACTATCTCGGGCCCCTGCACGGCGGCCACAACAGCTTCTCTGCCGGGTAGGCTCGGGTCGAGGTAGTCTCCAGCCCGAGACCCACCATTCCCTGGACAAAAGGCCCTGCACCGTCCCTTGCGGGCAACGTCAGATCCACCCCGTCCAATCAATCGGAATTAGGCGATAGGATCGGGTCATGACGAACACTAGTTGTACGACCGGCCTGGCCCCGGCTGTGGCCCTGTTTCACTCCCTGTCCGATCCCACTCGCCTGGCCATCGTGGGGCGCCTGGCCGGCGGTGAAGCTCGAGTGCGGGACCTGGTGGAGGAAACGGGCCTGGCTCAATCCACCGTCTCGGCCCATGTGGCCTGCCTGCGCGAGTGCGGGCTGGTGGCCGGACGCGTCGAGGGGCGGCAGATCTTCTACGCTCTGACCCGCCCGGAGCTGATGGATGTGCTCGCCGCCGCCGAGACCCTGCTGGCAGCCACCGGTTCCCAGGTCGCGCTGTGTCCCGCCTACGGCACCTCCACCCAAGAACACTGACAAATACATCACCCTCACCTGGCCCGCCCACGCACTGAGGGTGAAAGCGGGTGCTGGTGCGCCTTCGGGTGCCCATGACGGGCGCCGCGACCCATACCCGGTGACAGTGCCCCGGTGATGGTGCCCGGGGCATCGGCTCCCGGCAGCCTTCCCTTGCCTGCGCACTCGGCCGCCCGACACAGCGCAGCACGCCAGGTCCCGGTCGGCGATTCTCCCCACCTAAGAAAAGACAGGTTATGGAACTCATCTCCCCCGTGCTGCAGGCGATCGGCCTGTTCGCGGCCACCAACATCGACGACATCATCGTGCTCTCCCTGTTCTTCGCCCGCGGAGCCGGAGCCCGTGGCACTACCGCCAAAATCGGGATCGGCCAGTACGTGGGCTTCGGCGGCATCCTGGTCGCCTCCGTGCTGGTGACCCTGGGCGCCAGCACCTTCCTGCCGCCCGAGGCCATTCCCTACTTCGGCCTCATTCCCCTGATCCTCGGCCTCATCGCGGCCTGGAAGGTCTGGCGCAGCGACGAGGACGACGACGATGACGAGGGGAAGGTCGCCGGCAAACAGGTCAGCATCTGGACCGTCGCCGCAGTCACCTTCGCCAACGGCGGGGACAACATCGGGGTCTACGTGCCCGTATTCGTCACCGTGGGCCCCACCGCGATGGTGGCCTACTGCATCGCCTTTTTGGCCATGGTCGCGGTGCTGGTGGCTATCGCCAAGTACGTGGCCACCCGCAAACCCATCGCCGAAGTCCTGGAACGATGGGAACACATCCTGTTCCCGATCGTGCTGATCGGCCTGGGCGTGGTCATCCTCCTCGAAGGCGGCGCCTTCGGCCTCTAACCCATCCGCCTGCTGAGCTCAGCCCTGCGACGGGACCCCGGCTCCCCCGGGCGGTGTGAATGGCCAGGTCGCCCCCATCCTTTGCCTAAACGGTTCACTACCGTCGATCGTGGAACTAGGCTCGGCGCACACGATGCGTACGCCGAAAGGTGGAAACCATGCCGAGGATGTCCGCCTTAGAGGCCTCCTTCTGTCGCAGCGCGCCATGGGGCCTTGTGGCCCGGCGGATGGTTCCTTGGGCGACCCAGGGGTTCCCCGTCACCGGGGACGTGCTGGAGATCGGTGGAGGCAGCGGTGCGATGGCCGAGGCCATCGCCCGAGCCCATCCCCGGGTGCGGCTCACCATGACCGATGCCGACCCGGTGATGGTCGAGGCCGCGCAGGACCGCCTGGCCGGACACCCCTTGGTCCAGGCGCGTCAGGCCGATGCCACTCGGCTGCCCTTCGAGGACGAGTCGTTCGACACGATTCTGAGCTTTCTGATGCTCCACCACGTCATCGAGTGGGAACACGCGGTGACCCAGGCGGCCCGAGTCCTGCGACCGGGCGGGGCCTTCGTGGGATACGACCTGCTGGCCTCACCCATGGCATCCCTGGTGCACCGTGCCGACCGGTCACCGCACCGGCTCATCGAACCGGAAGCCTTCGGACCAGTCTTCGACCAGGCCGGCCTTGCCCCACTCGCCCTCCGGCTGTCCTTCGGCGGTCGGGTCATACGTTTTATCGCCCACAAGCCAGGCAATGCCCAGAACGCTCCCGGCAGCGACATCACTTCCAGGAACAGCCGATGAATAGCGCGCCCATCACCCCCGGAACCATCCATGAGGAGCTGGAGCGGGTCCGCGCGGACTTCCACGCCCTGATCATTAAAGCGACCCCTGCGGATGTGCACCATCTCTCGTCAGGCACTCGGTGGACCAACGGGCAGCTGCTGTTCCACATGTTCTTCGGCTACCTGATCGTCTGGCGCCTGCTGCCGCTGGTGCGCCTGATGGGCCGGCTCCCCGAGCCGGTCAGCCGCATCTTCGCCCGGACACTGGAGGCTGGCACCCGTCCGTTCCACCTCTTCAACTACTTCAGCGACCGCGGGGCCGCGCGGGTGATCCACGGTCCGCGGCTGATCCGGTGGTTCGACCGCACCGTCGAGGTCCTGCAGGCCCAGCTCGCCGCCGAGCCCGCGGCCGCACTGGCCCGTGGGATGCACATGCCCGTGTCCTGGGACCCGTACTTCCGGGACTGGATGAGCCTGGCCGAGATCTACCACTACGGCACTCAGCACTACGATCACCACCGACGGCAGCTGACCATCGGCCGGCCATCCTGAGGAGCTGAGTAGTGCGGTCGGGACGGCTCAGTGGGCGTCCTGCGTTTTGGGCGGGATCGCCACGTCAGGGCCGACCAGGCTGATGCTGATGGGGCCATGAGCCTGGGGTGAACCCACCGTTGAACCCGCCCGGCGCCCGAGGGTCTGTATTCAGCCGGCACCGACAGGGGGCTGTTGTCGCAGCGCCACCTTGACCTTCCCCTGTGGGGGAAGGTGCAGGCTGGGTCGGAGAAAGGCGCGCGGAAAGTTTCCGGTGGAAGTGTTCCTCACCGAGTTGCGGAGGTTGTCATGGCTGACACGGCAGTGATCGAGACGGATCTGGCCATCATCGGTTCTGGTGGTGGTGCTTTCGCCGCGGCGATCCGGGCGACCAGCCTGGGCCAACGGGTGGTGATGGTGGAGCGGTCCACGGTGGGGGGCACCTGTGTGAACACCGGGTGTGTGCCGTCGAAGGCGTTGCTGGCTGCTGCGGCCGCCCGCCATGTGGCCCTGGAGGCGCCTGGTCGGTTTCCCGGGCTCGCCGCCTCCGCGGGCCCGGTGGACATGCCGGGGCTGATGGCGGGCAAGGACGGGCTGGTGGAGGGGATGCGTTCGGAGAAGTACGTGGATCTGATCGCCGACTACGGGTGGGACCTGCGCCGAGGGGAGGCCGCCTTCACCGGCACGGCCCAGGACCCGGTGCTGGAGATCACCGGTGGGGGCGGGGCCGTGGAGGAGGTGCGGGCCCGGCACTACTTGGTGGCCACCGGCTCGGCCCCGTGGGCTCCGCCGATTCCCGGGCTGGAGGATGTCGACTACCTCACCTCCACGACGGCGATGGAGTTGCCGGAGGTCCCGGAGTCGATGATCGTGCTCGGCGGCGGCTATGTGGCTTTGGAGCAGGCCCAGCTCTTCGCCCGGCTGGGCTCGCAGGTCACGGTGCTGGTCCGTTCCCGGTTGCTGTCCGGGGAGGAACCGGAGGTCTCGAAGACCCTCCTGGGGGTCTTCGCCGATGAGGGCATCACAGTGGTGCGCCGGGCCGCGGTCGAGTCCGTGGGCACCGATCCGGCCACCGGGGGCGTTGTGGTGGCCGCCACCACCCGGGCCGGGCGCCAGGAGTTCACCGCGGACCGGTTGCTGGTGGCCACCGGGCGCCGGGCGGTCACCGAGGGCCTGGGCCTGGGCACGGTGGGGGTGGCTACGGGGGAGCGGGGGGAGATCCTCGTGGAGGACACCCTGGCGAGTTCGCATCCGCGGATCTGGGCGGCCGGGGATGTCACCGGGCACCCGGAGTTCGTCTACGTGGCCTCCGCCCACGGGGTCACCGCGGTGGAGAACGCCTTCCACGACACCGGGCAGCGGGTCGACTACACCCACCTTCCCCGGGTCACCTTCACCTCCCCGGCGGTGGGGGCGGTGGGGATGACGGATAAGCAGGCCCGGGAGGCGGGCATCCGGTGTGAGTGCCGGGTGCTGCCCCTGGAGTACGTGCCGCGGGCGCTGGTGAACCGTGACACCCGGGGGTTCATCAAGATCGTCGCCGACGCCGACACCGGGCGGATCGTGGGGATCACCGCGGTGGCCCAGGAGGCCGGGGACCTGGCCGCGGCCGGGGTATACATCTTGTCCGCGGGGATGACGGTGGACCAGGTGGCGACCTTGTGGTGCCCGTATCTGACGATGGCTGAGGGTTTGAAGATCGCCGCCCAGTCCTTCCGCACCGATGTCTCGAAACTGTCCTGCTGCGCCGCTTGAGGCCCGGACCCCACCAGCCACCCCAGCACAGGAGGGGACGACGGTGACCGGCCACGAGGCCTCTGCGGTGGCCGGCCGGGAGGCATGAGCACGGCCGAGCAGATGCTCGCCCAGGCCCCCTCCGACCTCCCCGGCGACCATGCGGCGGCTGGCACCGCGCGTCCTGCCCCGTGATGGGACGGGGTGCCACGATGAGCAGAGCCGAAAGATCCACCGCATCTGAAGGAGACGCATCATGAGCGAACATTTCGACGTGGCCGTGTTGGGCATGGGTCCCGGTGGTGAGGTCGCCGCCGGCCGGCTGCTGGCGGCGGGGAAGAACGTCGCCGTGATCGAGCGGGAGTTGATCGGTGGGGAGTGCGCCTACTGGGCGTGCATCCCTTCCAAGACGGTGCTGCGCCCGGCCGAGGCCCGCACCGAGGTGCACAAGGCCGCCGGGGTCTCCGGGGCCGAGGTGGACTGGGCGTCCACCCGGGAATACCGCGACTACATGATCCGTGACCTCGACGACTCCGCCCAGGCCGAGGGCTACACCGCCCAGGGCGCGACCGTGATCCGGGGCGAGGCCCGTCTCACCGGCCCGGGCCGGATCCAGGTCGGGGACCGGGAGATCACCGCCGAGCACATCATCATCGCCACCGGCTCCGAGGCCGTGATTCCGCCCATCGAGGGTATCGAGGAGATCACCGCCTGGACCAACCGGGAAACCTACACCACCCACGATCTACCGCGCCGGGCGGTGATCATCGGCGGCAGCGCCGTCGGGGTGGAGACCGCCACGTTCCTGGCCCGCTTCGGGGTGCAGGTCACCCTCATCCACCGCGGGGACCGGCTGCTGGGCCGGGAGGACCCCCGGGTGGGGGAGCTCGTCCACGACTACCTGACCGAAGCCGGGGTCGACATCCGCCTGGGCGCCTCGGCCGCCAAGGCCCACAGGAACGGTGCGGACAGTATGGTGATCCTCGAGGACGGGAGCGAGGTGGCCGCCGACGTGGTGATCTTCGGCACCGGCCGCGCCCCCCGCACCCAGGGTCTGGGCTTGGAGGCGGCCGGGGCACGTCTGGGCGAGCACGGCGAGGTGCTCATCGACGAGCACGCCCGGGCCGCCGACAACTTGTGGGCGATCGGCGATGTCACCGCGGTGATGCCCTTCACCCATGTGGCGAAGTATCAGGGGCGGATCGCCGCCGACGCGATCCTCGGCCGCCCGCGCCCGGCCGGCTATGAGGGGATCCCGCGGGTGGTGTTCGCCGACCCGGAGATCGCCGCCGCCGGACTCACCACCGAGCAGGCGCAACAGCGCGGGATCCGTGCCATCGCCACCGAGCTGGATCTGGCCCAGGCCATCGCCCGCCCGTGGACCTACGAGCAGGACCCGCGCGGGCACCTGGGGCTGCTGGCCGACGCCGAGCGGGCAGTGCTGATCGGGGCGTGGGCGGTCGGCCCGCAGGCGGGGGAATGGATCCACCACGCCTCCCTGGCCATCCGGGCGCAGCTGCCGCTGGAAATCCTGCGCGATCAGATCGCCCAATTCCCCACCTACCACGAGGCCTACCAAGCCGCACTGGAGCAGCTCGAGGTCTAGGGGCTGGGCGCCGCCCCGGGCAACCGGGCATGATCCGCTGCAGAAGGCGACAGCAAGCCGAAGCACTGCTCGAGAAAGGGGAAGCCCATGGCCCAACGATTGATCGTCATCGGTGGGGACGCCGCCGGGATGAGCGCGGCCTCCGCCGCCCGCCGCCAGCTGCCCCAGGACCAGTTGGAGATCGTGGCGTTCGAGCGCGGTCACTACACCTCCTACTCCGCCTGCGGGATCCCGTACTTCATCGGCAAGGACGTCGCCGACACCACGGCACTGATCGCGCGCACCCCGCAGCAGTTCCGCGACCACCACGCCATCGACGCCCGGACCGGTCACGAGGTCCTGGACATAGACCTGCACCGGCGCGCCGTGCTGGTGCGTGACCTCGTCCGGGGCCGGGAGGCCTGGGAGGGCTTCGACCAGCTCATGGTCGCCACCGGGGCCACCCCGGCCCGCCCTCCACTGCCCGGGATCGAGGCGGCCGGCATCCACGGGGTGCAGACCCTCGACGACGGCCTCGCCCTGCGCACGGTGCTGGAGCGGGACCGGCCGGGCCGGGCCGTGGTGGTCGGGGCCGGCTACATCGGCCTGGAACTGGCCGAGGCCCTGTCCGCCTGGGGCGTGGGCATCACCGTGATCGGACGCCCCCCGGCCCCGCTGCCGGCCCTGGACCCGGACATGGGCGCGCTCATCGCCACCGCGATGGAAGGCTTCGGGATGGAGGTGCGGATGGAGGAGACCGTCACCGGCTTCGACACCACCGACGGGAAGGTCACCGCCGTGGTCACCGACCAAGCCACCATCCCCACCGATCTGGTGATCCTCGGGCTGGGGGTGACCCCGAACACCACCCTGGCCGCCCAGGCGGGGATCCCGCTGGGGGCCACGGGGGCGATCACGGTGGACCGCCGGCTGCGCACCGGCATCGACGGGGTGTGGGCAGCCGGGGACTGCGTGGAGAAGTTCCACCGCGTCTCCCGCCGCCACGTCAGCCTCCCGCTGGGCACCCACGCCAACAAGGAGGGCCGCACCGCCGGGATCAACCTCGGCGGCGGCTACGCCACCTTCCCCGGAGTGCTCGGCACCGCCGTGACCAAGATCTGCGACATCGAAGTCGGACGCACCGGCCTCGGCGAGGCCGAGGCGCAGGCGGCCGGCTTCGATCCGGTCACCGCCGTGGTCGACTCCACCACCCGGGCCGGCTACTACCCCGGAGCCAAACCGATCCGCACCAAACTCATCGCCGAACGCGGCACCGGACGACTGCTCGGAGCCCAGATCGTCGGAGAAGAAGGCGCGGCCAAACGCATCGACGTGCTCTCCGTCGCTTTGTGGCACGAGACCCCGGTGGAAGAGCTGCTGAACATCGACCTCTCCTACGCCCCACCGTTTTCCCCGGTGTGGGACCCGGTGCTGATCGCCGCCCGCAAGAGTTGGCAGGCCGTGGAGACCGACCGCGCCCGCACCGAACCCGGATGACCACCGACTCCGGGTGACCACCGACGACTCCGGGTCAGGCAGTGCCCGGTACCGGAACCTTCCTCTACCGTGGAAGGCCACAGAACAGTCCAGGATCGAGGTGCACCGTGCGGATCGGTGAAGCGGCCGCAGCCGCCGGCATGACCACCAAAGCCCTGCGGTTCTACGAACAGCAAGGACTGCTGCCCCCGGTGCACCGCGGTCCCAACGGGTACCGCGACTACCCACCAGAGACCCTCGCCCGCCTGCAGTTCATCCGCCGCAGCAAGGCCGCCGGACTCAGTTTGGCCGAGATCCGGAACATCCTGCAGATCCGCGACGCCGGACAGGCCCCCTGCGCCCACGTAGCCGCCCAGCTCGCCCAGCAACTCACTGACCTCGACCAGCACATCGCTGAGCTCACCGCTCTGCGGACTTCCGTGGCCGAGCACTACCAGGCCGCCTCCCAAGGCGACCCCGCCCAGTGCGACGCCGAGCAAATCTGCAGTTACCTATGAGGTCATCATTGATGTTCAGATATGGATGAACACAGCGATGAATCCGAAGAGCGCTACCACCGCTTTACATATGGCCCGTTCTCGGACATTCACCCACAGGAGTTCTCGCGTCTGTTGAATTTCCGTCCGACCGAGATACCGCTGTCGCACCTTCGAAGGATTGCCTTTTCTTTTGCTTCAGGCACGCGGGACACATTTGCCCCCGATCGCATGCTGTGGAGCCAGTCATTCGCGGCTCCGGTGGCCCGGACATGTTGGTGCTCGTATGTCCGTACTGCACCAATACATCTGATAGATCGTTGGAGAATGAGTTCACTACCCGGAAAGGCTAAAGCTGGTGAGCGCCGAAAAGGACAGCGTTGCGTCATTCCGGCCCGTTTCCTGACAACGATGCGCCTCTAGGAAAATCCTACAAGCTGAACCTAAGCCAAGACGACGTGCCGTTTCCGTCGCTCCTGAAGGATGCTTTGATCCTCATTGGCCTTGAGGCGTATGGGTCAAGCGAGAAAATGGCCCTAGCCGCTTAACGAAAACCATAGGGACACCCCCCGGTACGGGAGGCCCCGTCTCAACGGGGTGGCTCGAGGTGATGGGGGGCGTTTCCGATCGTAAGCGATAGGCACGACGCTATCGAGGATGGTCGCGACGAAATCCAGGGCCGGTGGTTTCGGAGTGATGCTAATTGTTCTTTATCCCCGATATCCCGTGTCCCTGGAAGTCACCACAGGGTTACGGACTACGGAGCCACGTTACGCGGGGACTCATGGCCCGAGTTCCGGTCCCGGCGCGATCCGCAGCGGCCCGTGCGCATGAGTGGGATCCACTCGTGTGCCGCGTTGCTGCACCTCCACCACGCCGTCGCGGTGCAGGCCCGCGGCGACATTGCGTGTCCGGTCCATGAGCATCCGCCAGTCTGCGCCGCCGACCACCTTCGCCGCATCGCTCGGACAGATCGTGGCGCCGTCACGATGCCGTAGCAGTGCCTTGATAGTCGCCACGATGCGCTGTGAACGGCCCTGGTCTGTGTGCTCCCACCAGGCCTCGCCCCGTTCCCCGAGCGCGACCTTCGCGTCCTGCACACGTGGCCGTGCGTGCTCAGGATCGGTGCGCACGAGTCGACGCGCGGCCATCAGCTCGGCTACAAGTTTGGCGCGCAAGTCCTCCGGGATGGATGGATCCGTAGCCCGCCATTTTCGCCCGTTGACAATGATGTGGTGGCCATCGGGGGTGCGCTCTGGTCCCGATTTCGAGGGACTCTGGCCGGGTGTGGGATCAATGTTCGGTGGGGGTGTTGACTCGTGGGTCATGGTTCACTTCATCACACGAGGGCTAGGAAAGGCAGTTCCTGTGCGTCTTCGTTCGTACCGCCCGTCACCCCCACCTACACCGAACATGTATAAATTGAGCGAAAGTCGAGAGATGGGTGACGAACCGAGATGACGACCATAGTGTGGCTCCGCGATGACCTGCGGGTCACCGATCATCCGGCCCTGCACCACGCCGTGGAACGCGGCGAACCCGTGGTGTGTCTCTACGTCCTGGATGAGGTGTCCGAGGGCATCCGCCCGCTGGGCGGTGCCGCCAAGTGGTGGCTGCACCACTCCCTGACCTCCCTGGCCGCAAACCTCGCGGATCTGGGGGCGCCCCTGACGCTGCGGCGGGGCCCTGCGCAGGAGGTGGTGAGCGACGTCGTTCGCACGACCGGTGCGGACACCCTGCTGTGGAACCGCCGCTACGGCGGACCCGAGCGCGCCGTGGACGCCGCGCTGAAGGAGTGGGCGGGGGAGAACGGCGTGGAGGCGCACTCGTACGCGGGTTCCCTGCTGTTCGAGCCGTGGACCATCACCACCCAGAGCGGGAACCCGTTCAGGGTGTTCACCCCGTTCTGGCGCGCGTGCACGAGCGGCCCGCCGCCAAGGAAGCCGTATCCGGCGCCGTCGGCACTCACCCCCGCCGAGCCGGCCCCGGACTCGGAGAACCTGGCCGACTGGCACCTGCTGCCCACGCACCCGGATTGGTCCGGCGGACTCGCCCAGACCTGGGCGGTGGGAGAACAAGCTGCGCACGAGCGGCTGGAGGACTTCCTCGAGGAGAGCCTGCCCACCTACACGAAGGACCGCGATTACCCCGCCAAACCGGTCACGTCCAGGCTGTCCCCGCACCTGCGATGGGGCGAGATCAGTCCCTACACCGTGTGGCACACGGCGCTGCACCGCGGCGGGAACCCCGGCAAGTTCCTCACCGAGCTCGGTTGGCGCGAGTTCTCCTGGTACAACCTCTACATCCACCCGGACATGGCCCAGCGCCCCATCAACCCCAAGTACGAGCGCTTCCCGTGGCCGGAGTTGGACGAGGACGCGCTGGTCGCATGGCAGCGGGGGCGCACCGGCATCCCCCTTGTGGACGCCGGGATGCACGAGCTGTGGGAGACCGGGACCATGCAGAACCGGGTGCGGATGGTCGTGGCGTCGCTGCTGGCCAAGAACCTGCTGATCGACTGGCGCCTGGGCGAGCAGTGGTTTTGGGACACCCTCGTGGACGCGGACGCCGCGAACAATCCCCACAACTGGCAGTGGGTGGCCGGCTGCGGCACGGACGCCGCCCCCTACTTTCGGATCTTCAACCCCGAGACGCAGCAGAAGCGCTTCGACCCGGACTTCGTCTATGTGGACCGCTGGAACGGCCGCCAGGAGGGCGTGGAGCCCATTGTGGACCTCAAAGAATCCCGTGCCCACGCATTGGATCTGAATAGTCAGCTGTGATGCCCGGATGCGCCACGATATGCCCGCGGCGTCTGCCCTAGGAACCGCTGGAACTCCCGGGTGAAATGCGCTTGGTCCGAAAACCCGTGAGCTGCGGCAATACTTGAAAGACTGACCTCCGGTTCAGACCGGATGTGCTCCGCGGCCTCCTGCAGCCGCCGTCGGCGGATCAACGCGTGCGGCGTCAGCCAGATGTACTGCTCGGCCAGCCGGTGCACCGTTCGCTGCGATACGTTCAAGGCGGCCGCCAGGTCACCCACCGTCACCACGGATGAGTTAGACCCAGCCATTTCGGCCAGTGAATTTGCCAGTCGCGCTTCACCGGTGACAGCACCGGCGCGTGCGGTGACCCACGCGGCCAGTCTCGCCACGGCGTCGTCGAAATCTCCGGCGGCAACTGCTTCTGCAACCTGCGAGTGCAGCTCCGGCACCGATAACGGAACGTAGCTGTCCCGCACACTCGTCGGATCACTCGTGAAGGCCGGCACCGCGGCCGGACGCAGCAGGGCGGCCACGGCCCACCCGGTGCCTACGAGGTCGCGATGTGACGCGCGCGTCGTCGGGCCGGAGAAACCCACCATGTCCTGCTCGACCACCAGATTGCAGCCGGGGAAGGGGAGAAGGTCTTGGCGCGACGTCGAACCCGGAGGCTCATTCCATTCGGCGATCCACCACCAGACGACGAGCTCGCTGACCGGGCCGGTGGCGGGAATTCGCTGGAATCGAGGGGGTAGGCGGCGCGGGTAGAGCACCCCGCGCTCGGAGATCTCCGGTAGCTCGCCCATGGCAGGAATATACAAGCCGCCGGCCCGCGCGCGGGTCTACCGTTCAAGACATGACGACACAAGAGAACACCCCGGCCACCGGTTCGCACACCACCAACGGAACACCGCACGGTTACTCGTCCATCACGCCGTTCCTGGCCGTCGCGGATCCCACCGCGGCCCTGGCCTTCTATCAGGAGGTGTTCGGCGCCCAGCTCATCAGTGCTTTCCGCTTCGGTGAGGTGGTGGTCCACGCCGAGCTGCAGTTCTCGAACGGTCGCCTGCAATTGGGTGCGGCCCAGCCGGATTACCACCTCGTCGCTCCGGACACCGACGGCGATGACGTCACTTATTCGCTGGCGCTGTACTGCCCGAACGTCGACGACGTCGTGGCGACAGCGGTTGCCCACGGCGCCACTGTGCGGGAGGAGACCACCAATTTCATTTCCGGGGATCGGTTCGCGAGTATCCGCGATCCGTTCGGGGTGCGGTGGTCGGTCATGACCCGGGTGGAGGACCTGAGCGATAAGGAGTCGCAGAAGCGGGTGGAGGAGTGGTCGGCGGGGATGGGGTAGACAAACGGATGCCCCCGAGAAAATCCCGGGGGCATCGAATGTTTGTCTTTAGAGGATTACTTGACCGCGACGAAAACTTTGTCACCAAGCATTCCAGGAGTAATTGCGAGAACACCTTGGTCAGCAGTATCTGTCGGGACTTCAAAGGCAACATTTCCCGTCGCCGTGCCATCCGTATACAGGGTGCTGCTGGACTCGATGGCATCGGGTACCACGACAACATTGTCAAAGCTGTTGACCGTTGTGCCATCTGCTGTCACGTACTCAACCGTGACAAACGCAGGCATCTCGCCGTCTGCGTTGTCGCCCAAATACGTGGTGGAGTAATTCACGAGCATGTACTGAGAGCCATCAGCTGGTGGTTCGTTGAACTCGTTCTCGGAGAGGACGGCGTCGGTGGCATCAGGGGTCACCGAGTTCACGACAACGCGCCATTCATCGTTTTCGATGGTCGAGCCGATGGGGTACGGGTTCCCGCGAGTGCCATCTTCAGAAGATCCTTCGTCCGGTGCTACTTCTTTGTCAGCATTTTGCTCAATCCCAGCGTCCGAACCCTCAGAAGGTCCCGCCACGGTGGTGTCCCCACCACCGAAGGATTCGTCAAATGCGGTGGATGCAACAACCAGGAACACCACTGCCCCTACGACCGTGCCCACGATCGAGAGAATCAGTGCAGTGATGCCCATCCACTTGGACTTGCCCTTAAGGAATAGCGAGACGAGACCGAGAATGAAGGCGATTGGCAGAAGAATCCAGCCGATAATGAGGGCACCTGGGACGCAAGCAAAGATAAAGCCGATCACAGCTGTAATGAGCGCGATGAGACCGAGAACGTTCGACTGATTTTTCTTGGACTGCTGCGGGGGCAGTGTCTGTGTCGACGAATTTTGACCATTCTGCCCGGCATAGGGTTGCTGCTGCTGGAAGGGGACCTGATTCGGTCCCTCACTGGGGGGTGATGAGGGAGTCATACTCCAATAGTTGCAGACGCAAAGAACCTGTAGCTCTAAGACGCGGCGCCATCAAGTTATATGACTAATCATGACGATGATGACACGGAGAAGTTTACGTGCATAGTCGCTGCCGCAGTTCCCCAAGCTCATGAAGCAGTAATCCCGACCACCGCCATCAACTAGGCAAGAACATGGACCCGTGGACCGCAGCCCCATCGGGCACAGAACCCACCGCTTGGCCGACGGGCGCGAGGCCGTGTTCTTCAGCGACCGCGGCGCCGCACCCGTGGAGCACGTGGTCGACGCCCGCCCGCTGGGCGAGCGCTCCGGTCACGGTCAGGTGCGCTTCGACCGGCTGACGGGGGAGTGGATTGCTGTGGCCGCACACCGGCAGAGCCGCACATACCTGCCGCCAGCCGATGAGTGTCCGCTGTGCCCGTCAGTTGACGGACGGGAGTCCGAGATTCCGGTCGAGGACTTCCACGTGGTCGCCTTCGAGAACCGCTTCCCGTCGCTCGGCCCGGAGCTGGGGGAGTTGCCGTCACCGGAGGGTGCGAAGGGCCGGGTACCAGGGGGAGCGCCGTCGTCCGTCTATGGCCGTTGCAAAGTAGTCGTCTTTACCCCCGAGCACGATGGCTCCTTCGCGTCTTTGCACTTCGAGCGCGCCGGCACGGTCGTCGAGGCCTGGGCTCAGCGCACCGAAGCACTGTCACGCCATGGAGGGCATCCGCCACGTGTTCCCGTTCGAGAATCGCGGCGAAAAAATCGGCGTGACCCTGCATCAACCGCACGGGTAGATCTACGCGTGCCCGTACGCGGCACCGACCGCCGCACGACTGGCCGAGCGCTCGCGGCCCACCTGGACGCGACCGGTCGGCCCCTCATGGGCGAACTCCTAAGCGATGAATCCGACGCCGGCGACCGCATGGTGCTGACCGGCGATCACTTCTCCGCCTACGTCTCCTATGCGGCGCGGTGGCCGTTGGAGGTGCACCTGGTCCCGCATCGTCAGGTCCCCGATCTCGCGGCCCTGACCAGTGACGAACGCGTTGAACTGGGCGTGTCCTACCGCGACCTCGTGCGGCGCCTAGACCGGCTCTACTCGACCCCCACGCCGTACATTGCCGCGTGGCACCAGACCTGATCACCACCGAGGACCGCAGAGCCGGCTGGCTCCACCTCCAGCTGACCAGCCCCTGCCGCGCAAAGAATCTCGAGGGGCTCGTAGCCGTTCAGGCTGGGATGCGCGCGACATATGAAGTGAGTGACATTCTGGGCAGAGGTACGCAGCGAAACTCGGGTTCTACGTGCGGATCTCTACCTCAAATGTCGGGGCACGCAAGGCCCTCATTGGTTGACCGGCAGAGTCCCCCAAGCCCTGGAGTTCAGCGCGCCTCTGACACCCCGGGGGCGACAACCTCAAGACCCATCAGCCGGGCGGCGTCGCCAAGTCTGCGGTCATAGGTGAGGATCGCGTCCGCGTCGAGTCGAATAGCGGCCTCTAGGTGCAGGGCATCTAAGGTTCTTAAGTACGGCATGGGGAGAAAGCCAGCGTTGCGGTAGACGGCTCTGTCGAGCGCTGCAAGGCCGATGCCGTCGAGAATTCGGGTGACATCGGATTGGTCGATTTGTTCGCGGACCGCCACCCGACGTAACTCGGTCTCGAGTAGGTCGCTGGAGACGAGAACCGCCGCAGTCTGGTCCAGCCACTCAAGAAGTGCCGGACTTTCTGGCTGGTCGATCAGCAGCGCGCCAAGTGCGGAGGTGTCGGCGTAAATGACGATCCGGTTTATCACAGACGGTCTCCGCGTAGGTCATCAAGAATCGAGGGAAGATCGCGCTCCGAGTTCTTGCGCTTGAGCCCCAGCGCTTTCCACCCGCCCGTGCGGCGGGCGGGACGAGTAATCGGAAGTGACGGTTCGGGTGCGTCGAGCGGCACGATCCGGCCAACTGGTGTCCCACTATTCGTCAGGATGAAGGAGTGCCCCTCACTGACTTCTCGGAGCACGCGTCCGGATTCGTTGCGAAGCTGGCCCAGCGAGAGGTTCTCGACTGGAGGTTCACTGGAACACATGAACCAAACGTAGGACTGGTTCTATGCGGAGTCTAGGTGCTAGTTCGGAACGCAGTGTCTTTACTCGGCCCGGCCACTGCATCAGTCCTCCCGCACCTCATATGCCGCGGCGCGTTGCTGCGCCCGTCGCAACCGGTTCACGTGCGGATCCCTGTGAGCCAGCCCGGCCTGCTACGCGCGAAACGCCTCCGGATCCTGCTCGTAGGCGTGCGAGTCGTAGACATCGGTGTTGCGAACCCGGTGCGAATACTCGAACGCGTCGACCATCGGCCGGGTCGGATCCGCCCTCTTGGTGGCCCAGAACATGGCCTGAGTGACGTCGTCCAGCACGGTGATGCGGTCGTGCAGCACCTGACGTGTTTCATTCAGCGGGCACTACCCCACGATGGACGGATGATTTACGTCCCGCCGGACCGCCTCGATCCATTGCGCCAGAGCGACGCACCAGGCTTCTAACTGTAAGAGGGTGTGACGTTCCACCAGCGATCATCGGTTGATGAGGTCACCACGCTCGGACCGGTCTGTGCTGGTGCGGTCACCGGTTCACCGCAGAGGTGCGGTCAACTCGACATTGATGTTGTCGGGGTCTTGAAATGACAGGATCGCGATGCCGGCGTCGGTGAGATCCGTGACCTCGCCGTGCTCGATGCCGGCGTTGTCCAACTCGGCCGCTGCGGCCTCGAGCGCGGTTCGTGATTCAACGGCGAAGCTCACGTGGTCCAGCCCCGTGACGTCGGGGTCGAACGCCTCGGTGCCGACCGGACGTAGTCCGAACAGTGTGCCCTCGGGGGTCTGGTACACCACGCCGCCGTAATACTGTTCCTGCGACTGGCGCACCCCGGGGTCATCGGCCTGCGCGGAGTTGTCTATCGCCGCCTGCCACCCGAAGACGCGGTCGTAGAAGTCCTTGGAACGGCGGATGTCGGTGACCGTGAGGCGGACGTGGGCGAAACCTGTGCTGGAGACGAGAGCCATACCCGGATGCTACACGTGCTTACCGCCGGAGTTGTGACTTTCGCCGGTACGTGGCGGGGTGCTGCGATTGCTTCAGACCGCCGCCCGGGCCCCCACGAATGCCCCAATGATCGCCTCGGTCGTTTCCTCGGTGCTCGCGGTGCCGCCGATGTCGCGGGTGAGGTGACCGGACGCCGTCGTCGCCCCGATGGCCGCCTCGAGGCGGCGGGCCTCGGCATGAAGACCGAAGTGGTCGAGCATCAGCGCGGCGCTGGCGATCGCGCCAATGGGGTTGGAGATCCCCCGACCGGCGATGTCCGGGGCGGAACCGTGGACCGGTTCGAACATGGACGGGAAGCGGCGCTCCGGGTTGAGGTTGGCGCTCGCGGCCAGGCCCAGGCTGCCGGCCAGGGCGGAACCGAGGTCGGAGAGGATGTCCGCGTTGAGGTTGGAGGCCACCACCACGGACAGCTCCTCCGGGTGCAGCACGAACTTGGCGCTCATGGCGTCCACGAGCACGGACTCGGTGGCCACGTCCGGGTAGTCGGCGGCCACGCGGGCGAAGACCTCGTCCCACAGGACCATGCCGTACTGCTGGGCGTTGGACTTGGTGACGCTGGACACCTTCTTGACCGCCCGGGTGCGCGCCAGGTCGAAGGCGAAACGGATGATGCGCTCGCAGCCCTTCTCGGTGAACAGAGAGGTCTGGACCGCCATCTCGTTACCGGGCCCGCGCCCGGAGAGGTTGCGTCCGCCCAGGCCCGCGTACTCGCCCTCGCTGTTCTCGCGCACCACCACCCAGTCCAGTTCGGTGTCATCGGCCTTGCGCAGCGGCGACTGCACTCCGGGCAGGAACTTCACGGGCCGGACGTTGGCCCACTGGTCGAAGTTCTGTGTGATGTTCAGGCGCAGACCCCACAGGCTCACGTGGTCGGGCACGTTCTCCCAGCCCACGGCGCCAAAGTAAATGGCGTCGAAGTCCTTCAGTGTCTCCAGGCCGTTCGGGGCCATCATCACGCCGTGCTCTGCGTAGTAGGCAGAGCCCCACGGGAACTCGGTCCAGTCGAAGGAAAACGCCCCGCCGGAGTGCTCGGCGACGGCGTCCAGGACCTTGCGGCCGGCGGCGACAACTTCCTTGCCCACCCCGTCCGCGGGGATCGAGGCAATGGTGAAAACCTGCTGCTCAGTCATGGTGCGCTCCTTCTCGAGAATCCGAGGGCTGGTGATCAGAGGCCGCGGTCCGCGGCATGTGGTGTTTCCTCAAGTAGAGCGCTCGGACAGCACATAGGTCCAAGACTGTTTTTTCATTCCCTAAATAGGCTGTACCTATTGATCGGTTGGCTCACCGGCCAGCGCTCGATCCCCGCCAGCGCGAGCCGCATGCTCCTGCGCCACCTCTAAGAATGCACTGGCGGCCGGTGTCACGTGCTCGGGGCGGCTGATCGCGGCCACGTGCAGCGGCGTCGTCGGCGAAATCTGGACCACGCGCAGACCGGCCTGGTGCGCGAGTGGCGTCCACGAGGACGGCATGACCGCGTGCCCCACCCCGGCCAGGACCAGGGGCAGCACGGAGGTGCGGTGGGCGACCTCCGCGACGATCTGCAGGGGCACGCCGTGGGCCAGGGTGTCGTCGACCATCAGGCGCATGAGCGACCCCTGCTGCGAGGCCACAATCCGATGCCCGGCCAGGTCATCGCGGTCAATGGTGTCCGAGCCGTCGAAAGCGTCTGTCCCCGGGGCCACGATGAGCACCAGGGGCTGCTGTTCGAGGTGTAGGACCTTCACGTCCCCGGAGCGGAAGGGGACTTTGGTGCCCAGGATGCCGATTTCCGCGCCGCCGGTGCGCACGGAATCGAGAACCTCCTCGGCGGTGAAGGCTGCGTCCACGTTCAGCGTCACGGCCGGGTGGGCGCGCGCGTACGTGGCAATCATCGCGGTCAGCGGCTCGATCCCGGGGGAGGGCATCGCGATCATGTCCAGCCGTCCGCTGCGCACCCCGCGCACATTGTCGACGGCGCTGCGGGCCGCCTCCAGATCCCGCACCACGAGTCGGGCGGGGCCGAGCAGTTCGTGTCCGGCTTTGCTGAGCACCACTCGCCGCCCGATGCGATGAAACAGTGAGACGCCGAGCTCTCGCTCCAGACCCTTGATCGTTTGCGACAGCGAGGGTTGGGCAATGATCAGGTGCTCCGCGGCGCGAGTGAACCCGCCGCGATCAACCACTGCCAGGAAGTAGGTCAGCTGCCTGACATCCACGCATCACACCCCTCACCCATTGGTTTTACCTATGCGTTCAGTAGATAACGAGCCTTGGACGTGATGCAAGCCACAGGCGCATGGTGTGTTCATCCCGCAATGATTTGCGACGAAAGGCTTTCGCCATGACCACCCAGGAATCCGAGTCCGCCGAAACCGCCCGCTCACCACAGCGCACCGACGTGCGCTCCGCCCTGCTGGGTGGCAAGACCTTCCGCAGTCTCAGCGAACAGACGTTGTCCCCGCGAGAAGAAAAGTTCGAACGCGCGCGCCAGACCACGGGGCTGTTCCTGGCCCCGGCCGTCGCCATCATTTTCGCGCTGCTGCCGCTGAACCTGGAACGGAACCAGCACATCCTGGCCGCCGTGCTGCTGGGTGTGATCATCCTCTGGATCTGCGAGCCCGTACCCATTCCGGTGGGTGGTCTCATAGGGGTGGCGGCGGTGGTGATACTTGGCGTGGCCCCGGCCGGGGACGTCCTGGCGCCGTTCGGCTCGACGACGATCTTCACGTTCATCGGAGCGTTCATCCTGGCTGCCGCAATGCTTAAACACGGTATCGCCCAGCGGCTCGCGCTCGCGGTGCTGTCATTGCCGGGAGTCGGTAGATCCACGTACCGGATCATCATTGCGTTCGGCGTGATCACGTGCATTCTCTCCGCGTTCGTCTCCAACACCGCCACCGTGGCCATGCTCATGCCCACCGCGCTGGGCATCCTGGCGGTTATTGCCGAGATGATGCAGGACCGCGGGGTGGTCAAGGCCAACTTCGACCCGCTGCGACTGCGCGTGGGCGCGGCCCTGTTGCTCATGCTCGCCTACGGCGCCAGCGTGGGTGGTCTGTTGACCCCGGTCGGCTCCCCACCCAACCTGATCGGCCGCGGCCTCATTGAGGAAGCCACCGGCACCCGTATTTCCTTTGCCCAGTGGATGGCCATCGCCTTCCCGGTCTGCCTGGCCATGTTCATTGTGCTGGCCATCATCATGGTCCTGCTCAACAGGCCCGAGATTCGCCAGATCGAGGGCGTGGAGGAATACGTCCGTCAGCATCGGGAAGAACAGGGGCCCATGTCTCGGGCCGAGAAGAACACGCTGGTCGCGTTCGGTTTCACGGTGACTCTCTGGTTGCTTCCGGCGGTCGTCAGCTTGATCGGTGGCACCGAATCCGAGGCCTACATCTTTGTGGATGACCGGCTCGACGAGGGCATCGTGGCCGTTTTGGGCGCGTCCCTGCTGTTCATCCTGCCCACCAATTGGAAGAAACGTGAAGCGACTCTCACCTGGTCCGACGCCGCCAAGATCGACTGGGGAACCATCCTCCTGTTCGGCACCGGCATCATCTTCGGTTCGCTGCTCGCGGACACCGGCCTGGCGGAAACCATTGGCACCGGGGCATCCGAAAATCTGAACATCACCAACGTCGCGACGATTACCGTGTTCTCCGCGGTGCTGGCCGTGCTGATCTCGGAGACCACCTCCAACACGGCGTCTGCGGCGGTGATCGTGCCGATCGTGATTCCGCTGTGCCAGGCCATGGGGGTCGACCCGTTCGTGCCGGCCATGGCCGCTACCTTTGCCGCATCCTTCGGGTTCATGCTCCCGGTCTCCACCCCGCAGAACGCGATCGTCTACGGCACCGGCGCCGTGCCCATCACGCGCATGATCCGCACCGGTATCTTCTTCGACATCCTGGGCGTGATCCTCATTGTCACCATCGTGCCCGTGATGATCGCGGTGGTCGGGATCGGTGGGTAAGGCCCCGACTCTTTGCCCCACGACAAGGACGACGACGCCGCATGGAACGGCGTCGTCGGGCCCTCCTACCGAGCTATGTCTGGATTGCGTTCTCAACAGAGTCGAGCCATTCGTTGAGCTGTGTGACTGCCTCATCCATGCTCAGCTCAAGCTCTGTGGCTTGTGCGGCGGCAGCGTAGCTCTCCTTCCAGTGGGCGTGTGCAACGACCCGAGTCGGCCACTGCCGGGTGGGGGTCCCCATCGCTTCGGACTCGATTTTCCGAACCCGGAACACGTCCAGAACGGCGGCCAGAATCTGCGTGTCAGTCGGCGCGCCGGTCTCCTTGAGCAGGTTGCGCAGGAGTACCAGGTCAACGATGTCCCGTGCCCTGTCGTTTATGAATTGTGGCGGGTCGTGGGGGTCGGTGACGGCGTGGATCTTCTGTGCAATCTGGTAGTTCATGGCCAGGCTGAAGATGTCGGGGGCGGACTGGAGCCCGAATCCCTTCAAAGTCGGCGCAGGGATCTTCTCGGGATTGTTGCCAGCACCCCCTTCGTTTGCGGCGATCTCTACTTGGATACGTCGCCAAGTCTGGCCGCGCATCTTCAGGAGTACGTAGAAGCGTCGGGGTTTCACGACGCGGTTCGGTACCGGAACTATTGCCACCTCGCCGCGTTCCAATGCGAATGGTCCTAATGGTTCGGCAAATGCCTCGTCCAGGCGTGCTAGAAACTCGTCGATGTCTCCTCTAATTAGTCCGTCGACGTCCTTGGTGGTGAGTGAAGGAGCGGGCAGACGATACTGCAGCAGCGTCCCACCCTTGAGCAGGAAGGAGGGAGTTCCTGATCCGTCCACTACGCGCTGGAGGGCTGCGGAGACCAAGGTTGAGGCAACCAACCACCCGAGGCGTTGGCCTCGTTCGCCCAGCGTTTCCTGCGCCTTCTCGATCCACTGAGCGAGCACCCGAGAGGTCGCGGGAGGCTTAGTCTTTGGCTTGAGCTCACCCAACCGCGTCCCTAGATTCTCCACTTCATGCCGCAAAGTCGCGCTCCTCAAGTAGCTGCGCGAGGTGGCCCACATGGCTCGCGGGAAGCAAGCTCGTACGAGCGCCGCGTTCTAGCGCCTGCTTGATCAGGTAGGTCTGCGTACCTGTGGTTATGCAGTGCTCGATGGTAGTCGGCACCGTGGTAATTGGGATTCCCTCCCACCAGGTCTTTTGGTGGGGGCGCAGGTCGTTGTGGTGAAGGATGTATCCTTCCCCTCCTTTTCGGCGCACCCGTCGGTGCCGTGGAATGGTCACGTGGATCTGGTTGGGAATGATGTCTGTGATGTCCCAGGCCTCTAGCGCAGACTCATGGGACAGGCAGGCATTCGGATCGCCAGTCCACAGCACGGCGAGTTGATATTGGTCATTAGCGGAGGAGGGGGTCTGAGGAATGCGATAGACGCCATGGGCAGCTCGTTCCACGCGTCCCCGGGAAAGCATCTTTCTCAACTCGACCGGGGGAACGCCCTCCTCGGCTGCCTGAGACGTTGTGACCAGGCCATGCTGATCAAGGGCTATCTCGCGTAGCTGGTCCAAGTAGGTGCCGGTCTGCATGTCAAAAGCGTACCAATATAGGACGTTTTTGACACTCTTCCGTTGTGAGACGTGGTGTCGAACTCATGACATCCACCGTGGGTGGCCGCCGGGTAGGGGCACACTGGTGAGAGCAACGAAAGGGCCCCCATGTTCACCGGACTCAGTGCTTTCCCGCTCACCCCGCTCCATAATGACCAGGTCGATGAAAATGCATACAGAGGCCTGATTACGCGTCTCGCGGCCGCCGGCGTCGACTCCATCACCGCCCTCGGTTCCACGGGCTCCTACGCGTACCTCAGCCGCGAGGAACGCGGGCGAGTCGCGCACTTGGCCGTCGAGCACGCGGGCAACGTGCCGGTGTTCGTGGGCATCGGCGCGCTGCGCACCTCCCACGTGCTGGCACACGCCGACGACGCCGCCCACGCCGGTGCCTCGGCCCTCCTGCTCGCCCCCATGAGCTACCAAGCTCTGACTGAGAACGACGTGTTCGAGCTCTTCCGCGCCGTCACCGAGCACACGGAGCTGCCGGTCATCGTTTACGACAACCCCGGGACCACGCACTTCACGTTCACCATTAACCTGTACGCCCGCATTGCACAGTTGCCGGGGATCGCGTCCATCAAGATTCCCGCTCTGCCGTCCAATAGCGCCGAAGCCCAGAAGCGGGTGCAGGAGATCCGAAGCGTCATCCCCGCGAACATGACCATTGGGATCTCGGGCGACCAGAGCGCCGTCGGCGGTCTGAAAGCCGGGTGCGATGCCTGGTATTCGGTGATCGGTGGGACCCTGCCGGAGCTGGCCGTGAAGCTGACGCGCTTGGCCCAGAACGACGAGTCCCAGCAAGCCACCGAGGAATCCGCCCGCCTCGCACCGCTGTGGGAACTCAACGCGGAGTTCGGCAGTCTGCGCGTGGTCGCCGCGATTGCCGAATACTTGGGTCTGGTGCTTGAGAAGTGTCTGCCGTTGCCGATCCAGGGGTTGAACGAGCAGCAACGCGCACGAGTGACAGCGGTGGTCGACCAACTAGACCTTGCCTGACCCCACCCCGCGCCTTGCACCCCCACTGTGAACTGGCTTACATTTATAGCAGCCTACGGCGGGTCCGGCATCGGACTATCTACCGGGCGAGCAACCAAGAAATGCACTGGCTCGGCGCCAGAAAGCTCCCGGTACAGCTGAGGATCGATCCACTCCACGTCGCAGCCAGTGGCTTGTCACGAGGAGTTCAGCGCCATGAGCGAGATCCGGTTAACCATTAACGGCCACGAACGCGGCTTCGACGGCGTCAATTCCCACACCCGTTTGCTCGATTTCCTCCGCGATCAGGGGCTGACCGGTGCCAAAGAGGGTTGCGCGGAAGGCGAATGCGGTGCCTGTGCAGTGCTGGTGGCACGGCCGGACGGCGAGGACCGCGCCCGCTGGACTTCCGTCAACGCGTGCCTGCCGCCCGCCGTCGCCTTCGACGGCCAGGAAGTCGTCACGGCCGAAGGCCTCGGCACCGCCCCCGGCCCCCGCGGCCCCGGGCAACTGCACCCGGTGCAGCGGGAAATGGCCACCCGCGGCGGATCCCAGTGCGGCTACTGCACCCCCGGCTTCGTGTGTGCGATGGCCGCGGAGTACTACCGCCCCGAACGCAGCCCCGCGGACGCCCCGGACCATGAGCAAACCGGCACGGACGTGCAGGGCGAGGAGCACGCCGCGGATCACGAATGCGGGCCCAACGGCTTTGACCTGCATGCCCTGAGCGGCAACCTCTGCCGCTGCACCGGTTACCGCCCCATCCGGGACGCCGCGTACGCGTTGGGCGAGCCCGCGGAGACGGACCTGCTGCGGCGTCGGCAAGAAGAACCCGCCCCGAAACCGAGCTGCACCCGCATCGACACCACCGGCGCACGCTTTGTCCGCCCCGCTGACCTGGACGAACTCTTCGACCACCTCGAACAAGCGCGCGACCGGGAGCAGGAAGTGCGCCTGGTCGCCGGAGCCACCGACCTCGGCGTGGAGGTCAACATCCGCCACGCCCGCCCGCCCGTGGTGCTGGCCGTGGATCGCCTCGACGAACTGCGTACGCTGGAGGTCGGCGACGACCGGATCGAAATCGGTGCCGCGCTGAGCCTGTCCGAGGTCGAACGTGGACTGGCCGGCCGCGTGCCACTGCTCGACCAACTCTTCCCGCAATTCGCGTCCCGCCTGATCCGCAACGCGGCCACGTTCGGCGGCAACCTGGGCACCGGCTCACCCATTGGCGATTCCGCCCCGGTGCTGCTCGCGCTCGGCGCCTCCGTGGTGCTCGCTTCCAAGGGCGGGGAACGCGAGGTCCCGCTCGTCGAGTACTACACCGGCTACCGCGAAAGCGTCCGCTGCCCGGATGAAATCATCCGCGCCGTCCGCATCCCGCTGCCGCTCGCCAACCACGCCGCGTTCTACAAGATTGCCAAGCGCCGCTTCGACGACATCTCCAGCGTGGCCGTGGCCGTAGCGATTCAGGTCGACGACGCCGCCGCAATCACTTCCGCGCGCATCGGCCTGGGCGGTGTGGCCGCCACCCCGATTCGTGCACGCGAGGTGGAGGAAGCCCTGATCTGTCAGCCGTGGACCCGCGAAACCGCGGTCAATGCCGCCGCCCTTTTGGCCCGGCAGGGCACCCCGATCGACGACATGCGAGCCAGCGCCCGCTACCGCTCGGCCATGCTCGAACAATCCCTGCTCAAGTTCTGGGCACAGGAACAGCCCGTTCAGGCTCAGGAGGTAACCCGATGAAATCCCTCGCAGAACGCCCCGAGAACCCGGTGGTCGGTGTGGCCGTGGCTCACGAGCACGGTGCCGAACACGCCACGGGGTCCGCGCTCTACACCGACGACCTCATCGTTCGTCATCAGAACGTGCTCCATGCTTGGCCGCTGCAGGCCCCGCACGCCCACGCGCGGGTGACGTCCCTGGACGTCGCCCCCGCCCTCGAGGTGCCCGGCGTGGCCCGGGTTCTCACCGCTGAGGATGTTCCGGGCATCAACGACGTCGGTATCAAGGAGGACGAACCCCTGTTTCCCAGCGAAGTCATGTTCCACGGCCACGCCGTGTGCTGGGTCTTGGGAGAGAGCTTGGAAGCCGCGCGCCTCGGCGCGGAAGCAATCGACGTCGAGTACGAACCGCTACCGTCCCTGATCACGCTCACGGAAGCGATTGCGGCCGGCAGTTTCCAGGGCCGCCAACCCACGGTGAGCCGCGGCGACGTCGAAACCGGCCTGGCCAACGGGACCCACCGCTACAGTGGAGAGTTCGAGTTCGGCGGGCAGGAGCACTTCTACCTGGAAACCCACGCGTCCTTCGCGTACGTGGACGAGGGCGGGCAGGTGTTCGTCCAGTGCAGCACCCAGCACCCGAGTGAGACGCAAGAAATCGTGGCGCACGTGCTGGGCTTGGACAACCATGACGTCACGGTGCAGTGCCTGCGCATGGGCGGTGGCTTTGGCGGCAAGGAAATGCAGCCGCATGGTTTTGCCGCGATCGCCGCGCTGGGTGCCACGCTCACCGGGCGGCCGGTCCGCTTACGGCTGACGCGTAATCAGGACATCACGATCACCGGCAAGCGTCACCCCTACCATGCGTCCTGGGAGGTCTCCTTCGACGAAGACGGTCGCCTCCAAGCGCTGCGCGCCACCGTCACCAGCGACGGCGGGTGGAGCCTGGATCTTTCGGAGCCGGTGATGCAGCGGACGCTGTGTCACATCGACAACGCCTACTGGATCCCGAACGTGGAGGTCCATGGTCGGGTTGCCAAGACGAACAAGACATCGCAGACCGCCTTCCGCGGGTTCGGCGGGCCGCAGGGCATGTTGGTGATCGAGGAGATCCTGGGTCGTTACGCACCGTTGCTCGGCCTGGATCCCACGGAACTGCGTGCCCGCAACCTCTACGTGTCGGGCCAGAGCACGCCTTACGGGCAACCCGTGCGCCACGCGGAGCGCTTGGCCGAGATCTGGGGGCAGGTGCACCAGCGCGCGGACGTGCGGGGGCGGCGTCGTGACATTGAAGACTTCAACGCAACCCACCCCGATACCCGCCGCGCGCTCGCGGTGACTCCGGTGAAGTTCGGCATCTCGTTCAACCTCACCGCGTTCAACCAGGCCGGCGCGCTCGTGCACGTGTACCGGGACGGTTCCGTGCTCATCAATCACGGCGGCACCGAAATGGGGCAGGGGCTGCACACCAAAATGCGGCAGGTCGCGGCCACCGCGCTGGGCGTGCCACTGGAGACCGTGCGATTGGCGCCCACCCGCACGGACAAGGTGCCCAACACCTCCGCCACCGCGGCCAGTTCCGGTGCGGACCTCAATGGCGGCGCGGTCAAGAACGCGTGTGAGCAGATCCGCGACCGGCTGGCAGACGTGGCGGCGCGTAAGTTCAACATTCATCCCGACGACGTGCGGTTCGTCGACGGCACGGTCACCGGCATCGGTTTCCACGGCCGGGAGATGCCCTTTGCCGAGCTGGCCCACGATGCGTACTTCCAGCGGATCTCCCTGTGGGCCGCCGGTTACTACCGCACTGAGGGGCTGCACTGGGACGCGGACCGGATGCAGGGGGAGCCGTTCAAGTACTTCTCCTACGGCGCTTCGGTGACCGAGGTCGAGGTGGACGGCTTCACCGGTGCGTACCGGATGTTGCGCACGGACATCGTGCACGACGTGGGCGACAGCCTGTCCCCGCTGATCGACATCGGGCAGATCGAGGGTGGCTTCGTGCAGGGCGCCGGTTGGCTCACGCTGGAGGAACTGCGCTGGGACGAGTCCGACGGTCCCTCCCGCGGTCGTCTGACCACCCAGGCCGCGAGCACGTACAAGCTGCCGAGCTTCTCGGAGATGCCGGAAGAGTTCAACGTGCACCTGTTCGAGAAGGCCACCGAGAGCGGTGTGGTCTACGGGTCCAAGGCCGTGGGCGAGCCGCCGTTGATGCTGGCGTTCAGCGTGCGCGAGGCGCTACGACAGGCCGCGGCGGCGTTCGGGCCGGAGGGGCACAGCGTTCGGCTGGCCAGCCCGGCCACGCCCGAGGCCGTGTTCTGGGCGGTTCAGGATGCGCGAAGGGCGCACGCGGAGGGCGGCGATTCTCACTCTCGGGGTGCGCGCGAGGACGTGGCCGGGCCGGCGTCGGCGACCGTGGCCGGACCGGCTAACGACGCGGTGTCGGCGGCCGCGTCCGCGTCCGGGGATTTTCCGGATGCCGCCGCCGCGACCGGGCGCTGACGGCTGCAGATCTGACGTGGACTCCTGACATGGACTGGTTGGACGCGCTGCAGCACTTACGCGGCGAGGGCACCGCGGGCGTGCTGATCACGGTGATCGAGGTGCGCGGGCACGCGCCTCGGGAGGCCGGGGCCAAGATGGTCGTAAGCGAATCAGGCACGTGGGACACCGTGGGCGGCGGGAACCTCGAGGCGACCGTGATTGAACGTGCCCGGGCCATGCTCGCGGCGGGCAGTTCCGAGCCCGAGACCCTGACGTTCTCGCTCAACGAGCACGCCACCGTGAAGCACAGCCGACAGTGCTGCGGCGGCGTGGTCAGCGTGCTGCTCGAGCCGCTGCGGGCCCGGCCCACGGTTGCGATCTTCGGCGTGGGGCACGTGGGGTACGAGCTGGCGCGGGTGCTGTCTCGATTTCCCGTGACGGTGCATCTGGTGGACAGCCGGGCCGAGCAACTGAATCCTGACCGGTTCGCGGACGTTTTGGAGGGAACCGCTCAGGTCCACCTCCACCACAGCCCCGCGCCGGAAACCACGCTTGCCGAGCTGCCGGCCGGCGCGCACGTGCTGATCATGAGCCATGACCACTCGGAAGATCTCATCCTGTGCGACACGGCCCTGCGTCGCGGTGACCTGGGCATGGTGGGGTTGATCGGGTCATCCGCCAAATGGTCGCGTTTCCGCAAGCGCTTACGCGACGAGGGCCACGACGACGCCGCCATCAGCCGGATCTCGTGCCCCATCGGTGTGCCGGGCATCCCCGGTAAGGAGCCTGCGGCCATCGCGGTGAGTGTGGCGGCGGATCTGCTGCGGGTGTTCGGGGAGGTGCGGCGGACCGGTTCGGGAGGCTGTTCGCGACGGAGATGAGACCCCCGAAGCTCGACCGAGCGGCGTCGTTGGCCGTCGCCGCTGAGGGCTGACCGCGTCATCAAGGTACGGCTTCTAAGGTGGAAGCATGGCTGAGACGAACATGACCAGTACCAAGAACCTCTGGATCCAGGCGGTGGCTGGCGGCGCATTCACTCTCATTCCCGCGCGTAAGTACCCGGCGTGGTTGCGTTAAACGCTGACTCGGGGGTCGGCGGCGGGAATGTTTGCGTTACTCGCCGTTCCCGGTGCGGTGCCGAAGCTTCAGGGGCTAAAGCCGAATAAGACCGGCTCGGGACAGGAGGATGCCGAGGAGTCCGATGTCGAGAAGATTGGCGGAAACCCTGTGGCGCGGATTGGGGTCGCCGCAGGTGTTGGTGCGGCAACCTACGGATTGTTCCGGTTCTCATTCTGGCTCGACGGTGCCGCCGAGCATGGACTACGCAAACTGCGCGTACCGTATCCCAGAGTAGTGATGGGTGTGGGAGTGGCCGCTATACATGCGCTCACGGACGAGTTCGATCGCCGGTACGATGCGCGTGGAGACCAGTCGCCGCCATCCGATGCACGTTAGACCCGTCATCTCTTCCACGTTGGCGCGCTGATCGATGGTAGAACCATGACGGCTTAGCGCTCTGCACTCTGATCGACCTAAAGACCCTCATTACCCAGAGGTCTGCATCTTGGTCGACGTAACGACCCCGAAAACCGGGTTCCGTGGCTCGACTGTCGATCAGATTGCAGCGACCCGGCCCCGAGGGCCGCAACGTCGACCAGATTGCGGATCCGTGGCGCGGATGGAGGGGATACTGAGTCAATGACCGAGTGGAGTGCAGTTCTGGGGGCTGTTGAGCTGGCGTTGAGCGGTCACCGTGAGCTCGGAGAAAAGGCGCTGCGCGAGTGCTGGTCTGACACGACGTCGTCCGATCACTCGAAGCGTTGCGTCATCGCGCACTACCTGGCTGACCTGCAGCTCAACGTTGCCGCTGAAGTCGAGTGGGATGAGCGTGCGCTCGCCGAATTCGCTCATGTTTCTGATGCCGATCTAGCCCCAATCGGTGTTCCCAGCGCCAAAGGATTCGCGCCGAGTCTGCACTTGAATGCGGGGGACGGGTGTCTGCGTATGGGCCGCGTGGCCGGCGCCTGGACTCATCTCGAGGCGGGTGAGCTGACTCTGCAGGTATTAAAACGGAACGGATATCTGCAGTTCATCGAACAAGGTTTACATCGCCTGCGGCAACGCTTGGAGGAGCGCACATGATCGATGCCGAGACGGGTTGGTACTTCGTTCACGTCAGCGTGAAGGTCACGATTTTCGACGGCGCCAGGACACTACTCGCACTGAACTCCCGCGATGAGTGGGAATTGGTCGGTGGCTGGCCGTCGGCCGATGATGGGTCGCTCCAAGAGACAGCTCGCCGCGAAGTCCGCGAGGAAACGGGGTTGGTGGTCGACGCCCTTCACCTTGCGGATGCAACGCTCTTCGAGCCAGTACCGAATAAGAAGGTCGCCCTCGTGGTGTACGCAGCTGAAGTTTCTTCTGCGGGGCAGCTGGTAATAAGCGAAGAACACGTCACATTGCAGTGGTTCGATGTGGACGACCTCCCGCCCAATCTTCCCGCGGCATACAGGGAAAGCGTTCGCCGGGGTTTTCGATTACTCGAACCAAAACCGTGAGGCCATCTCGTCAACGCCGGCGCTAACCGCCTCCGACGGGACATGACCAATAGCCAGGATGCGGCTTGGCGCGCCTACCTTTAAGACATGGATCCAAGACCTCTGACTGCACTCGAACTCCCCGGCCAATCTGAGCGCACGTGGCTCATCACCGGAGCGACCAGTGGGATTGGTAAGGAGCTGGCGCTCGCGGTGGCTGCTGCTGGGGGAACGGTAGTGGCTCCGGCGCGGAATCGGGAGAGAGCGGCGTCGTTAGTCGCGGCTGCTGGTGGATGCTCGGGAAGTATCGAGACTCCGAGCATGGATCTTGCGGATCTGGAGTCCGTGAGTCGGTTCGCCAGCTCGTTGACCACCGATATCGACGTGCTCGTGAATAACGCCGGCGCTGTGTCGCCGAAGCGGCGCGAGACGGCGGACGGTTTCGAGATGCTGCTCGGCACCAACTTTCTGGGCCCGTTTGCACTGACCAACTTGATCGCCGATCGGGTGCGGGAGCGCATTGTGATTACGGGGTCGGACTCGTACAAGGTGGGGCGAGTTGACGTGGCTGATCCGCATTTCCGCAGGCGCCGATGGAACCCGTTGACCGCCTACTCGCAGTCCAAGCTGTGCGACATGCTGTGGGCCCGGGCATTGCAGGAGCGGATCGGCTCTCAGGTGCTGGTGACACTTGCGCATCCGGGTTGGGCGGCCACGGGACTTCAGAATGTCACGGGGAGTGGATTCTTGGACCGGGCGATCGTGAAGGTCACGTCACCGTTCTCTCAGCCCGCCGCAGATGGTGCTCTACCCCTTGCCGAGGCGGCTGTCGGAAACCATCCGCCGCTGAGCTACATCGGCCCGGACGGGTTCATGAAGTGGAAGGGTAAGCCGCAGGCCCAGGAAGTTTCGCGGCGCGGGCGCTCTACCGTGGGCGCTGAAGAGGTATGGGCGCTGGGTATGCGAGAAACGGGTACGGACCTGGCATGAGTCGCCATCGCTGAACATTCCAGTCCCGACTAATGCCTGATCAGGCCGCTGAAGTGCATTTTTACGGACTGGAATGTCGGCGGACGCGAGATCTGAGACAGGTTCAAGCTCACGGCGTCATCCGGCCCGGGGCGCCGTCGCCCACCCGAGCGCGGCAGTAACAGTCAGCCGATCTGCTCCGCCAGCGCCACAATGATGCCCTCCGGTCCGCGGAGATAGCAGAGGCGGTAGACATTTTCATAGTTGCTGACCTCACCGAGGAGCTCGGCTCCGTGGGCGCGTAGGCGGGTGATGGTGTCGTCGATGTCGTCGACCGCGAACATGATGCGGTGCAGCCCCACGGTGTTGGGTGCTGGCGCGAGCGGGTCCGGTGTGATCACGTCGGGGGAGTGGTAGGTGGTCAGCTCCACCCGGCCGTGCCCGTCCGGAGTGCGCATCATGGCGATCTCGTTGCGGATCCCATGGAGGCCCACGGTTTGATCCGCAAAGAGCCCCTCGATGGGCGTGCGCCCCTCCAGCTCCATGCCCAGTTCGGTGAAGAAGTCGACGGCGCCGTCCAGGTCCCTGACCACGATGGCCACGTTGTCCATTCGTTGGATACCCATGGTTCGAGCGTAGACCCGTGGCACACGAGGTGTCCCGCAGGAATTCCTGCCGACCTGAGTCGTTAACGTAAGTATGCGAGTCATTGGATTTACAGAATTCGGAGGGCCCGAGGCTCTCGACGTCCACGATGTCCCGGAGCCTCATGCCGGGCCCGGAGAAGTTCGGATCGCGGTGAAGGCCGCGGCGGTCAACCCCACGGACACGGAGACGCGTCAGGGTAACGGCGCTCCCGCGCAACTGCCCGCCCCGCACGTACCGGGGATGGATGCGGCGGGCGTGATCGACGAGGTCGGCGAGCCCACCGCTGATCTGGACACGTCCCCGTGGTCGGTCGGTGATCGGGTCATGGCGATCGCCATCCCGCTGCGGGGCCACGGTGGCGCGTACGCGCAATACCTTGTCGCGGATGCGGACTCCCTGGCCCGGATCCCGCAAGGTCGATCGCTGGAAGAAGCCAGCACGTTGCCCATGAACGGGCTCACCGCCACGCAGGCGTTGGAGAAATTGGCGCTCGAACCCGGTCAGGTGCTGGCCGTCACCGGAGCGGCAGGAACCCTGGGCGGTTACGTTATTCAACTGGCCAAGCTCCAGGGGCTCACGGTGATCGCCGACGCCGCCGCGAAGGACCGCGAGCGCGTGGTCGCCTTCGGCGCCGATCACGTGGTGGAGCGAGGCGATGATTTCGCGGACAAGGTGCGCGAGATCTACCCGGACGGTGTGGATGGACTGGTTGATGCCGCGGTGATGAATGAGATTGCCATACCGGCAGTTCGCTCCGGGGGAGGATTCGCCACGGTGCGCTTCTGGCAAGGACCAGAGGACAGTGACCTGACCTTCCACCGCGTGTGGGTGGGCGACGAATACCACCACGGCGAGAAACTGGACGCACTGCGCGAACTGGTGGAGAGCGGCGTCGTGACCCTGGAGGTGGCCGACACGTTGCCCGCCGCCCAGGCGACGGAAGCCCACCGGCGTTTGCAGGAGGGCGGCGTGCGGGGGCGGCTGGTCCTGACGTTCTGAGTACGGGGTCGAGCTGACTAGGGTTGAGCCGGGTCAGCGTGAGCGGACTCCCCGTCCGCCCGGCGCGAGCCAATCGACTTAAACCCAACAGGAGAACGAATCATGTCCCCCGATTACCAACTCGTCGCCTTCGACATGGACGGCACCTTGCTGAACAGCGCCAGGGACCTCGAACAGGGAACTCGGCGTGCCTTCGAGGCCATGCGCGCGGCCGGAACGCGCATCATGTTGGCTTCGGGGCGCCCCATTCCCGGGTTGAAACTGCTGGCGAGTGAACTGACCCTGGGCCAGGACCTGGTGCTCGCGGGGATGAACGGCTCGATCGTGGTGGATCAGGCCACGAACCGCGAAATCGCACGTCACCCCATGGCGCTGGACGTCACCCGGGCGCTGATCGCCACGGCTAAGAAGCACCATGTCATGGTCATGATCCCGCATGACGATCAGCTGCTGGTCGAGGACTCGGCCGACACCCACGCGCAGCACGAGGCCGCGGGCAATGACCTGACCATCCGCGACGTGGCGGACTTGTCGGAGCTGGCCGTGGAACCCACCAAAGTGCTCTTCGTGGGTGAGCGGGACGTGACCGATCCGCTGCTGGACGAGCTCACCCGGGATTACGGCGAGCAAGTCGAGCTCGCGTACTCCTCACCGTTGTATTTGGAAGCTACCGCCGCCGGGGTTAACAAGGGCTCCGCCATCACCGACTACTGCCAGGCCCAGGACATCCCGTTGTCCCGCGTCATGGCGTTCGGGGACAACGGCAATGACATCGAGATGCTGCGCACCGCAGGCCTGGGCGTTGCCATGGGCAATGGCATCCCCGAGGCCAAGGCAGCGGCCGACCTGGTGACCACCTCCAACAACGACGAGGGCATCGCACGGGTCCTGTCCCGGTACTTCGATGTCGACACGAGCGAGATTCCCGCGTGATCCCCACTACCCCCAGGCGTTGGGGGAAACCTGAATATGACGGTTTGTTGCAACCCCCTCGACCCGACCGGAGCGCCCCCTGTTTACTTGATGGCGATCCTCGGAACGAGACTGCGCGTTCTGACCCTCCTCATCTACTGAAAATCAGGTTCACTACATGATTCTTACCGGTCTGATTGTCGGCGCCGTGCTGGGCATCTGATGCAGCGCGGTCGGTTCTGTGTCACCGGCATGCTGCGGGACATCTTCCTGCAGAAGTCGTGGCGCACGTTCGCGGCGCTGCTCATCGTGATTTCCGTTCACGCCATTGGGCTCGCGGCTCTCACGAGTCTGGGCGTGATTGCCCCCGAGTACAGCACGTTCGCCCCGGCGGCCGTGATCATCGGTGGTTTCATGTTCGGTATCGGCATCATCCTGGCCGGCGGTTGCGCCTCCGGCACCTGGTACCGCTCGGGCGAAGGCCTGGTGGGTTCGTGGGTGGCGCTGGCCATGTATGCGCTGTCCGCGTCCGCCATGAAGGGCGGCATGCTGGACGGCTTCAATTCCTGGATGACCAGCTGGGACACCGGTTTGACCACCATCCCGGCGGCACTCGGGATCTCTCCGTGGATCTTCGCGATCGCACTGGCTGTGTTCACCGGCATCATGGTTCGCCGCTTCATGATCCGTGAAGCCGGCAGCCCCAAGCCGGCGCGCCTCAACAATCGTCCGGCCTGGAAGCGCCCGCTGCACGTGTACAACGCCGCGTGAATGATCGGCCTGCTGGGCGTCATCGCCTGGCCGCTGTCCGCAGCCGCCGGTCGCAACGGTGGTCTGGGCATCACCACCCCGTCCGCTCACACCGTGGACTTCATCACCACCGGCGATGCAAAGTTCATGAACTGGGGCACCCTGCTGGTGCTCGGTCTGTTGATCGGTTCTTTCATTGCGGCCAAGGCCACCGGCGAATTCCGTATCCGTGTGGCCGATGCCAAGACCACCGTGCGCGCCGTCGTCGGCGGTGTGCTGATGGGTATTGGCGCGGCGCTGGCCGGTGGCTGCACCGTGGGTAACGGCATGGTCGAGACCAGCCTGTTCAGCTTCCAGGGTTGGATCGCTCTGCTGTTCATCGCCCTGGGTGTTGGCGCGGGCACCAAGCTGTGGCTCAAGCCTTCCGCTGCGCAGCCCGCCGCCGCAGCTCAGGACACCGAGACCTACTCCACGTCCGAGAGCCTGGACCACAACATCTCCAACGAGAACCCGTCCGGCAACTCCATTGACGCGACCCCGTCCAAGAGCCCGCGGAACACTCATGCGTTCTCCGGTTTCGCCGCGGCGCCGTCCGCGCTGATGGTCAAGGACCCGACCCTGGCGCCGTCCAAGAAGCTCAAGGATCTGGGCGAGGGCTACTACGCCCTCGACTCGCTGGGCGCGGTCTGCCCGTTCCCGCTGATCGAGGCCAAGGACGTCATGAAGACCCTGCAGTCCGGCGACCACCTGGTCATCGACTTCGACTGCACCCAGGCCACCGAGGCCATCCCGCACTGGGCCGCCACCGACGGTCACGAGGTCACCGACTTCGTCGAGAAGGGCGAGGCCAGCTGGCAGATCACCCTCAAGAAGGGCTGATCTCACCTCTCCCGAAATAGACGGCGACGCCGCCCGCGACTTTCGCGGGCGGCGTCGTCCTTCTCGGGCGCTCCGATGACCTCGATGGCTGCGGGCTCGGGATCAGGCGGGGGGCGCTCCCATTCCTCCTCCCGCCTACGGCTCCGTGCTCGTGTCGATGGGGACATCGATGTGCGCGGTGTAACCGCTGTTCTCGTTCCCGGTGACATCGGCCATCTGCAGGTCCCATCCGTCGGAGAACACGTTGTCGGACTCGAGAGTCACGGCGGCGAGTGCCTCCGCGGAACCGCTGTACTCGGAGCGCGCGTAGACCGTGTTACACGCGTCCTCCGGCAGGGCGATCTGCGAGGTGAGGATTGCGTTGGCGGCATCCGTGATCGAGTCGATGTCCGGGAACACCTCGAAGTGGATGTGCGCCCAGCGGCCCATGTAGCAGCCGGGGAAGATTGTTTTGAATGTGACCGTGCCGTCGTCGCCGACCACCTGCACACCACGCAGGTAGGTGGCGTCCTCCAGGCCCTCGGAGTACATCGAGTAGTTTCCCTGCGCGTCGCAGTGCCACACGTACACGGCCGCGCCGGTGAGCGGACCGTTGCTGTTGACCATGTCCACGATGTTCATGGTCAACGTCATGGGCACCCCGTCCGCGGTGGTGCCGCCATCGACGTTTGCGGTGATGTCGCTGCGTTCGATCCCTGAGATCTCCAGTGCGTCCTGTCCATTGGAGCCGTCCCCGGGGTAGGGGCCGGCGGTTTCTCCCGGCATTTCCTCGTTATAGGTCGCCGTGGGGCTGGGGGTCGCGCTCGCCGACGACGCCGCTGACGACGCCGACGCCGACGGGCTGCTCGTGCTCGTCGCGTTCGAAGAGCAGGCGGCCAGGGCAAACACACTGGCACCCGCGCCGAAGACCCCTAACGCGCGGCGTCGTGAGACCAGGGTGCCGAGGTCGAAGGCGAGACCTTGGTCCTCCACGTCCTCGTTCTGCCGGTCCAGCGGGCGACCCTCAAAAGTTTTCTGGTCTTGAGGCGTCCCATGGTCTCCCTCGGAGGCGGCCGGGTACGATCGGTTGCTGCGTTTACCAAAGATCGGGCTCATGGTCAGTCCTGCTTTCTGCGGCTTCATGTATCGACCATGAATGTACGGAGTGGTTACTTAGAGCCCGTTGAGAATGCTTGAAAGTGACCTGAGAAAAAGGTGCACCCCGCCCTGGAACGGACGGGGCACACGGTGAACGTCGGTTTACAACCGCACGATCATCTTCCCGGTGTTCGCGCCACCGAGCAGGTCGATGAACGCCTGCGGAGCGTTTTCCAGGCCGTCGCGGAACGTCTCGTCGGCCTGCAGGGTGCCATCCTGCAACCATTGGACGGCCTGCTCAAGGAACTCGGGGGCCAGGTCGTAGTGGTTGCCCACAATGAACCCGCGCAAATTCAGCTCTTTGCCGACCGCCATGAACAGGTTGGTCGGGCCGGGCTCCGGTTTTGTTGCGTTGTACTGGGAGATAGCCCCGCACATCGCCACGCGCCCATACTTACGCAGCGCCCCGATCGCCGCTTGAAGGTGATCACCGCCCACATTGTCGTAGTACACGTCGATTCCGTCGGGGGCGGCCTTCTGCAGTAACTCGTTGACGTCGCCCTCTTTGTAGTTGAAGGCCTCATCGAAACCCAATTCCTTCACGCGGGCAATCTTCTCGGCCGAACCGGCCGAACCAATAACCTTGGACGCCCCCAGCGCCTTGGCGATCTGGCCCACGGCCGAGCCGACGGCGCCGGCGGCGCCCGAGACGAACACGACGTCGCCCTTCTTGAACTTCGCGATTTCCGTGAGCCCCACGTAGGCGGTGAGGCCGGGCATGCCGAGGATGCCCAGGTACTTGGACGCGGCGGCGGCGTCGACATCGACGACGGTCGCGGCGGCGTCGTCGACCACCGCGAATTCGCGCCACCCGAGGGAGTGCAGGACATGATCGCCCACCGTGATGCTGTCGGACTCGGATGCGATCACGGTCCCGACGGCAGCGCCTTCGAGCGGCTCGTCGATCTGGAACGGTGGAATGTAGGACTTGGTGTCGTTCATGCGGCCGCGCATGTAGGGGTCCACGGACATGACCTCGTTCTGCACGAGAACCTGGCCGGACTGCAAGGTGGGCAGTACGGCAGTTTCGAGACGGAAGTTCTCGTCCGTGGGCGTTCCATGCGGGCGCGCGGCCAGGACGATCTGTCGGGTTTCGGTAGGTGTTTGGGTGGGTGCCATGAAAGTTCCCCCGTGGTGATGTTGGAGATGGTGCACTTCGGTTAAACGCAGTGCGATGCTTCCACCCTGTGCTGGAAACTTCATCAACATGAGGACTGCTAGGGGGAGGGATTGTCGATATGCCCCGGGTAAGGCGGCGAGGGCCAATGGGTGGGGTGCGGGGCAGCTCGGGCCACGCCTGATGTCGCCTGCGTCCGGGCGCCATCGGGCGGGCCAGTACTGTCCGGGCGGCGCAAGAGATTACTTCGGATTGTTGAAAAATCTGTCGTACGCACGTACCGTTGTGACCCAGTTCACGAGAACGAGTACATCCACGCTCACCACGCACCCACAGCACGGAGATCAACGTGTCGAACATAGCCCACAAGGCGACAAGCACCGCCGGTTCCTCAGCCACAACAGCCACGGACCGACGCGAAGACATACACAGAGCCGGCCGCGTAGCCAACAAACGCTTTGAGACGAACTGGACCATCTCCCTCTTCGGGACAGCCGTGGGCGCGGGAGTCCTGTTCCTGCCCATCAATGCCGGTCTGGGGGGTCTGTGGCCACTGTTGATCGTGACCCTCCTCATCGGCCCCATGACCTATTTGTCCCACCGGGCGCTTTCGCGTTTCGTCTGCGCATCCCCGGTCCCGGGCGAGGACATCACCGTGGTAGCCCGCAAGACATTCGGCGAGGGGGTGGGCCGGGTGATCACCGTGCTGTACTTCCTGGCCATCTTCCCCATTGTCCTGATCTACGGGGTGGGTATCACCAACACCGTGGACAGCCTCATGGTCAACCAGCTGGGACTGCCGTCCGTGCCGCGGTGGTTGCTCTCCGGGTTGTTGATCGCGCTGATGATGCTGGTGATGCTGGCCAGCCAGCGCATCATGTTGATCGTCACGCAATGGCTGGTCTACCCGCTGATCCTGATCCTGCTCGGCGTGAGCCTGTATCTCATCCCCGGCTGGAACCTCAAGGGTTTCGGCGGTGTGCCCTCGTTCGGCGAGTTGGCGATGTCCATTTGGATAATCATCCCGGTGCTGGTGTTCGCCTTCAACCACTCTCCCGCGATCTCGCAGTTCTCCGTTGCTTTGAAGCGCGAATACGGCGCCGGGGCGTCGGAGCGGGCGTCGGCGGTGCTGAAGCGCAGCACCTTGTTGCTGGTGATCTTCACCATGGGCTTCGTGTGGTCCTGCGTGCTGGCCCTCGGCCCCACTGGCCTACAGGCCGCCAAGGATCAGAACCTGCCGGTACTGTCCTACCTGGCCAATGAGCACGGCAGTCCGTTCATCGCCTACCTTGGCCCGGCGGTGGCGCTGGCCGCCATTGCGTCATCCTTCTTCGGTCACTACTTGGGTGCAGCCGAGGGCGCCGCGGGTATCGTGCGCTCCATGGTGGACCGTGACGGCTCTCGCGTCAGCGACAAGAACCTGAACATCGCCATTGCCGTGTTCATCTTTTTGACCACCTGGCTGGCCGCCATCCTGAACCCCAGCATTCTCTCGCTCATCGAGTCCATTGCGGGTCCGATCATCGCAATTATTCTCTACCTGATGCCCATGTATGCCATCCGCAAGCTCCCGGCGTTGGAACCCTACCGCGGCAAGCTTTCCAACGTGTTCGTCACGGTTGCCGGCCTCGTGGCCGTGAGCGGCATTATCTACGGGCTGGTGGCCTGATCCCGTCCTGTCGGTCAATGGCCGACCTCACGCCGTTGTGGGCGCCCGTGGTCAGAGCTTCGACCGGATAGGGAATTCGGGCGCGCTCATGGAAGAACTCGACATTGACTCTTGCGCAAGGGGCCAACGGCTGATGGCATGAGGTATGGAACCCAATCAACGGACGGCGAGTTCAGGTGCCGAGCATGGCATCCCGGTCGTTCTCAGACCTTTTATCCCGGCCCTATCACTGGTCATTCTGGGAATCGGAACCCTCCTATTGAGGGTCTCAGGAGTCATCAATGACATAGTTTCATCGATCATTTTTGCAATCTTGATCGCTGCCGGTTTGCTCTTCTATGTTCTCCTCAACCGAGGAGCCGGTGAGGAGTAGCGTAGACGGTCATCAGATCCCAAGGCGGCTCAAGCTATCCGTAGTGGTGCATACATGTAGCAATCAAAACTTCGTCGCTCGTCACTTTATATACGAGACGATGTTCTTCTGTGATTCTGCGCGACCAATATCCCGCGAAGTAATAGCGCAAGGCTTCGGGCTTCCCAATTCCCTCATTGCCGTTTCGAGTAATGTCGCGGATGAGGAGGTTGATCCGTTTGAGGATCTTTCGGTCTTGACGCTGCCACCATAGGTACTCTTCCCAGGCCGACTCGGACCAGACAAGTCTCACGATCAGTTCTCATCCACAAGGTCGTGTGATGTACCGCGGCCAGCTTCCAGCTCCTCCATCGAATCAAAAAGTCGTCGTGCATTTTCTGGGGAACGCATCAAGTAGGCCGTCTCCTTGAGAGAGTTGTACTCAGCCAAAGACACAATCACGACCGGCTCATGGCCAGAGCGAGTCACAATGACCGCTTCCCGGTCGTCGACTACTGAATCCAAGACCTCCGCATAGCGAGCCCGTGATTCCGAATAATTCATAGTCTTCATGGAATACCTCCGTACAAAAAATTGTACGCTCATTGTCAACTATGCAGAATCGTGCCGGCGGGTTCCATAGTTTCTGGTCGGGGGTCAGAGCCGCGGTGCGGCTACTGGTAGGCCCTTGCTCGATGGGGTGACCGGAGCGGCGTCGTCGGTATTGGTCGGCGCTACACCCAGGACGTCCAGGGCGACGGCGAGAACACCCAGGCCTGCCCTGCCGAGAAATATGGGGACCAGTGCCATGTACGCGGCCACGGTGAAGAATTCCGCCGAAGCGAGCAAGGGCCCATCCGCATCATCCGAACGGGCTCGATACAGCGCGAGCTCGACGACATATTTGGCAGAGGATCGTAGGGAAACCCGCCGGTTGGGGCGCGAACCACTGCCACAGATGTTCAGCACTCCAGTTAAAGGCCTCCGGCGCTGCCGTGAGCAGCGCTGCTCACGGCAGCATAGGGCTGAGGCCGGCGCGTTGACGGTCAAGCTTGACGCATGACTGAAACTATTGCTGCTCCGACCGGGAGCACACTTGACGAAGAAATGTACCGGAAGCTGTTCGAGCGTCGGATCCTGCTACTGGGGGAGCCGTTGGAAGGGTGGAACTCGAACCGTCTTTGTAATGGGCTCATCCTGCTGGCGGCCCAGGATTCCCGAGCCGACACCACATTGCTCATTAACTCGCCAGGTGGCTCGGTGTCCGGAATGCTCGCGATTCGCGACTGCATGCGCGTCATTCCTTGCGACGTTGCCACGATCAACATCGGAATGGCTTACAGCGCGGGGCAATTCCTCTTATCCTCCGGCACTCCCGGTAAGCGCTACGCAATGGAACATTCCAAAGTGTTGCTCCACCAAGGCTCATCGGGGATAGCCGGCACGGCCATGGACATCGCCATCCAGGCTGACGACCTCCGCCATACCCGCGACACCGTGCTTTCACTGGTCGCCCAGGACACCGGACAAGACCGCGACGTGATCGAGCGCGACTCGCGGCGTGACCGCTGGTTTGACGCCCGAGAGGCACGTGAGTACGGGTTCATCGACCACGTAGTGACGACATTGGACGACATCATGCCGGACCTCGTATCTACCGGGGTAGGAGCAGACTCATGAGCACCTACACCATCCCCTACGTCACCACCCACACCCCTCAGGGCGACCGCACGGTCGACGTGTACTCGAGGCTTCTCGAAGAAAGAATTGTCTATCTGGGCACGGCGATCGACGACGGCGTGGCCAACGCCATCATCGCGCAGCTCGTCCACCTGGAAGCTGATAAGCCCGACCAGCCCATTCAGCTCTACATCAATTCACCGGGCGGTTCGATCCCCGCCATGTTGGCGATTTACGATGCCATGAATTACGTGCGGTGCGACGTGTACACAACGTGTGTGGGAGAAGCCGGATCCACCGCCGCGGTCATCCTTGCCGGGGGAACACCCGGCGGGAGATCGATACTGCCTCACGGGCGTGTAGTTATTCACGCTCCGGCAGCGGAGGGACGCGGAGCGATCCCCGACCTCATTCTCGAAGCCGATGAAATTGAACGTGTGCGCACGATGCTCGAAGAAATCCTTGCGCGGCACACGCAGAAAACTCGGGAACAGATTCGCAAGGACACGGAACGCGACCTCATCCTCACTGCCGAGAAAGCATTGAAATACGGAGTCATCGACGAGATTGTCGGACAGCGCCCTCGTCATTGAGATAGATCAGGCCGCAAGGCACAATGAGCCGCGATCGACAGTGGACGCGGCACGACGCGCAACCTCGCCAACGGTCAGGTCCAGAGCGCCCGCTACCGCACCGAAGATCTCGGACGAGGGGTCCTTCCGCCCGCGCTCGATTTCGGACAGGTACTGCGGCGCGACCCCGGCTCGACCGGCGACATCCGCAATGCGTTCGCCCCGGTCGAGGCGTTCCTCTCGCAGCACAGCACCCACGGACTCGCGCCAGAGTAGCTCTGACGGGGATCCAGGTACCGGAAACTTCACTACGTCACCCATGTACCCACGCTACGCGCAATACATGAACTCGTGTCAGTGCCGTGAGCTTAATGTGGCAGTCTCAGGCCGACGGCGCGCGGCGCCCGGTTCATTGGTGCGAACACGGCGTCGGTTCGGCGGTGAATTCAATTCGAACAACTGTTCGCCCAAGAATTTCGCCGCCTGCGCGAGCGCGATGGTGCGGCCATTCCGGTGTCCGTCGACCCGATCAGATCGAGTTCGTCGGGAAGTCCTTGAGTGGCGTCCAGCCGAACGGAACGAGTCCTCGGGGATTCGCGCGAGCGCGATCTTCCTTGTCGGACCAGCCCTGCGCTTCCGTGGCGCCGGGATCACCCACGGTGCCGCGCGCCGGTCGAAAACCGACGTCGTCGATGACTGCGTCCGGTGCGCTTCCCCGTCGAACAGATACACGACAGCTCCACGTAGGATCAGCCCAACCCCCGCCCCGAAGGCTTCGGTAACGTCCGTACCGTGCCGGGTCCGCCAGGTCCCAGCACCATTCCCACACGTTCCCGATCATGTCGTAAAGGTCAAAGTCATTGGGTTGCTTGGTTGCCACGGATTGGGCCGATTCGACGCCGTCCGCCTCGGTCCAGGCGATCTCAGACAGTGGACCGTAGGTTGGACCGGCTGTTCCGGCGCGGCACGCGAATTCCCATTCGGCCTCGGTCGGCAACCGGTACCCGTCCGCGGCAGGGTTCCAGAACACCCAGTCATCAGCAATCGTGTACGCGGGCGAGAGGCCCTCGGTCGGCGACGCCGCATTGCACCACCTGATCGCATCGAGCCACGTCACGGGTGCGGCAGGCCGGTCAGCTGTCAAAATGCCCGCCGTGCCACCGAATTGCTCGACAGTTATCGGGGTTGCGGCGAGTTGGAACGTCCGAAGTACGACGTCGCGCGCGGTCCCGGTTCGCGCATTCCGCAGCGTAATGCTGCCAGCTGGAACGTGGCGGAAAGTGATGTCGGACGGGATCATGAATGACAGCTTTCCATGAACCCTGATGAGGCAGCTTGTCATCAACGAACTGCCTCGGACCGAGCCACCCGTGGGACACCCGGATAGCATTCAATGGCATGACTACTGAAACGGATGAGCACGGCCGCCCAGAACCGCCCATTACCGGTGACGAGTGGGAGACACTACGGGGATTCCTGGATTTCCACCGGGCCACGTTCGCGTGGAAGACCTCCGGGCTGAGTCAGGCTCAGCTGGCCCAAACGTTGGGCCCCAGCACCATGACCTTGGCCGGTCTCATCAAGCACCTCACGCTGGTGGAGGATCAATGGTTCCGGGAGGTCCTCTGGGCCGAAGAAGACCTCGAACCTTGGGCGTCCGTGGACTGGAAGACCTCACCGGACTGGGACTTCGATACCGCCCTCCAGGACGACCCGACCGAGCTCGTGGAGAACTGGCGGAAGAGCGTCTCCCACGCCCGGGACAATGCCGGACGCGCCTTCATGGAAGATGGCCTGGACGCCCGCAGCAAGGCCACACACCATGGCGAAACCCCCAACCTCCGCTGGATCATGACCCACATGATCGAGGAGTACGCCCGCCACAACGGGCACGTGGATCTGATCAGGGAATCCATCGACGGGCTGACGGGGGACTGAGAACGGCCCGAGGCCAGGACCAACGTCAGGAAGTCGAGCGCGGGGCCTATCTGGGGCCTCTCTGCGTGGCTAGTGTAGATGCATGAGCAACATTGCGGTGCTGGGTGCCAGCGGAAACTTTGGCTCGGCCGTCTCTGCGAAACTGGAACAGCAGGGCCATGATGTGGTGCGGATCAGCCGCAGCCACGGCGTGGATGTGATGTCTCCGGAGGGATTGGAACGGGGCCTGGACGGCGTGGACACCGTGGTTGATGCCTTGCACATCGATTCCCTCGGTGCTCAGAAGTCCATTGAGTTTTTCACCCGCGCGGCTCGAAACGTTGTCCACGCGGCGCAAGCGCGCGGCGTCGGACGGATTGTGTGTCTCTCCATTGCGGGAGCTGCCAATCCCGAGGTGAACCACCGATATGGCTACTACCAGGGCAAGGCCGCTCAGGAGAACTTTTACCAAGAAGCCGACATCGCCTCCACCACGGTGCGCTCATCGCAGTGGTTCGAGCTGATCCCGGTGCTCGTTCACCGGGTGACCAAGGGGCCACTGACGATCCTGCCGAGCATGTTGATGGCTCCGGCCGCAATGAGCGATGTGGCGGCATTCATGGCGGATGTCGTGACCGAACCTCGTCCCGCTCGCAATGAGATCGTGGCCGTCAGGGGACCCCAGGTCGATTCCGCGGCGAACTTCGCCCGGCGAATCCTCGCCGCCCAGGGTTCGATCGACGGCGTGCAGCCCAAGGCCATTCGTGAGGCCCCGTATCTGGGCCGCGGTATCGCGAACGGCGGATTGATTCCTGCGGATGCTCACGTCACCACCACGACCATCGATGAGTGGCTCGGCGCGTAGGCCCCGATCAACAACGGAAGGATTCATTATGAGACGCCCCTCCACCCTGGGGGGCCTGACGCTTGCCGCTGCCTTGGCATTGACGGCGTGCGGCGCGGACACAGGAGGGGAAGATGGCCTCGTAACTTCGGCAGCATCCGCGACCGCATCTGCTAGCGGAGAGGCGACCGCGTCACCGTCTACATCCAACGCTCACGAGGAACACGAGGGGATGGGCGACGCCGGGCACCAGCACAATCCGGATGGCGGTCCCGCGCCGGAGGGAATTGTGGAAGCAACCGATCCGACGTACCCGGTCGGTTCTACGGTAATCCTGACTGCCGATCACATGCCGGGTATGCAGGGGAGCGAGGCCACCATCACGGGCGCCTTCGACACGACCGCTTACTCGGTGACGTACACGCCGACCTCCGGTGGTGACCCCGTGGTCGATCACAAGTGGGTCGTCCACGAGGAACTCCAGAACCCGGGCGAGCCGCCCCTGCCGGATGGCACAAAGGTCGTCCTGACTGCCGACCACATGGCCGGGATGCAGGGGGCGGAGGCCACGATCGAGAGCTCCACCGATGAGACCGTTTACATGGTGGATGTGGAGGCGGGCGGGATGAAAATGACGAATCACAAGTGGGTTGTCGAGAGCGAGGTTCAACCCGCTGAATAGGCCAGCGCGTAGATACCTGACCCGCACTTGGCCTCGATCCACCGATCCAGGTTCGAGCTGGTAGCTGGGGTGGGCTGCGCTAAGTTTTGTAGACATCTTCTTTGTGGATCAGGCCGCGATAGTGGTCTAACCAGGACATATCGATGAAGGCACCCGAACTTGGTAGTGGTTGCCATCATGGTCCATCGATGTTGCTAGGATCGGCGTTCAACACCACGGTTGATCCGACACTCCATCCCCCGTGCTACTTCCGTGCACGGACATGGGTGGAACTGCGCCCGGCGCGCCCACGACGCGCAACACCGGCCCACGGTGAGCTGTGAGTGGACCGGGTCGCGGTCACTGACCGAGAACGGCGTGGTCAGACCTGCTCGAAGTCATGAGCCGACTGGCGGACTCGCCGCCGCCCTCGAGGGGACAGCCGTGGCAGATCCCCCTGAACTACTATGGAGGCGATACGCTTGTCGACCCCGTCCTCGAGAAAAACCGCCATCACCCCCGTCCACAACAGCCCGCGCGACGGGGCCGGTCCCACCGATGACGGCGGGGATCCCCAGCAGCAGGTTCGGGAACCCGAGGCGTTGGATCCCACGCAACAGGTATGGATGGCGCGCACCACACTCCTCATCCTGAATCTGCTGTTACTCCTGGGCAATCTGATCCATTTGTTCGTGGACGAGCCGCACGAACCGTCTCATCCGATATTCTCCCGCCCCGCGTGGAACGGTGACTACGACGAATCGCACATCGAGATCCTGGGCCACGTTCAACTCGTCGCCGCGACGATCATGTTGCTCTTCCTGTGGATCACCAGGCACGCCGCGGTGTACGGCGTCTGGGCACTGGTCATCCTCGCCATCACCGTCGATGACCTGCTGCAGATCCACGAACGTGGCGGAGCCGTGCTCGTCTCAGCTCTTGGTCTGCCCGCAGTCGCAGGTCTTTGGCCCCAGGACCTCGGGGAACTCCTGGTCTGGGCGGCAATGGCCTTTGTGCTGGGCATCGTCCTGGTAATCGGCCACCTCCGGGCCCCGAGGTACGCAGGGGGAGACTTCTGGCTGCTGGCCGGACTGGTCGCATTTCTGGCAATGTTCGGCGTGGGTGTCGATCAGTTGCACGTCATCGTGGAACCCCACGTCCCACCTCTGGCGGGCACCGCGTTGGCGTTGCTTGAGACCAGCGGTGAGCTGGTGTTCATGACTTTGATCGTCCTCGCAGTACACCAGATGGCCATCCGGCCCAAGATGCCACTGCGGTCCGCCCCCCGGCACCCGGGGAACCTCAGCCGGTGATGGGCCCCCGGTGGCCAGTGCCACGAGGCCCCGACCACGCCGCGTCCTCTGCAGGCGAAGACGGTAGTCATACCGAGCGGGCAAGACGGGGGCAGCGGGCCAGTGACGCCCGGGTTCGCCGCGTCCGACGAATCGTGTTGCTGGGCATCGACGGAGCCGGGAAGACAACCACGGCCGCGGCACTGGCCGCAGCGGAGCGGAAGTCAGGCCGGCCGGCGGTGGTGCTGCGCAACCGGTCCGGTCGCCGCTGGCTGGCGCGCACCTCGGCACGGGTGGGGCTAGAACTTCCTGTGTCCTGGGCGGACCGGGTGGAGACAGTGGTGCGCACCATCAACGTCCTGGTGTCCCAGGCCCGGGCCGGGCGCCGGGACGGGCTGGTGGTCATCGACCGTCACCTGGTGTGCCAACTGGTGCTACGAAAGGTCCGAGGCCTGCCACCGGGCTGCGTCCTGCCGTGGGCGTCGGCCACGTTGCTGCACCCGGACGCCGTGGTCGTTCTCGACGTTCCGGTCGAGACCGCCCACGAACGAATCCTCACTCGCGGAGAGGATCTCGAGTCGCGGGACTTTCTGCGCAGCAGCCGGGCCGCATACCTGGAACTCGCCCGAGCCCGGGGCTGGAGCGTTGTGGACGCGACCGGAGCCACCGAGACGATCATCGCCCTGATCGAAGAAGCAACCGGTCCCTGACCAACTTGCAGACCCACGTTGGGCGCCCGAGGGCACACCAAGTGTCGAACGACAAGACGCTGCCGGCACAGGCCGTCCTGGCTGTGGTCGCTCTGGTGTGAACCCAGTTGGTGTGGGGCCCGCACGACTACGTCATCTCGAGCTGGTATGCCCCTGGCGACCCCGTCCCGACCTGGCACCACATCACCGTGCACCTCTATAGGACGCCCGAAATCCTCGGCGACGAAAAGAACTACGCCATGCTCTTTTGGCTCACCGATCACTTCGAGAAACCCCACCCGAACGGCCGCAACCTCTCCGAACGTTGCGCGACAACTACAACACGAACCGACGTCCGCCCGAGGCGCCACTAGCGGCACGCTCGGTAACGCGCGCTACCAATACGTCCACCTCATAGGCATGGTCCAAGCAGGCGAAAGCCTGGCCGCGGGGGACATGCGTACCGAAGTACATGGTTCCCAAGGCCATTGGAGGAATCGTCACGGGTCCTATGTTGAATGGGTCTGTGCTCATGCCGTCACCCAAACGGTTGAACCAAGGTCCAAGTCAATGGGTGCCGCCGCAAACCCGACCCAGCGCCGTCGTGCCCGCGGTTGTTACGCGGCCCCTGGCAACTATTGCCAACCGCGGGCGTCGCGCGGGCCCCGCGAATACAGTGACCATTAGATCGCCGTGGTCGGAGCTGTCTCAGTTCTAGGGATGGTCAGCGCCGCAGCCGTGGCACGGCGTTGGACGCGACGAAGGGGCCGCAAACATGACTACTCAACCCGAACTCGGCAGCACGACCGGCAGCTACATCGTGCAGGACGGACTCACGTTCCGCGATCTTGACGGCGACGACATGCTCTCGCCCTTCGAGGACTGGCGCCTCCCCGCGACCGAACGTGCGCGCGACCTCGTCTCCCGGATGACCACCGAGGAAAAGGCCGGGCTGATGATCATCGGCTCGCATTATCCGGGGTACTCCGCGTTCCTCCCCCACCCGGTCAAGGGACAGATCCTCAACCAAGAGGACGTCTGGCGAGACGCCAACCCCATCACCGGAGTTCCCTTCGCAGAACCCGTCCTGGTGACCTCGGCAACCGACAAAGCCATTAATGTACGTGGCCAGCGCGACTTCGTGGTCCGTGACAATCTCACTCCCCACGAGCTGGCTGAGTGGACCAACGCCGTCCAGGAACTGGCGGAAAACTCGCGTCTGGGTATCCCGGCCATCTTTGCATCCAACCCCCGCAACCACGTGGCGCTCGTGTCCCAGTTCGGGGTGAACGAATCAACGGGGATCTTCTCCGAATGGCCCGGTGAGCTCGGCCTGGCAGCTCTGAACAACCCCGAACTCATTGAGAAGTTCGGCCGCGAAATCGCCAAGGAATGGCGCGCCGGCGGTATCCATAAGCTCTACGGTTACATGGCGGACCTCGCGTCCGAGCCGCGCTGGTCCCGTTTCAACGGCACGTTCGGTGAGGACCCGGAGCTGGTCTCGGACTACATCGGCGCCGTGGTGCGTGGCCTGCAGGGCGAGACCCTCAGCGACGAATCCGTGGCCACCACCATTAAGCACTTCCCGGGCGGCGGCGTGCGCCTGGATGGACATGATCCGCACTTCGAATGGGGCCAGACCAACGAGTACCCCACCGAGAACGCACTCGAGCGCTACCACCTGCCCCCGTTCCAAGCCGCCCTGAACGCCGGCGCAGCCTCGATCATGCCCTACTACGCGCGACCCATGAACAACTCCGCGCCCCAGCTCACCCGGGACCTGTGGCAGGAACCCACCACCCAATTCGAAGAAGTTGCGTTCGCCTACAACCGCACCTTCATCCAGCAGTTGCTGCGCGAGAAGATGGGCCATGCCGGCTACGTAAATTCCGATTCCGGTGTCATCGACGCCATGATGTGGGGTGTCGAGGAGCTCAGCGAGGCCGAGCGGTTCGCCGCTGCCGTGCACGCCGGCACCGATATTTTCTCGGACATGGCCAACCCCGCCCAGCTGATCGCCGCCGTCGAGAGGGGCCACTTGGCCGCCTCCGATCTCGACCAACCCGTCGCACGCCTGCTCACCGAGATCTTCTCGCTGGGCCTGTTCGAGAACCCGTACGTCAGCGCCGATCACGCGATCGAGGTCATCGGAGCCCCCGAGGTCTCGGCCCTGGGCGAGCGCGCGCAACGTCGGTCGGTCACGCTTCTTCGCAACGACGCCGACGCCGCTCTGGTGCCTCTCCAGCAAGGTCTATCCCCTGGTCACGGGCCGCACCAAAATCGAGCAGGTGCAGGGTCAACTGGAGGAGGCCATTGCGTCGGTCTGGCCGACTGCCGAGATCGCCGGCGCACCCGAGGATGCGGACTTCGCCCTCATCTGGGCTCGTCCCGAGATCGCCCTCTTCGAAGACGACCGCGAAGGCGTCTCACTGTCCCTGGATCCCCGCGACAACGGCGTGGACGTGGACCGCGTGCGGGAGATCGAGAAGACCGTCCCCACACTGCTGGTGGTCAATGCGACCAACCCGTGGCTGCTGGCCGAGCTCGAACCCGACGCCCGCGCCGTGGCCATCACGTTCGAAATCAAACCCGAGCACCTGCTGCGCTCGCTGTCCGGGGAGGACGGTGGTCCGGCCGGTCGACTTCCCATGGCCATGCCGGTGTCCGCTCAAGCCATCGCCGATTCACCGCGCGACGTGCCCGGGAAGTTCCTGGGTGACGAGTACGCCTACCGCGACCGCGACGGAAACCTGTACACCTACGGGTTCGGTCTCACGCTGTAGCGGGAAAGCCGCGCAGTCTCCGAACGTCCCGCCCGGCCGGGTATCCGGGGTAATGCCCCGTGAACCCGGCCGAGCGGCGGCGTCGTAGGCCTTACTACTTGACCAGCACCTTCTCCGGCTCGCCGAGCGAGCGCTCGGCCTTCCGGTCGGCCAACTCGCGGCGGACCACCCACACCACGCCGGCGATCCACAGTGCGGCCAGCGCACCCAGGATCGTGTAATAGGTGCCCGGCCCGGGAACGATTGCTTCCACGGCGTCGAACCGCAAAATCGTGCGCACGTTGGTGAAGATAATCAGGCCGCCGGCGGCAATTGCAAGCACGCGCGGGGCGATCAGACGGACGAGCCATGCGGCGATCGGCGCGGCGAACACGCCGCCGATCAGCAACGCGATCACAAAACCGAAGTTGATGCCCTGGCTACCCAGTGCCAACAGGAAGCCCGCGGAGGCGCCCAGGCTCACCACGAACTCGGACGTGTCGATCGAACCAATGACCTTGCGCGGCGCGATCTTGCCCGAAGCCAGCAGAGTGGGGGTGCCCACCGGGCCCCAACCACCGCCACCGATCGCGTCCATGAACCCCGCGACCGCGGCCAACGGAATCAGCAGGAAGCCGGGAATCTTGCCCTTGAAGTCCGGGCGCCGGTCCGGAATGGTCAGGAAGCGCCACACCACAAAGATCCCCAGAGCCAACAGCACCACGGACATCACCGGGGCCGCTGCTTCGCCCGAAAGGGTCAGCACGTGCGCCCCGAAGAACGCCGCAATGCCGCCGGGCAGGGCCATGAACGCGACCACGCGCCAGTCGATGTTTCCGAACTTCCAGTGGGACACACCCGAGGCGAGTGTGGTGCCCACCTCGGCCAGGTGCACCGTGGCCGAGACCGAGGCGGGGGCCAAGCCCACGGCGAGGAGCAGCGTGGACGAGGTCACGCCGTAGGCCATGCCCAAGGACCCGTCCACGAGCTGCGCCCCGAATCCAACAAGGGCGAGCAAGATAAGTGTCCGCACGGTAGCTCCTGACGATAAGAAAATGAGTTGGGTCCATCTAAAAACTCCACGTCAGCACACTCAATATTTATTGAGAAGTGCGTCCTCGCATGTAGAACCGTGACAACCACTTGACTTGCATGGCCCCGGGGTGCGTGGTCCCGGCTGCACATGGCCGCGCCAGCTGCGACGACGCCGCTCACGGACTCCCGTAGTCATCTCACCCCCGGGCGTATAAACGCCTGCCGCCCCACTGAAAGTCAGTGGGGCGGCAGGCGTTTACGGTGGGGTGGCTTAGGCGAAGCGACCCGTGGTCGGGAAACGGTCCCAGGCGCGGTGCTGGCTGAGCAGCGCCATGATGGTCTTGAAGACCTCCACGGGATCGCTGCCCGTTTCAACGCCGGCACTGTCATCGAGCTTGAGCGTGGTCAACACCTCGGCGCCGGAGCCCCAAGCGCCCAGTGCCTTGGCCTGACGCCACACTTCCTGCAGGAGCAGGGCAACGCGGGGGTCGAGACCTTCGGGCCCGGCTGCGGCGGCCTTGGCGTCCAAACCGTGGTGGGCGTCGTTGCCGGGGGCCGCGTTGGAGGCGACCAGAACGGCGTCGAACTCGATGGAACGCGCGGTCAGGTAGGTGCGCTGGGCAACTACACCGCCCCCGACCTCGCCACCGGTGGGCGCAATGACCAGCGGCACCATGTCCGCCTCGTCCACGGCAATGATGAGGCTCTTGAGCGCGGCCACGTCAACGTCCGGACCCACAACAATGCCGATCTGGCGGCCCTCGGTGGGCCACGTCTTGCCCACCTGGGTGAACGCGGCGGAGGGCTCGACGTCCTTGGCCGGAGCTTCGGTGGGCTCCGGCTCGGGCAGACCGAGCATCGTGGCCACGTTGCGACCCAGGTCCGGATCGATCGAGGCCAGGTGACGGAGCTGGCGCACGCGAATGTTCTCGTCCCAGCATTTGCCGAGTTCGAAAGCGTAGGCCTGCGCGGTGTGCTCACGCTCGACTTCCGACAGCGACAGCCAGAACAGACGCGGGTGGCTGAAGTGATCCTCGAAGGACTGCGGGCGCTTGCGTTCCTTGACGGATGCGGCCACCGGCTGCGGGTAGTCAATGAACGGGCGGGCGTCCGCGGGAGTCTCGAACGGGTTACCGCCGTCCAGCGAATTGGGACGGTAAGGGGCCACGCCACCGTGCACCGCGGTCTGGTGCATGCCGTCGCGCAGCATGTCGTTGACCGGGGCGTGCGAACGGTTGATGGGTAACTGGTTCCAGTTGGGGCCGCCCAAACGGGTGATCTGGGTGTCCAAGTAGGAGAACAAGCGGCCCTGCAGCAGCGGGTCGTTGGTGACGTCGATGCCGGGGACCAGGTTGTTCGGGTTGAACGCGATCTGTTCGGTCTCGGCGAAGTAGTTCGTGGGGTTCTTGTCCAGCGTCATCAGGCCGATCGGTTCCACCGGAACGAGTTCCTCGGGCACGATCTTGGTGGGATCCAGCAGGTCGATGCCCTGGAAGGTCTGGTCATCGTTGTCCTCGAACACCTGCACGCCCAATTCCCACTGCGGGAAGGCGCCGGCCTCGATGGCATCAGCCAGATCGCGGCGGTGGAAATCGGGGTCCGCGCCGTTGATGAGCTGAGCTTCTTCCCAGGTCACGGAGTGCACGCCCAAGCGCGGCTTCCAGTGGAACTTCACCAGCACGGTTTCCCCGCCCTCGGCGATGAGGCGGAAGGTGTGCACACCGAAGCCCTCCATCATGCGGAAGGAGCGCGGGATGCCGCGGTCGGACATGTTCCACAGCGTGTGGTGCTGGGCCTCGGTGTGGAGGGACACGAAATCCCAGAACGTGTCGTGGGCGGACTGAGCCTGCGGGATCTCGCGATCCGGTTGGGGTTTGGCGGCGTGCACGACGTCCGGGAACTTAATGGCGTCCTGGATGAAAAACACGGGCATGTTGTTGCCCACCAGGTCCCAGTTGCCCTCGTCCGTGTAGAACTTGGTGGCGAAACCGCGGGTGTCACGGGCCAGGTCGCCCGAGCCGCGGGAGCCGAGAACCGTGGAAAAGCGCACGAAAACCGGAGTTTCCTTGTCCTTGGCGAACAGACCGGCCTGGCTGATCTTGGATGCTGTGCCGTAGCCGCGGAACGTTCCGTGGGCGCCGGCACCGCGGGCGTGCACCACGCGCTCGGGGATGCGCTCGTGGTCGAAGTGGGAGATCTTCTCGCGGAAGTGGTGATCCTGCAGCAGGATCGGGCCGCGGGCCCCGGCCTTCAAGGACTGGTCGGAGTTGGTCAAACGAGCGCCGTGAGCGGTGGTGAGGTACTCACCCTGCTGGGCATTCGCGGTCTTCGGCACACCGGTCTTCGCGCCGGTGGGTGTGACCGTTTCCGGGCCGGACTGATCGGCCTTGGGGGGAAGCGGCGGGCGGGGAGTCGTGGGTTCTTCAACGGATGCCGGTTCGACGCCGGGGACACCGGGGACCTGCGGAATGTTGTTCTCGTTCGTGGACAAAACAGACCTCCTAGGACTGAAAAGGATCAGTACCTTTTGTCTACCAGGTTCCGGCTGCGATTTGGCAGGCTGCTTAGGGAATGTGCGGATTATTCCCAGGGCGGACGTGGACGCGCACAGTGCTCGTCAAAGCCGTGAGGCTCGGTTTCCGTGGCGTTGAGCTGAACCCGAAGTCCGGCGGCGGCGTCACCTCCGTCAAAGTGCCCAGAGTTGCGCCGTCCCAGGCCGCGGTCGACTCGCTCAACCCGTGGAGGTCACTCGCCGAGTACCACTCGAGCCGGTCGTTGCCCGCGGTTCCCACCGTGCGTACGCCGGGCATGATTCGACTGGCGACGAGGTCGCTCGCTCGCGTGAACATCAACGTGCGGCTGAGCGGGGTGGGTACGGCCCGTAAGGCGTATCCCAGGGGATGCCGCGGGCCCACGATGAAGTTCCAGGTGAGGGGGCCAGCTTTGATGGTCCATGTGGAGTTCTTGGTGGTGCCGGTGCGCTGGACGTCCACGGGGACGATGCGGACGTCGTCGAACGTGTAGGTGTTCGCCACGAAGTCCGCGACCCACTCATCCGGGGCGAGCAGCTCGCGGCGGCCGTCCGGGTGGGCGACCATGACGTCCGCGAACGGACCGTGGGGTGTGCGGGTCCAGCAGCCGAGTACCAGGCGGGTGCCGCCGGAGGTGCCGGCCCCGGCAATGTGGCCGTGGAAACGGTGGCGGGCGGAGCGGATGTGGGTCATGGGGACAGCGTAGGGGTAGCGGGTGGTCAGTCGAGCGACTGGACAAGTTCGGTGATCAGCTCGATGACGTCCCGGGGGCGTTCGAGCATCGGCCAATGGCCGGAGTCCATGATGCGGATGTCCCACGTGGCCGCGTCCGGTGTTCGCAGGACGGCCGGGATGTTGGTCGCGGCAGAGGCTACGAAAAGCGCTTTCTGCTGGGTGACGGGACGGTCCAGGCGAACGGGGTCGAGCACGGTGTGTCCGGGGTGCGGGGTGAATCTTTTCAGGAGGAACTTCCTGTCCTGCGGAGTGAGCCCCGGTTCGAGCTCCAGCGCTTGCGGGGGTGGCGGTGCCCAGTGGAAGGGGTGACCGTGACCGTTCTCGATATCGGATCGTTCCCGGGCGCGCTCGGCCGGGTCCGAACCCCAGTCGTCGATCAGGCTGCGTCCGTTGATCGGTAGGAAACTGTCGAAATGAAGGGACGAGATCACGCGGTCCGGCAGGCGGTCCGCGACTTGGCCGACAACTATCCCGGAATAGGAATGGCCCACCAGAACCACGGGCCGGTCCGGCCATTCGAGAATGACATCGGCGACCTGGGTGACATGTCTTTCGAGCCGGACGGAACTGACATGGTGCGCCACGGCCCCGGGTTCCAGGCCACCCAGGGTGAGGGACGCTGCCTCCAACCCTTGAGCACGGAGCTGGTCGACCGTGGGTTCCCAGATCCACTCACCCATCCAGGCCCCGGGGATCAGAAGAATGCGCGGTGCGGTGTTGTTGTGGATGCTCATGTCTGAAGATTAGATCCGTGCATCCGGTGACCGGGCGGTAGCCCGCTGGCTCGTCCAGAATCCTGGGTCATTCGTCTCAGCGCTCCATCCGCTTTGCGAGACTGGACGGCCGACCCGATCCCGATACGCACTGGGCGAGGTCTCGTACTGACTCACGAAACTCTGGCGGAGTGCTTCCACGGACCCGAAACCGCAGCGGCGCGCGATGTCGGAAAGGGGTAGGGCGCTGGCGTCGAGAAGTCTTGCGGCGGCGTCGTTACGTATCCGACGCACAAAACGGGCCGGCGAATCGCCCAGGCGCGCATCGAAAAGTCGGGCAAGGTGCCGTGGGCTCACACCCACGTGATCGGCGACGGCAGTGATGGTGAGATCGTCGTCCAGATGAGCGGTGATGAAGGCGACCGCCGCGTGGACGATCTCACTGCCCTCGCCGGACGTGACCGTGAACATGCTCATTTGCGCCTGGTTACCCGGCCGCTGCAGGTAGGTGACAAGGTCACGGGAGACCTGGCTCGCGAGCCCCACGCCGTGGTCCTCCTCGATGAAGGCCAGCGTCAGATCCAGCGCGCTGGTGACCCCGGCCGCGGTGGCCACCGAGCCGTCGCGGATGAAAATGGGATCGGGATCCACCGTGACCCGCGGAAACTTGCGGACCAGGTCGGCGGCGAATCGCCAGTGGGTGGTAGCGCGCTTGCCGTCCAAGAGGCCGGCCGCGGCCAGGATGGTGGCGCCCGTGCAGACTGAGGCGACCCGACGGCTTGCATCCGCCAGCCTCCGCACGTGCCGCAGCAGCGGCTCACTGTCAGCGGCGCGCAAATGCCCCACGCCACCGGCCACGATCAGAGTGTCGAGGGGGCCCAGCAGATGCTCGACGGCGCCGTGCGCCTGCAACGTCAGGCCGGTATCGCACCTGATGGGTGCCCCGTGAAGGCTGACGACCTGCACCTGATACGGATCACTCAACCGTCCGATGAGGTTGGCCAGGTACAAGGGTGTGGTGATGCAGGCGACGTCCAGAAGTTCGGTGTGGTCGTAGGCGATTACTGCGGTCTTTCGAGCGGCCATCAGATTCCCCCGTCCGAAGCGGTAGGACGAGTATCCCAGGATTCCGGACGGGATATAAGAGCTACCGGTCGGATACCGTGCGCACGCTCCTAACCTCCAAGCATGAACACGCATACCGTCACCGCTCAGCGTTCAGAGACGCCAATGGCGCCCCGGCCCGTTCTGGGGGCCCTCGTAGTCGTCATTGTTGCCATCCGGTTGCTGTCCGAGAATGTCGCCCTCGAACTGACGGTGTTCGCCGCCGTACGCGGTCGTGTCGCGGTCGCTCGCCGAATGGTGCGCCGCCCTGGATCTGACCCTCGGGGCCGGAATGCTTCTGATGCTCGTGTGAGCGGGCAGCCGGTCGATCCATGACATATCAAAGGAGACCCGTTATGACTCGTGTTCGTATGAGCTTGTTCATTTCGCTGGATGGATACGCCTCGACCACCGGTAGTTCGCCCGAGAATCCGATGGGTGTGGACTGGGAGCGTCTCACGGAGGCCTATTCCAAAACTCGCACGTTCCGCAGGTTAGTTTTCGGCGATACCAGCGGCGCGGGTACCGGTGGCCTTGATGACTATTACGCAGCCGAAAACGTCAAGGGCATCGGTTCCGAGATCATGGGTGCCGCCATGTTCGGCCTGCACTCATTTCCTGAGGATCCGGACTGGAAGGGTTGGTGGGGAGACGAGCCACCCTTCGGCACACCGGTGTATGTACTCACTCATTCCGTGCCCCGATCTCCCATTCCAATGGCGGGAGGCACAACTTTCCACTTCCGGAATGTGACCGTTCAGGACGTTCTCGCCGAAGCGACCGAGGCCGCACACGGGCTGGACGTACGTATTGGCGGGGGAATCCGCACCGCCCGGGAATTCCTGCGCGCCGGCCTGGTGGACCAGTTGCACCTCATGGTCGCACCGATCGTCCTCGGTAGAGGAACTCAGCTGTATGACGGACTTCAGGGACTGGAACTCACCCACAGCGTGGCGTCGCAGGTGGCCGAGAGCGGGACGATCCATGTCACATTCACCCGAAGAGACCAACCATTGTTCAATTAGACCGATAGGTCTAAAATTCGACCAAGCGGTCAGCTCCGTTCGCAAGGGGCCGACCCCGCGCATCCGTTAGGGATGATTCGTGATGAGTGCACTATCCGATTCTCCGCAATATCTCATTGGCCCCCAGCTGTATCCCGCCTTCACCGGGCTCACGCGGTGGATGCTTCCCACGGTGCTGGTTGGCGCAGCCGTGGTGAACGCGGCGGTGTACCTGGCCACCGAACCTACGCCCGTCATCGGGGCTTTGATCGTGATCACGGCGGCGAAAGCCGTCGTGGCAGCGATGCTCACCGTGGCGATCCTGACAGCACTGTTCGCGGTTCTCGAACGTGTGCTGCCACCGGAGCAAGTGGCCCGATTGGTACATGCGGAGCCGATCCGCGTGCGGGGCGTCCACAGCCACAACCGGAAGTCATGCACATCTCATGGCCACCTCACCCAGGCTGCCGGGGCGCTGGTGTTCATTGTGTTTCTTGCGCTGAGGTGTGGAAAGTCCATACCCCAGGGCTGACCACGCCCATGCGCCTTGCGGGTCTCGGAGTCACCTTTGCCTTCTCGGTATTCCTCAGCGCCGCGGTTCTCACTCAGGACATCATGGATCCCGCAATTCTTGACGACGCCGCATGGCCCCGAGCTTCCTGGCTCGACCCCGCCCTGGTGGTCGTGATCTGGATGCTTGCGCTGTGGAACATCACAAGACGGAGGATGGCCCCCACTCCGATGTGAACCGGGGCGAGGGCCATCTCATGGCGCTAGGAGAATCTGGCGTTGTTGATTACTTCTTGGACTGGCTCTGCTCGTACTGAGCCAGGGCGAGCCCGACCGTCATGAAGGTGGGCGTCCAATGGCCGATGAAAATACCCCATCGATCCGACTGGGCCTTGGAGTCATCGGGCTTCACGCGGGAAATCCCCCACGAGAGGAAAGACAGGCCAATGGTTCCCAAACCTGCGGCGTATGCGTGCTCTGAGCGAATCCCGACGTCGTGCAGCGTTTTCATGATCATGAATTTGCCTCGATCTGCTTGGTGTTGCGGTAGCCCCCGGACGGGGGTCCACCCGGTTGTCGGAGTGGGTGACTCCGGCATTGGTATGGGTGCTGATATTAAAAAAATCTCAACACTTTGAATCGTAGATCGGCACCGCGTTCTTGCCAAGGGGTCCAGATGAGAGTGCACCTTCCTGTTTCTCCGAGTCACCACGTGTTCCTGCCGCTAAGTGATTGACAGCACCCTTATGGGAGAGGATCCTCAGTTGGGATACACGGTTCACAGACGTCAAAACGCTAGCTGGAGGAGTATCCATGAGTGAGGTAGGACGCAACGAGGACCCGGATTCGGTCAACCAGGTTGATGCCCAGGAGCAACGGGATAAGGCTGCAGCCCAGGCTGACTCGGAGGAGCAGCGGGAATTCTACGAAGGTCAAACGGGGGAAGAGGATCTCTCCCAGGGATACGGACACTGAAAGGTAGGCACCATGCAGGCACAGAACAACGGCAAGCCGGGTGAAGATTCAATCAAGATGAGCCCCGAGGAAGAACGAGAAGAACTGAGCAGCCGGACTGAGGCAGACGCCGAGCCCGCAGACGAGGGCGTTGGTGCCATGACGGACAACAAGGACGTGGACCCGGCCACGGAGAACTAATTCTGGTCGACGCTGCCATGGTCCCGCCATGAGCACTCTCGTGGTTCTTGGCGGGACCGGTGTGGCGGCTTGCTGTTGGAGTCGAGTTCAAAATCTATTCCGGCTTGCGAGCCACAATCACCGGTCCAGTGAATGATGTGCCCCGGCGGCACCGGACACGTGGCGCTCGCGGACATCGTCGACCAGGATGTGCCAACCTGGGTGCGTGAAGTACCGGGCAACATCTTGTGGCATCACATAGTCCGCGGGATCGAAACCGTGAGGGTCGTCATCCATGAGGTGATACACGAACATCTTCTGCGTAGGGCGAGCGGTGGCTATGCGCCGGGACTCGACCCCACGACGTCGTACGTGATTTCCACGAACTGGCCGACTGTCCGCGCACCCTTGAGGGTTAAACGGTTGGGATACACGGTGCGCGGAAGGAGTGGTTTTCCACTGTCGAGGAATGCCGGCGCGAGCGTCATGATGATGCGATCGAGAGCGCCGGCGTCCAAGAACTGGCCGACCAGGTCCCCACCGCCCATGACCCATACAGTGCCGTGGCCGGCGGTTTCCGTGATCGTGGGAAGCGCCTCGGGGACGGAGCTGTTCAGGAACCGGACATCCGCACCGGGAGGCGCGGGAAGATCACGGCTCGTGAATACGTAGCTGGGTCGCTCCCCGAAGAATCCGGTCCATTTCTCGGGGTGCTTGAGCATGTTCTCGGTGTTGAGCAACCATTCATAGGTTGACGAACCCATTACGAACACGGAGACGGTCCGGGTGAAAGGCTCCATGTCCGGAGCCTCGCTCTTGACCTGGAACAGCCATTCAAGTGAGTCATGGGAATCGGCCAGGAATCCATTGGCCGTGGTGGCTGTGTTGAAGATGAACATGGGGTCAAACCTCCAAAAGAAGCTATGTGTGGACCTCTAGTGTCCGCCCATGCTCAGACACCGCCACGATCAAGAGGGCGATGGTCAGTACTCGGCCCGCACCGGGTTTGCCGCCCACGCTTCGAACGGCGCCTTGCGGTTATCCACTGCGATGTGGCGGACGGGAACCAACCTGTCGCGTTCGGCGGGGGTGGCCGTGAAGAACTCGTAGAACACGGCGTCGTCGAAACCGCCCTCCGCGGCGTCGTGACGATCGGCCGCGAAGTAGACCGCGTCCAGGCGCGCCCACAGGGAGGATGAGAGGCACATGGGGCATGGTTCGCAACTGGTGTAGAGCACCGCGCCGGACAGATCGTGCGTGCCCAGCGCCTTGCACGCGGCCCGGATGGCGCAGACTTCGGCGTGGGCGGTGGGGTCGTGGTCGGCGGTCACGCGGTTGACGGCCGTGAAATGCTGGCCGTCCGCGGTGACGACCACCGCCCCGAAGGGCCCGCCGTCAACGGAGGCGTTCTGCGCGGCCGCTTCAATGGCGGTCCGCAGGTATTTTTGAATGGTCGCCTCATCCGGGGCCGATGCGTTGGATGTCGGAGTCATGATGCTCACTTTCAATCGTTGTGCGGCGCGGTGGTCGCAAAATCACCGGGAGTCGTTTTTGTAAATCCTGCGGATTTGACCGGTGTCCGTGAGTTCGCCGGTCTCCACGCGACGACGGACCTCGTCCGCCAGGTGGTCATCGACCGCGGCGATTTCATGGCCGTCCGCGCTGATCAGGCGCCCATTGACCAGGGTGTCCCCTTCTCGGAGTCCCTGGAGTACGGATTTGGGCAACACGCGCGGCGGGTACGCGGCAAAGGTGGACGCGCCGGGGCGTGACCCGAAGGTGAGCTCGTTGAACAGGATGTTGAGCAATACGGCGGTGAGCGCGGCGGCACTGATTCCGGATCCCAGAACCACCTGGACCCAGGACGGGAACTGATCATAGAAAGTGGGCGAGACCACCGGGATCAGGCCCATGGCCAGCGAGACGGCCACGATCATCAGGTTGAGACCCGACCGGTAATCCACGCCGGTCAGGGTGCGGATTCCCGACGCCGCCACGGTCCCGAACAGCACGATGCCCGCACCTCCCAGCACGGGCGAGGGGACGGCCGCCACCACGCGTCCGAGCACGGGCAGCAGCCCCAGCACCACCATGATCACCCCGGCCCCGGCCACGACGAAGCGGCTGCGGATGCCCGTGATCGCCACCAGACCCACGTTCTGCGCGAAGGCCGTTTGTGTGAAGGTGTTGAACAGCGGGGCCACCGTGGATGACAGCATGTCCGCGCGCAGACCGTTGGCGATGCGTTTGGAGTCCACACCGGTTTGGGCGATTTCCCCCACGGCCACGATGTCCGCGGTGGTTTCGGTCATCGTAACGATGATCACGATGAGCATGCCCAGGACGGCCGATGCAACGAACAGCGGCGCGCCGGATTCGAAGGGGGTTGGCAAGCCGATCACGGGTCCTTCACCCACGCCGGAGAAGTGTGCGCGGCCCAGCAGGGCCGCCACGGCCGTGCCGATCACGATGGCCAGCAGGATAGACAAGCGTGAGATCCCGGCCGAACCCACTTTGGAGAGCACCAGGACCACCAAGAGAGTGAACGCGGCCAGACCGACGTTGGCCACGGAGCCGTGAGACGGATCGCCTTCGGACCCCAGGGACCATCCCGCGGCCACGGGCATCAGCGTTAGACCAATGGTTGTGATGACCACTCCGGAGACGACCGGTGGGAAGAACCGAATGATCTTCGCGAAGAACGGCGCCAGGATGAAACCGAGCGCGGAAGCGACCAGCACCGCCCCGAAGATGATGCGGAGGCCTTCTTCGCCGGGTGTGCCCTGCAGGACGGCCAGCGTGGTGGCTACGCCCGTGAAGGACACACCCTGCACCAGTGGCAGTTGGGCACCCAGGAAGGGAACACCGATGCTCTGCAGGATGGTGGCCAGGCCACCGATGAATAGCGCGGCCGCCACCAGGATGCCTGTTCCGGCGGCGTCCAGACCGGCGGCGGTTCCGATAATCAGTGGCACCGCAACCACACCGCCGTACATCGTCAAGACGTGCTGGAGGCCATAGGCCAGTGACCGCCCGATGCCCAGGTACTCGTCCTCGGGGCGCTGCGGGGCGGTGGTAGCGGCTGACGCATGTCGGTTTTTCACGAGGCTCTCCGGATCACGGGGTTCGGCTTGTCGGTGCGGAGGCAGCCCGCAAAGCGTACGAGACCCGGAATGCACGGGTCCACGTACCCGCCTTGCGGCTCGCGCTGTGACTTGATTCGTGCCCGGTAGACAGCCTTGTCAAAGGACTCGCCGTGGCGGTTGTGCTGTTGAGCGTAGCCGTGTGGGACTTTGCCGGACAACACTCTATCTTTCCGGAATGTTAATTATGATTTCCGAATTATGAAAAGACGTCCGGCCGGTGGCTCTACCAACACGCATCACCACTCCCGATTCGGGTCCAACCCGTCCACCAAATCGTTCAACTCGTAGGAACCTTTGCCGTCGATCGACTCGCGGATGACGTCCGCGTGCCCAGCGTGGCGCGCGAGTTCACCAATGACGTGGGTCAATGCCCAGCGCGCCTCCCAGAATTCGAGCTCGGGCGGGAACCACGGTGCGTCCGGAATGGGCATGGGAGCGCTCAGATCGGCAATGGACTCCATTTGCCCGGATGCGTACGTCACGCAGCGATCGAAGAACTCGAGTGTCTCATCCACCGTGGCGGGGTGGGCCACGCAATCCTCCATATCCATGTCTTCACCAATGTCCCCCGGGACATCCGGCATGTTGATCTGCTGTGCGGCCATAGTGGACCACCCCGCGGCCACCAGCGCGCAGTGCCGCAACAAACCCGTGAGATTCAGCGACGACGCCGTTGGCGCGGAATGCGCCTGCTCGTTGCTGAGTCCGTAGACGCTGGTGCGCACCTGCGCGAGCTGATGAAGGACATTGGTGATCAGAACGTCCTTTTCGCCGTGTGCCTGGGGAACCAGGAAACCCATGATCTTGCCTCTCTCGAGTGCTTCAACTATTGGTGGGAGCATCGTGGACCCCATTGCGGTCAGATCCTGTCCGCAGTCACACTGAGTGCGTGACGGATCCGACCTCGCGTGCCCTGAAACTGCTGAGCTTGCTCGGCCATCGCACCGTGTGGTCCGGGCCCGAGCTCGCCGCAGAATTGGGCGTTACGCCGCGAACGTTGCGCCGCGACGTCGACCGCGTGCGGAATCTTGGCTACACCGTGGATGCCGAGCCCGGTCAGGGCGGCGGTTACGCGTTACGTCGCGGCCAGGCGCTGCCCGCGCTATCGCTCGATAAGGAGGAAGCGCTCGCGGTCAATCTCGCGCTCACCGGGGCCACGGGTCACGTGGCCAACGCTGAGGTCGTGTCCAGGGCGCTCGCCAAGATTGACGACATTTTGCCTCCAGCTGCACGGCTGAAAGCACGCGAACTGCGTGCATCCACAGATGTGTCCAGGGTGTCGACCTCGGTGGATCCCCAGGTCCTGGCGGATTGCGCGGACGCTGCCAGGCGGCGGCGCAGGCTTCGTTTCAGCTACGTGGACCGGCACGGGGCCCTCACGGAGCGGTGGGTCGAGCCGCACCAGGTCTCGTGTCGCGGGCGCGTTTGGTACTTGGCCGCCTACGACGTCGCTCGCGAGGCTTGGCGGTCCTTCCGCCTCGATCGCATGGCCGACGTGCGGGTGGGTGACTGGAATTTTCACCGCAGGGCGGATGCAGATGAGGCGCTGGAGTCTCTGCGCGAGCCCATGCCATTGGGAGCATATAAGCATCGCGTGGTCATTCACGCAGAATCGGCGGCGGAGGACGCGCCGGAGTACATGCGCTGGGGAAGCAGCGAACTGCGAGAAATCGAACCTGGGGTCTGCGAATTCATCACCGGCGCGGACAGTCCCCAGCAGGCCTCGGAGTGGCTGATCCTGCTGCCCTGCGAGTTCACGGTGATCGAGGACTCAGAGGTTCGCGTTGCGGTAGCGGCGCTGGGGGAGAAACTGCTGCGGGCTGCGGGAAGCGCGCCGTCTGAGCCATAACGGAGTACGTCAGGCGTTTGCCTCACGGTCCAACAGGCTCTGTTTGATGTCGAGCCCCCATGCGAAGCCGCCCAGAGAACCGTCCGTGCGTAGCACGCGGTGGCAGGGCACGAACAGGGCTACGGGATTGCGCGCGCAAATGGACGCCGCCGCGCGCACGGCTGACGGACTCCCCAGGGCACGCGCGAACTGTGAGTAATTCAGTGGCTGTCCGGGCTCGATCCGGCGCAGCGCTTTCCACCCGGCGAGCTGACCGTCGGTGCCGTGCAGTTCTACCTCCACAGTCTCGACGGCGTGCACATCCCCCGCGTAGAAGGCCTCCACGGCGGACGCCGCATCCCCGGGCCCTTCCGCAATGTCGTCCGGGCGATGGACAGGACGGATCCGCGAGGCGGTGTCTTCCACGGACGGGGTCCACCCGGAGGCAATGACCTTCCCCGCCTCGTTGGTGATCACGGTGAACGGCCCGTCCGGCGTGTTCAGTGTCTGGAATGTGGCGGTCACGAGGGGTCTCCTTCGGGCGGCTGTGCGGGCACGGTGGGCGCCCTCCACAGGTGGGTGGTCAGATAACTGCGCCACGGCGAGGAGTGGGTCGACCAGGCGAGTAGGTCGGACGTGTCCGCGGGCAAACCGGCCCGGCGAGCTCCGGCGCGCAGGGCGCCGTCGTCGATCAGGAACACGTCCGGATCGCCGGTGACGCGCATGCGCACATAGTCGGCGGTCCAGGGGCCCACGCCTTTCAACGCGAGTAAGGCCTTGCGCTGTTCGGTGGGATCGTCGCCGAGCCCGAGGCGCAGCTGTCCCGTGGCCATGGTTCCGGCCGCATTGCCGACGGCGTTCCGGCGGGCTTTCGGGCCCCGCAAGACGGTGCTGCCCCGCTCCGCAATGGCCTCCATGGTGGGAAACATGTGGGTGAGCCCGAGCGCGAACTCGGGCGCGGGCTCGCCCAATCCGGTGGTGATTCGGGTGAGGATTGTGCGCGCGGCAGGGACCGAGATCTGCTGGCCGATCATGGTGCGGACCAAGAGTTCATGCGGGTCCATGCAGCCGGCCACACGAATCCCAGGCACCGCTGCCACGAGCGGACGGATGGCGGGCAGGGAGGTGAGGACCGTGTCCACGGCGACCGGATCGGCGTCGAGATCGAAGAGCCGGCGAACGCGAGCCATGAGAATGGGAAGGTCCTGCATCTCGGTGACCCGGGCTTGTAGGCGTAGGTCGCTGCGCGAATCGGGCGGGGTGTAAACCCTGAACCACGCGGGCCCGCCGGGCAGGTTGACGGCCCGCGCGTAGGACCAAGCATCCGCGTGTTCGAGGCCGGAAATGGCGCGCGCTGCAAACCAGGCAAACAGGCCCGGCAGGTCGATGGGCTCCCGATAGCTCAAGCCGATGTCCACCATGGCGGTGTCGGTCTGTGCAGTGCGGTGACCGTGCGCCCGGACCTGCTGTGGAGAGAGGTCGTACACCTCGCGGATAGTGTCGTTGAACTGGCGGATACTACTGAACCCTGCCGAGAACGCGATCTCCGAAATCGGCAGGGCCGTTTGCGTGAGGAGCACCCGGGCCGTTTGGGCGCGGTGGGCCCGGGCGAGCGCGAGCGGTCCGGCGCCCGTTTCCTCGCGGAGGATGCGGGTGAGGTGGCGGGTCGAATAACCGAGTTGCTGCGCTAGGCCCGAAACGCCCTGCTGGTCGATCACACCATCGTTGATCAGTCGCATCGCCCGACCGGCCACGTCCCCGTGAAGGTTCCACTCCGGTGAGCCGGGGACAGCCTCGGGTAAGCAGCGTTTGCATGCCCGGAACCCCGCGGCATGGGCGGCGGCGCTCGCCCGGAAGAACTGCACGTTTTCGGGTTTAGGGGTGCGCGCCGGGCAACTGGGACGGCAGTAGATCCCGGTTGTTTTCACGCCCAGGACGAACTGACCGTCAAAGCGGCGATCGCGCGATTGAACGGCGCGGTACCGCTGGTCAAAGCTCATGTCCTGAAAGTTCATGTCACCACAGTGACATGCTTCCGGACGTGGGACTAGCGGTTTTCGGACACGGGCGCGAAGTAGGGATCGGTCAGTTGTCGAATGGACGGTGGGATTCTCGTGGAGTGTCCCGACCGAACACGCCCACCGCAATCCACGAGATGGCCACAATGGCACCGCCCAGGGCCGCATAGGCCTGGGAGGTGTCAAAGGCTGCAAAGCCCGCCCCGTAGAGAATGGTGATGACCAGGGCAATGAAAGCCAGAGTTTGCCGTTTCATGACTTGAGTGTCCCAACCACTGGCGGGCGGCGCTACTGACAGTTGTCATGATTCGCACGCGGGTTCCATATGCGCTCAGCGCAAGCCCTCACCAGCCCTTGCGCACCCATATAGGGTCTTAACCCCTAACCATTGAGTGGAGAAGTCATGCGCGCGATCAGTTTTTCCAAGTACGGCGGCCCAGATGTCATGAAACTACAAGACTTGCCGCAACCGGTCCCGGAAGCGAATCAGGTTCTGATCCGCGCGGTCACCGCCGGGTTGAATCCCGTGGACGCACTGCAGCGGCAGGGAACTTTCAGGCTGGCGCACCCCTACACGTTCCCAAAGATCGCAGGCAACGAATTGAGCGGAGTGGTCGAATCTGTTGGTTCGCTCGTCCGCGAATTTCAACCGGGTGACCATGTCATGACCCGCACCGGTTCGGAACAATTGAGTGCTCTGGCCGATTACGTCGCGGTGGACCAGGATTTCGTGGCACGAGCACCCCAGAACATCCCACTGTCGGATGCCGCAGCCATCCCGTTGGCGGGCCTGACTGCCCAGCAGGCCCTGGGTCCGGAGCACCTCGGCCTTCAGGCGGGCGAACACCTGCTGATCACCGGTGGGGCCGGCGGTGTGGGGCTTCTGGCCATCCAACTGGCCAAGCTGAAGGGCGCGCACGTAACAACCACGGCGTCGTCGGCGGGTGAAAAGCTGGTGCGCGAGGCCGGGGCGGACCACGTTATCAACTATCGTGAACGGAAAATATCCGACGGCGTCGAGCGTTTCACCAAGGTCCTGGACCTGGTGGGCGGTGACACCGTGACTGATCTGATGGCCGCTGTGGAGCGCGGGGGAGCCGTGGTGAGCATTGCTGGTCCGCCCACCCCCGGAAGTCTGGCCGGAGACACAGACCTTTCCAGGTCCAAGGCCGCGCTGGTGCGAGGCGTCGAGGAGCTACTGAGCTTTAGGATGCGCCGTTTGGCCAAGAAGGCCGGGGTAACGTACGAATTCTTTCTCATGCACCCGGACGGCGCGGGCCTGACCAAGCTGGCCTCGCTGGTGGATCAGGGTGAACTGCGGGCCACAATCGACAGTCGATATCCATTCGACCAGTTCAGGGACGCCTTCGAACAGCTGGAGTCCAGGCGCTCCAAGGGCAAAGTGCTCGTCGAGATCTCCGCATAGTTTGTTCCAGGACGACGACGCTGCGTGGGGCACCCACCGAGGGTGCCCCACGTTTTTACTTTCCGGGGTTCAAAGCGGCGATCGCTGCACCGGGTGAGGTTTCACGGTTGCCGCCTTCTTTCTTAAAGAGATTTCCTGTGAAGTCCCGCCAGGGAAGCACCCAGGACCCCAACGGCCACGTCACTGAGGGTGTCGAGCGGGGGAATATGGATGTCCGGGGTCACGAACAGGAACCCAACGAGCTCCATGAGCTCCCACACCAAAGCCAGCACCAGGCCAATGCCTGAGCCCATCAGAATCCTCCAGCGAGTGGGGAGGGCACCCCGACTCGGGGCGCGGTGGAGCACGAGATTCCAGACGATCAATACCAGCACGTACATGCAGATGAAGTGGATCAAAAGATCCCACCACGAGATTCTGATGTAGAGCTGTTCCGCGGCACTCACCCCGGCAATCAGCATCACCAAACTGGACACGCCCCGCGCGTACCCGTTACGGAAGCAGAGAAAGGCCACCACCTGGCCGAGCCCGGCCAGGAGCAGGACGGCAACATCGATCCACCGCTCTTGAATGCTGTACAGCAGGGCAAAGAGCAGGGCCGAGAAGCACATACTTGAGGCGCCATATTCGCCCACGGGTCGCCGATCAGCCACTCGAGGCGCTCCACCGGTCTCGCATCCGAGCCCATGGTTTTTGGATCGCCCAGTTGGTTTTCATGGTGCTGCGCGCCATGCGAAGTTGTCGCACGATTCGGGAGGGTGAGGCGGCCGCCCGCCAGGACACCAACATCACGTTGCGATGATCCAACCGGATTGTCTGGTTCGGGCCCAGCTGGAAACTGAGGTCGTAGTCGTCATGGATGTCCGCCGACAAATGGACTCGGTCCCGAACCGAATGCCACCACGCAGCGGTCATGGCCATGTTGGACCCCCACAGCGCCACGTGGCCCAGTGCTAACCCAGCCACGAGACGGTACGTATACGAGTACAGGGCCCCCGCCAATCTCCCCAGCGCGGGGTACCGGGGTCCGAACCGAGCGATCCCTGACACTGCGACCACTTGGTTTGCCCCAGTGGAGGAGGCGCAGCGCTCCATGGTTGTCATCATGCGCTCAACCCACTGCGGTGAGGGAATGCTGTCCGCGTCGCAGCGCAGGATCACGGGATGCCGAGCGGCGTCGTACCCCGAGCGGACCGCGTATGCCACACCGGGGATGTCTTCGCGGAAACACGTGACCTCGGGGAATTCACCGAGGACTGCGGCGATGTCGTCCGTGGAGCCGTTATCCACCACGATGATTTGATCCGGAAGGCGGGTCTGACGGCTCAAGGCACGCAGGCACCGATGTAGGTGCCCGGAATCGTTGCGTGTGGGGATGACCACGCTGCACTTCATGAGTCTCCAAGCCGGGGAAAGGGATTACCTGCGACTTTACGTGGGTCATCAACGGTTGTCCCGGCGAGGCCGGCGGAGTTCGCTCACTGCGGCACTATTCGTCCCGTGGCTTGACGCGCTCCCACCTCTCAACGGGTCCATCGACCACGGCAAAGAGCGGATGCGGCTCGGCAATCGTGGTGTCGTCCAGGTGCGCGCGACCCCACTCAGGGTCACGGCCCTCGACTTTGTTTCGCAGAAAGGTGAGCTCGTAGTCGAGTTGCCCAGAAGTCACAGAGATGATGTCCGGGTCGGCGGAACGAGCACGTGAGACGCGGCCGCGGTCAAAGGAGTACCCGCGTCGATCTGCCTCGTCCGCAATTGCGTGCAGATAATCCGCAACTGACTGGAGAGGATCCGACCGGTCCCGGAAGCGCTCAAGCTGAGGGTGGCGGGTATATCCCTTGGTCTCACCTCGTAGGACCTTCTGGGCCAGAAGGGTTTCCCGCCAGCCGGCGACCAACGCGCGGCGGTCCAGCAGCGCGGGATCCAATGACCAAAGTCTCATGAACCCATTGTGCCTGCTCGATCGTCCGCACTTGTCCGCCAGGCATTTCGGGGAAGCTCCTAGCACCCTCGCGTATCATGGGAGCGTTCCCGAACCCCACACAAAGTGAATCCACAATGCCCTTTGCCTCTGTCCTTCTGCCTGCCCAAGCAGCCGGTGGTACTGAACTTGATGGTCTTGCGGGGTGGGTGGTCGACGTCATGGAGGCCATCGGCGCCCCGGGTGCCGGTTTGCTGGTAGCGCTTGAGAACCTGTTCCCTCCGCTGCCCTCCGAGGTCATCCTTCCGCTGGCCGGATTCACCGCGAGTCAGGGCAACTTCTCCCTGGCGGGAGCGATTTTCTGGACCACCCTGGGCTCGGTTGTCGGCGCCATTGCCCTGTACTGGATCGGTGTTGCACTGGGCCGCCGTCGGCTGCGCGTCATTGTGGACAAGATGCCCCTGGTCGATCTCGAGGATCTGGATCGCACCGAAGCCTGGTTCGAGCGGCACGGTAAAGCCACCGTGTTCTTTGGCAGGATGGTGCCGATCTTCAGGTCATTGATTTCCATCCCCGCCGGTATCGAACGCATGTCTTTCCCGCTCTTCGTTGTACTGAGTGCGGCGGGGTCTTTGATCTGGAACACTATTTTCGTGGTCGCGGGGTACTTCCTCGGCGAGAATTGGCATATTGCGGAGCAGTACGCCGGCGTCTTCTCCCGCATCGTGGTTATCGCCGTTCTGGCCTTCCTGATCTGGTGGGTTGTGCGTCGTGTGCGCCGTAACCGGAGAGGCCGAGCGGCAGAGCACTGATCTTGCAGAGACCCGGTCCGAGCAGAAAGCGGGTAAGTCCATGAATCTCATGGGTATTCTGGGAGGCCTGGGTCTTTTCATGATCGGAGGTTTTCATCTCATGATCGCCAAACAGGGTGCGCTCGGGCTGATCGGGCGCAATGGTGCGATCGGAATTCGCACCAGAAAGACTCAAGCTTCCGATGCTGCTTGGGACGCTGCGCATCGTGCCGCGGCGCCGCTCATGCGCACGGTGGGGATTGCGTCGCTCATTTTTGGAGCGGCACTCGTACTTTCGGGATTCGTGTGGCAACAAGAAAATCCGCCAGCCGTCACCATGATCGTCTTTGCGCTGGGCTACGGCGCGGTACTTGTGGGTTCAGTTCCTATAACGATCAAGGCAAATGCAGCCGCGTCCAGAGCACACGCCAACCAGGAGCAGTCGATCTTCTCCGGACGTCGCTGATGTGACGTGCTGCGGAGTGCCCCCAAGACACTCCGCAGCAGCTAGGCGCCGGAGGGTGCGTAGACACGTCTGACTATATATAACACCGTTATTATGCTTCTGACCAGTAGCATGACGGGGTGGCTAGACCCAAGAAGTTTGACGACGAAACCCGCGCCGCGCTGATTCGTGATACCGCAGATCAAATCGTGACCGGCGGAGTTGAGTCCGTGTCCTTGCGTCCGCTGGCGGCCAAGCATGGTTTTTCTACCACGGCGATTTACACCATGTTCGGGAGCCGTGGCGCCCTGATCGGGGCCGTCATCCATGAGTCGGTCCGCAGCTTCATCAAGTCCCAGGAAAGTGTCCCGGTCACTGACGACCCACTGGCCGACCTGTTGGATCTCGGCCGGGCTTACCGTGGATGGGCCCTTTCTTTTCCCGCTCTGTACAACGTCATGATGGGCCGTGGCGGGAAACGCCCGAATATCAATCTTGAGAACTTCACCGAGGACCCTTCGGACGGATTATCCTCCAGGGCCGCTATCGATACTCTGCTTCGGCGCGTGGACGAGTGCATGAAAGCAGGCGTTCTGGGGGATTTCCCGCTCAACGAAGTGGTGTATTCCATCTGGGCAAGTGTGCACGGGTGGGTCTCCATGGAGGCCACTCGGCCGGCCCTGGTCAGCCAGAATTCGGATGAAGCATTCGAACGTTACATGCGGTCCCTTATCCGGGCATGGTCCCCGCCAGCGCTGGTCGAATAATTATTGCGCGCCCCTGGGAGGCGGGGGTAGGTAACTTCGGCTTCTCAAGGCGACCGAGCGCCGTCGTGAAATACTCACTTCCATGAGTGCACAGGGTGAGTTCAGATTCCGCGTGGCCGACCGTTTGGACGGAGTGGATTCCTCACCGGTGCGGGACCTGCTGGACGCGGTGTCCAAGGAGGGCGTCATCTCCTTTGCCGGCGGCGTGCCTGACCCCGAGTACTTCGAGGTCGAGGACATCCGCGCGGCCTACGACTGGGTCTTCGCAAACCACGCCCAGCGCGCACTGCAGTACGCGTCGAGCGAGGGCGAGGTGGAGCTCCGGGAGCAGGCCGCCCTCCGGATCAGCCGCTATCTCGAAACCACCCCTGAACAAATTCAGGTGACCACGGGATCGCAAGAGGGATTGTTCGTGGTTGCACAGGCCCTCGTGAACCCGGGTGACGTGGTGCTGGTCGAACGCCCCACCTACCTGGCCGCGGTCCAGGCCTTCGAGCTCAACGGTGCGCGCCTGATCGGTGTGCCCACCGACGCGAACGGGGTGATTCCGCACGAGCTGGAGAAGCTCATCGCGGAGCACTCACCCAAGTTCGTCTACCTGATTCCCTCGTTCCAGAACCCGTCCGGCGTGTGCATGTCGGTGGAGCGTCGCGCGGCGGTTGCCGATGTCCTGCTGCGTACCGGCGCCGCGCTTGTGGAGGACGACCCGTACGGCGAATTGTGTTTCGACGGTGACCCACTGCCGCCCATTGCATGCCAGCCGGGAATGCCCGCGCAGACCATCCTGTTGAACTCGGTTTCCAAGGTCATTGCCCCGGGCGTGCGTATCGGGTGGATGCGCTCGGAAGGCCCCATCCAATTCACGCTCACCGTGGCCAAGCAGGCGATCGGGCTGCAATCCCCGGTCCCGGACCAGCTGGCGGTTGCGCGCTATCTCGCCACGGCCGACGTCGAAGCCCATCTGAACAAGGTCCGTCCCGTCTACGCCCTGCGAGCCAAGGCCATGTACCGGAGCCTGCAACGCATTCTTCCCGACGGCGCCGAGGTCACCCAGCCCGACGGCGGCATGTTCTTGTGGGTCCGGCTGGGCCACGGAATCGACACCGCCCGCTTGCTGGAAATCGCGCTCGACGAGGGTGTCGCGTTCGTGCCCGGCGCGTCGTTCTTCGCCCACGATCCGGACCGCTCGACCATGCGCTTGTCGTTCGTGACCCACTCACCCGAGGTCATCGACGAGGGGCTCGATAGGTTGGGCCGGGCGCTGGCCAAGTATTAGGGCTTGACCCTCACGCGACGTCAGGGCGAACAGTGGGGGTTGTGAGAGATGTTGAAGCCATGACGCGCGGACCCGAAGTGACCGAAGAACCAACGGGAGACGAGCTGCTGACGGTGGGGGCGGCGTCGTCGTTGATCGGCGTGAGCGTGCGGACGCTGCATCACTGGGACCATGTGGGCCTGGTGAGCCCCAGCGGCCGCACGAGCACGGGATATCGCCTGTATTCGGCGGACGACGTCGCGCGGATCCACCGCGTGCTCGTCTACCGGGAGCTGGGGTTTTCGCTGGCCGAGGTGGGCGAGATTCTGGACGACCCGTCCGTTAAAGGGCCCACCCACCTCGAGAGGCAGCGAGAGTTGCTGGCCGAACGCATCGATCACCTGCAGCAGATGGTCTGCGCAGTGGATCACATGATGGAGGCGCAAGCCATGAACAAGAAACTCACTCCACAGGAACAAAGCGAGATCTTCGGCCAGGACTGGAACCCCGAGTACCAGCGCGAGGCCGAGGAACGCTGGGGCGACACCGACCAGTGGGAACAGTCGCAACGGCGAGCCGCCACGATGTCCAAGGAGGACTGGCGGCGGATCAAGGCGGACGGTGACCGGCTCAACCAGGAGTTGGCTCAGGCCGCGCGGGACGGTGTGGAACCGGGGACGGATCAGGCCAATCAGCTGGCCGAACGGCACCGTGAATCCATTGCCCGGTTCTACGACTGCACCCACTCGATGCATGTGCTTCTGGCCGGTATGTACACCCAGGATCCGCGGTTCACGGAGTACTACGAGACGCTCGAACCGGGGCTCGCGGACTGGCTGTACCGCGCGGCGGCCGAGAACGCTCGGGTCCACGGCGTGAACCCGGACACCGCCACGTGGGAGTAACCGCATCGCCCCGGGGACAGCGCGTGTGAGTTATGACGCGCTGTTCACGGGGCGGATTTTTAGCCTGTGTCGCAGTGCTCTCCGGCAAGATAGAGGGTGAAACCGCATCGACGGCGGCCGTGCCCGTGCGTTTCGGTGTGCCGTGTTGAGAGGATCCCGCATGTCCGTGAAGCCGCTGCCCGTTCCCGAGCTGGACGCAACACTCGACCGTTTCCTGACCACGGTCCGTCCCCTGGTGGACGATGTCACCTACGGCGAGACCGTCGAGGCCACCGAGGTTTTCCGCACGCAGCACGGCCCCAGCGTGCAGGCGGGCCTGGAAGAATTCGCCCGCGATCAGAACGCCGCGGGCAACAGCTGGTTGTCCCAGGACTGGCTCAGCGGGTACCTGATGACCCGCACGTCCCTGCCATTGACCTCCAACGTGGGCTTCCAGATCACCGGTGACTTTGGCGCTCCGGGCCTGGGGCGGGCGGCGGAACTGGTGTACCGAGCGGCGTCGGTGCATTTGCAGCAGGTGCGCGGTGAGACCCCTCAGGAGGTGGATCCGCGCGGCAACGACATCAGCATGGAGCAGTGGCGCTGCTTGGAAGGCGGGCTGAGGCACCCGGCCACGGAGATCGATGAAATCATCCGTCCGGAGCTGTCCGCGGCTGAGCGCGAGATCGGCGTGATCCACCGCGGCCGACTGCATGCTGTGCCCATCAGTGATGCGGACGGGCAGCCGCTGTCGCTGCGTACCCTGGCCGAAACGTTGCGTTCGGTCATCGACGGCGCCGAGGCCACCGCCGAGCCCGAGCCCCCGTTCGGCACGCTGTCCTACTTGGGCAGTGAGAAGGCCGCGCCGCTGCTGGAAGAGCTGACCGAGAACCCCCACAACGCGGACATCTACGACCGGATCACCCGCATGATCTTCATGGTCAACCTGCTGGACGCTCAGGCGGAGGTCGTTGAGCACCTCGAGCGCTCGGCCTTCGAAGTGGGTCACGCGTGGGCCTACAAACCCCTGACCTACGAGGTGTGCCTGGCCGACGAATGGCTGGCCATCCACGTGGAACACAGCACGGTGGACGGCGCCACCATCCTGGCCGCGGTGGCTCGGATGCAGGAGCTAGCCATTCCGGAGGAGCCGGTCGCCTTGGAACGGCCGGAGCCGGAGCTGCTGACCTGGGCGCTGAGTGACTCCCTGCGCTCGGCACTGCTGACCGAGCTCGCCGCCTACCGCCGCGAGGCCGCCCTGCACGGCGTGCACCGGGTGTTCGTGCCGCGGCCGCACAAGGCCGAACTTCCGTTCCGCATCAGCGACGACGCCGCTCAGCAACTGATCATGCTTTACGCCCAGTTGGCCACGTACAACCGGGTGCGCAGCGTGTACGAGGCCGTGGACATGCGCGAATATCAGGCCGGCCGCACGGAATGCCTGCGCCCGGTGACCTCTGAGGCCGTGGAATTCATTGCGGCGCTGCAGGCAGGGGAGGCCACCCTGGAACGGTTCCAGGCCGCCCTCGACGCTCACCGGGACTGGATCAAGACATGTAAATCCGCGCACGGCATCGACCGTCACTTACTGGGTCTGCAGTACGTGTCCGAGCGCAACGGTGTGGACACTGACTTTTTCACCAACCCCGGGCTGGCCACCATGCGCCGGGATTTCCTGTCCACCACGTCCATCGGCGGCCCGGAGCAGATCGTGCGCTACGCCTTTGCCCCCACCACACCCGAGGGCTTCGGCATGACCTACACGCGCCTGCCGGGAGGGTACGAGTACTGCATCAACTACCGCCGGGACACTTCCGAAGATCTGGAAGGGTTTGCCCGCAACCTCACCGTGGGTGCGGAGAAGCTGTGGGAGTTCGTGCTGACGCCGCATCCGTGACGCGGGCGCGGGTCACGGGTACGGCGCTCGTTGCCCACCTTAGTTGGGCGTGTCCGGGTCGCGGCCCTGGGAATCGGTCATGGCACCGATCCCGCCGTCCGCGGGCTGGTGTTGTGCGCCGCCGTCCCGCAGGAATTTCTGTTCCTGCTCCGGGGTCATTCCCACGGTGCGCTCCTCGGCCGGTTGCCCCGAGTCCCGGCCCGCCTCGCTCTGGCCGCCCACGTCTCAGTCCTCGCGCTGGGCGAGGATGTCGTCCAGTGTTTCGCGCACGGCTTGGCGGGCCGCCACGCGAGAACTCGCGGCGCGCTGCTGTTCGTTGTTGTCGGCATCTTCAACGCGCTGCATTTCTTCATCCTCGCGTTCCTTGGCCTTGTCGCGTGCGGTTTCCAGGGCATTCCAGATGCTGTTTTCACTCATGCCCACATTTGACCACTTGGGACGGGACATGACAACCGTTTGGAAGAAACTGGTTGCTCCGCTCCATTCCGGACTGTCCCCGGTGCTGCGACCAGGAGCAAGGGGTGTGCCCCCGACGGATGTGATCGTATGAGAGGCTGGTCACATCAGAAGGACTACTCGTTCGGGGTCATGTGTCAACACCATCGAACCCGGCCAATACGTTCTGACCCGGAGGTTCTCATGTCCAGCACTGCCGGTGGCCCCGTGGACCACACTGCGCACCGCCCGGCGGCCCGAGTCCATGACCCCAAGAAGGCCCGCCGCGCCCTGATGGGTGCCTACGTGGGGACGTCCCTCGAGTGGTACGACTTCTTCCTGTTCGGCACCACGTCCGCCATTGTGTTCGCCCCGCTGTTCTTCGGCGGCGACGACCCGGCGCTGGCCACCATTAGCTCGTTCCTGCTCTTCGGTGTCGGTTTCATCGCCCGCCCCGTGGGTGCGCTGCTCGCCGGTCACTTCGGTGACCGGATTGGCCGTCGGACCATTCTGATGATCACCATCGTGGCCATGGGAGTGGCCTCCACCCTGATTGGCCTGCTGCCCACCTATGAGACCGCGGGACTGGTTGCGCCCATCCTGCTCGGGGTGTTGCGTTTCGTGCAGGGCATGGCCGCCGGTGGTGAATGGGGTGGTGCCACGCTGCTGGCCGTGGAGAACGCGCCTGAGAACAAGCGTGGCTTCTACGGATCCGTGGTGCAGCTGGGTTCACCCACCGGAACCATTCTCTCCAGTGTGATCGTGGCCGCCGTGGTGGCCGCATCCGGTGAGCAGTTCCTCGAGGGTGCCTGGCGTATCCCGTACCTGATCTCCATCCTGCTGGTCGCCGTGGGCGTGTGGATCCGGTTGAAGGTCGACGAGACCGATGACTTCAAGGAAGCCGAAGCGGTCAGGGCCGCCTCGGCCGCCGAGAAGGAAAGCGCACCCGTCGTCGAAATTATCCGGACCGTCCCGGGTCGCCTGCTCGTGGGCATCGGCACGTACCTGTTCGGCAATGCCGGTTTCTTCATGCTCACCACGTTCATGATCAGCTACGTGGTCATGGAATTGGATTTGCCGTCCACGGTGATCCTGAACGCCATCACCTGGGGTGCCGTGGCGCAGATCGTGTGCATGTTCGTGGCCGGCAAGGTCGCGGACAAGACCAGCTCCTCCGCCGTGGTGGTGGTCGGCTATGTGATTGCCGCCCTCGTGGCCTTCCCGATCTTCTGGCTCGTGGATACCCGTTCCGCCGCCATGATCACGGTGGCGCTGATCCTGGGCCTGGGCTTCGCCTCGATCGCCTACGCCACCGTGGGCACCGTGTTGACCCAGCTGTTCCCGGTCAAGATCCGTTATTCGGCCATCGCGCTCTCGGCCAACCTCGCGGGCATCGTGGCCGGCTTCATGCCGGCCCTGGCCCAAACCATCCTCTCCGCCACGGGTGGCGGGTCGCTCGGTCCCGCGATCCTGTTGTTCACGATCGCCGTGATCTCCCTGGTGTCCTCCATCATCGCGAGGATCCTCATTCGGCGAGACGATGCCCAGGGCATCGATCACATCGGCGGGGAACTGCTCAACCGCACGTAACCTTCGGAGGAGACACATTTGGAGCGTCCCACCCGCAACCTCACCGTCATCAACGCCGTGGTGTACGATCCCGGCAGCGCGTACGAAACCGCACCGCGCGGCGTCGTCGTGCGCGATGGGGTGATCACCTTTGTGGGCAGCTCGGCGCAAGCGCGCGAGCGCAGCGCCCCGGGCGCCCCGGTGATCGATGCGGATGGGCGCTTTCTCATGCCGGGGCTCATTGAATCGCATGGCCATCCGGGAATGTACGCCAGGAGCCTGCTGCAGGTGGATTGCCGCCCGGCCGTCACGCCCACGGTCGAAACCATCGTGTCCGCCATCTCTCACGAGGCCGAACGCGCTGAGCCCGGCGAGTGGCTCGCGGGCTGGGGCTATGACGAACACCGCATGGAAGGCCCCGGCCCCACGCTGCAGGATCTGGATCGCGCGGCGCCCGAGAATCCCGTGTTTCTGCGCCGCACGTGCGCTCACATGGCGCTGGTGAACACCGCCGCGCTGGAACGGGTCGGTATCACCGATGACACCGCGGATCCGTCCGGTGGTTGCATCGTGCGTGAGCCGGACTCGGGCCGTGCCACGGGCCTGCTCCAGGAGAAAGCGATGTCCCTGGTCGACCTCCCCACGGACACCCCCGAAGGGATGACCGAGGGAATGCGCCTCGCTCTGGATGACCTCGCCGGCAAGGGCGTCACCACGGTCCACGACATGAGCTCCGGGCCCATCGAGATGGGCGTCTACCAAACCCTGCTCGCCGACGGCGCACTAACGGTGCGCTTCCGGCCGTGGTACTTCGCGCTCGCGCAGGGTGAGTTCCCGGGCAGCTACGACGCCGTTCTGGGCACCGGCCTGCGCAGCGGTTTCGGCAACGACATGCTGCGGTACCAGGGGCTCAAGTTCGTGCTCGACGGCTCCGTGGGCGGTCGCACCGCCGCGCTCGCCGAGCCGTTCGAGGGCAGCAGCTCGCGCGGAATCCTCTACTACGACACCTCGGAGATCGAACCACTCGTGGCCCAGGCCATTGCTGCGGGTCAGCGAGTGGCCGTGCACGGGATCGGTGAGCGCGCCGTGACCCAGGCGTTGGATCTGATCGAGGCCGGCGGGCGAGCTGCGGGGCATGGTCACTACGACACCCTGGTCCGTTCGAGGCGGCACCGGGTGGAACACTGCGGGTTACCCAATCAGGACGAACTGGACCGGCTGCGGGACGGCAACATCATTGCCGCGGCCTCAACGGCGTTCCTCTACGAGCTGGGCGACAGCTACCTCAACAACTTGGGTCCCGAACGGATTGCGCGCACCTATCCCATGCGCACATTCATCGACCACGGAATCCAAGCGCCCATCAATTCGGACTTCCCCGTGACCACACCCAATCCCTGGCTGGGCATGTATGCCGCCGTGGCCAGGCGGACCTCCTCCGGCAGGCTTCTGGATACCGTCCAGAACATCTCCGTGGCGGAAGCCATTGCCGCGTTCACCACCGTTGCCGCACGCACGTCCTTTGAAGAAGACCGGTTGGGCCGCGTCACGGAAGGTTTCCTGGCAGACCTGGTGCTCATGGACCGCGATCCGTTCAGTGTTGAGACCGAGGACCTCAAGGACCTCCGACCGGTTCTCACCGTGTGTGACGGCCGGGTCGTTTACCGCGATGAAGCGGAGAACAACCACTGAGACTGCGGGTTGCCCACCACCGTTGACGGTCTGAGGCCCCGCACGGGTTGGCCGGGTACCGTGGCCCCTTCAGCCGCCAACGAGGGGAACACGACTGCATGGGTGCCACCGCGCAACTAACCACGGAACCGCATCGGATCACCGAACACCGTAATATTCCGGGAAACCTGCTCCGCGGTGCTCTGATCGGCACGGTGGAGACCATCCCCGGGGTGTCCGGCGGCACGGTCGCGCTGGTCGTGGGGATCTACGACGAGCTCATCGACTCCGCCTCCCACGTGGTCAGTGCGGGCAAACGGGCCATCGTGGGCCCGGACCGGGTGGCCGGGGTGAAAGAAAACCTGGCCCGGGTTCACTGGCGAATGATCATTCCCGTCATGCTGGGCATGGTGCTGGCCGTGTTCATCATTGCGGGCCCCATGTCTCGCGCGGTCGAGGCTCACCCGGAGGTCATGCGTGCCTTGTTCTTCGGCATGGTGTTGGTGTCGGTGGCCGTTCCCATTCGTCTGGCCGGGAGGAACTGGCGTGCCGTCGACTGGCTCATGGGCCTAGCGGGGTTCCTCTTCGCGTTCTTCATCGTCTCGATCCCGCCCACCACGGTGGAGCCCAACCCCGTGATCATCGTGCTCGCGGCCGCCATCGCCGTCTCCGCGCTGCTGTTGCCGGGGTTGTCCGGATCTTTCATCTTGTTGACCATCGGTCTCTACCAGCCCACCTTGCAGGCCGTGGACGAATTAAACCTGGGGCACCTGGGACTTTTCATGCTCGGTGCCGTTCTGGGCATGGCGGTCATCGTCAAGGGCCTCCAGTGGTTCTTGGCCTTCCGCTACCGCCCCACCATGGTGGTCCTGGCCGGACTGATGCTCGGCGCACTGCGCGCACTGTGGCCGTGGCAGGTGGGGACGACCGTACGCTCGAAGCGCCCGGCGCGAACTGGCCGCTACTGCTGCTGGTCGCTGCCCTGGGCGGCATTGCGGTGGGGATCCTGTTGTACGTGGACCACAAGATGTCCACGCGCCGGGCCCAACTGGAAGCCGTCCGCGTGGACCCGGACACCGGCGCCTAGGACTCCTCGCCGCGCGGTGTCGGGGGCGTGGTGCCCTGACCCGTGAAATAGGCGACCACTCGCCCGTCGGCCTCCAGAACGACGTCGCAAATTTGGTTCCTGCCAAAACTCACCCGCCGCGTGGCCGTTGCGGTGACAGCTTCGCCCGAGTGGGCGGGGGCCACGAAGGTGATTTCCGCGTTGCGTGTGACCACCCGGGTTCCGGCGGTGGCGCAGCAGTAGGCAAGGGCGGTGTCGGCCAGGGTGAACAGGTAGCCGCCGTGGCTCATGCCATGGCTGTTGGCCATGTGATCGGCGATCGGCATGGTCATGACCACGCGCCCCTGGTCGATGTCCCCCAACTGAATGCCCAGGTGCTGCGGGGCGGGGTCGTTGCGCAAGATGTCGTGGAGCATGTCGCGAATGGCGGGCATATCGTTGGGGTCAGCGTGCATGTGGAGCCTCCGGGAAGATCAGAAGTAGCAAAGCTCTTTATCACTGTAGATGCGGCGGCTCGATGTGGGGACCCTCGGGCCACGAGAATGTGAGGCAGGGGCAATGAAACCCTTCATCATCACGTTCGTGAACGGCATGGGCCTGGTCCTCCACTTCTTCATTGCCTCGTCGTTGTGGGGCTGGGCCAGAAAATGCGGTCAATGCTCGCAGAACGCTTTATTTTTAGGGCCCAACATGCTTATGGTCAGACCACAGGGATCGAGTCCCCGTTCCCGATCCCATGAGCGCCCCGGAGGCCCATGATGAAAGCAGCACGGTTTTACGACCAAGGCGACATTCGCATTGAGGAGATCCCCGAGCCTGCGGTGGCTCCTGGTGAAGTAGGAATTAAGGTGGCCTGGTGCGGCATCTGCGGCACTGACCTGCACGAGTACAAGGATGGGCCGGTATTCTGTCCTACCCATGACACTCCGCATCCCATCTCAGGTGAAACTGCTCCAGTTACTCTCGGGCACGAGTTCTCCGGAGTGATCGATGAGCTTGGTGAAGGAGTGGAGGATCTTGAGATCGGCCAGCACGTGGTGGTCGAGCCCTACATCATTGGTGACGATGTCGACACCGGCCCTGATTCCAAGGACTACCATCTGTCCCCGAACATGAACTTCATCGGCCTCGCCGGACGTGGCGGTGGCCTGGGAGAGCGCATCGCTGTCAAGCGCCGCTGGGTCCACCCCATCTCCGATTCGGTGAGTTTGGATGAGGCAGCCTTGATTGAGCCCCTGTCCGTGGGGTATCACGCGGTCGAACGCTCCGGCGCGAAGGCCGGTGACGTAGCTGTAGTGGGTGGCGCCGGCCCCATTGGCTTGTTGACGGCCGCTGTGCTCAAGGCGCTGAATATCACCGTGGTGGTATCGGAGCTCTCCCCGCTGCGCCGCGAGAAAGCACTGGAGACTGGCGTTGCCGACTACGCGTTGGATCCGCGCGAAGTGGACGTGGCTGCGGAAGTCCAGGAGATCACCGACGGCAAGGGCGCGGATATTGCATTCGAGTGCACCTCCGTCCAGGTCGTGTTGGACACCCTTATGGACGCGCTTCGGCCCACTGGAGTGCTGGTGGTCGTATCGATCTGGGCTGAGCGGTCCAACTTCGATATCCACAAGCTGGTGATGAAGGAGATTGACCTGCGCGGCACTATCGCATACGTGAATTCCCACCCCGCCACCATCGAGCTCGTGGAGTCCGGCAAGATCGATCTGAAACCGTTCATCACCGGAAAGATCGGGTTGGAAGGTCTGGTGGATGAAGGGTTCGACACTCTCATTCACCGCAATGAGACGGCGGTCAAAATCTTGGTGTCCCCTTCGGGGGAGGGCCTGTGAGCGACTCCTGTTGATTTTACGGAATCTAGAAAACCCGGCGTCGCTCACGCATGAGTGGCGCCGGGTTTTCGACGCCGCCCCGTCCCGCTTGCGGTGATTGGCACCTGGTGTTTGTCGTGGCCGATTGTCCGTAGGATGCGGTCACCCGGTCAGCAAGCGAGCGAGGACAATGCGCATGTCGAACGACACGGCACATAAAGATTCTGGTCAGCACACTGATCTGACCATGGAGCAGTGGCGGACGGTGATTCGCCGTTCATTCGCGGCACTGGAGATCAGGGCCCCGGACGAGGAACGCTTCCGCGCGAACCTGCGCGCCGTGGAACTCGATGACGTTCACCTGTTCGACATGACCACCGACGCTCATCGAGTGATCCGTACGGCGCAGCTGGTGGAACAGGACCAGGGTGAGTACTTCAAACTCAGCCTGCAGCTCGACGGTGAGTGCCTGCTGCGACAGGACGGGCGCGAGTGCACATTGCGCCCCGGTGACCTGGGGTTGTACGTGGCGTATCGGCCGTACGAGCTGGAGTACCGCGGACCTCAACATTCCATGGTCATGACGTTTCCCCGCTCCGTGGTGCACATGACACCGGCGCAGGTTGAATTGGTGACCGCTCGGCGAGTCACGCAGGATCACGGATTGGGCAGGGTGGCCGCGCCCATGTTCCGTGATCTGGCGGAAAATATGGATGTCCTGCACGGACCCCACGCGATGCGCCTGGTTCGCAGTGCCCTTGGAATGCTCGTGAGCGTGCTGTCCTCCGACGTCCTGGAACTGAGCGCGGAGCAGTCCGATGATCTCTTGGTGCAGCAGGCCTCCGCCTACATCGACGACCACCTGGGGGATCCTGAGCTAACACCCGGCGCCATTGCCAAGGCGCTGTACGTGTCGGTCCGGCAGCTGCACAGCAGGTTCGCGGCCCAGGACCTGACGGTCTCCTCATCCATTCGTCTGAAGCGGTTGGAGGCCATTCGAGGTGATCTTGCGGATCCCGCGCTCGCGGACGAGACCGTACAGGCGGTGAGCGGCCGATACGGTTTGTTGGATCCCGCGCACGTGAGCAAGTCGTTCAAGGCCGAGTTCGGCGAAACACCGTCCGCCTACCGGCGGCGCATTCTGGCCGGGTCCTGACGTATTCAGCCCGAACCCGGCCGGGAGCCCCCGCCTGCACCGAGGAGCAAGACGGCTGCACGGGCAGACAACATGAGCGGCGTGACACAAGCCACAATGGATGCAGAACGAGGCCTTCGCCAGCCGTTGGCGGAGCACCGGCATCCAAGGAGCACCCATGAGCACGTATCAAGAACTGTTGCCAGCCATTGCAGATCCCTCCGGTCGCGAGATTCTCGACCCCGCCACGGGGGAGCTGGTGGGCAAGGCCCACGAGTCCACGGTCGCGGAACTGAACCGGGCGATCGAGGCGGCCCGCGCTGCGCAACCGGAGTGGGCGGCGTCGGGCCATGCCAAGCGGTCCGAGTACCTGCATCGCGCGGCGGATGCGGTGGAGGCCAATGCTGAGGCGCTCGCGGAGCTGCTCTCCCGTGAGCAGGGCAAGCCGATCAAGAACGGCCCGAACGCGGCCTTCGAGGTGGGTGCGTGCGCCGCATGGTTGCGCGCCAATGCGGACACGCCCATGGAGCCGGAAGTTCTCGTGGATGATGAATCCGGCAAGGCCGAACTGCATTACGTGCCTCTGGGAGTGGTGGGTGCGATCGGCCCGTGGAACTGGCCCATGATGATCACCGTGTGGCAGGTTGCGGCGTCCCTGCGCATGGGTAACACCGTGGTGGTCAAGCCCTCCGAGTACACACCGCTGTCCGTGCTGGGGCTCATTCACGTGCTCCATCAGGCGCTTCCGGAGAACGTGCTGCACGTGGTCCCGGGCGGTGGCGAGATCGGGCAGGCACTGACCGAGCACACCGGGATCGACAAGATCATGTTCACCGGCTCCACCAAGACCGGCCAGGCCATCATGCGTTCCGCGGCCGACGGACTCGCTCGTTTGACCCTGGAGCTGGGAGGCAACGACGCCGGCGTCGTGCTGCCCGACGTGGACGCCCAGCAGATCGCGGGCGACCTGTTCTGGGGTGCGTTCATCAACACCGGCCAGACCTGCGCGGCGCTCAAGCGCCTTTACGTCCACGAGGACGTTTACGAGGACGTGTGCAACGCCCTGGTCGCGGTGGCCCAGCAGATGCCCATGGGCAACGGCCTCGAGGAGCAGAACGTGCTGGGCCCGCTGCAGAACAAGCAGCAGTACGACATCGTGGCCGGCCTCGTGGAAGACGCCAAGAATGGCGGCGGCCGGGTGCTGATCGGCGGCGAACCGCAGGCCGAGCAGCCAGGATATTTCTACCCGACCACGTTGATCGCGGACCTGCCCAACGACAATCCGCTGGTGGCGCAGGAACAATTCGGTCCGGCACTGCCGATCATCAAGTACTCGGACCTGGACGAGGCCATCGCCATGGCCAACGGCCTGGACGTGGGATTGGGCGCCTCGGTGTGGTCCTCCGATCCGGACGCCGCGTTCGAGGTGGCGCAGCGGATCGAGGCCGGTACGGTGTGGATCAACAAGCACGGGGCCGTGGATCCGCGTGTGCCGTTCGGCGGCATCAAGAGCTCCGGTTACGGCCTGGAGTTCGGGGTGGAGGGCCTCAAGTCCGTGGCCGCGCCCAAGGTGATCTCCCGGTAACGGTCGACGACGTCGCTCGGTCCGGTGCCGGCCTCATCGACAGCTGGTGGCGGCCCGAGCGGTGGGCCGTGATCGACGTCGTGACCCAAAAGCCCCTGCGTTACATGAGAATTCTCTAATGGCTTCTTAACGCTGGTCTCACCCGGTGCAACGAGCCTGGGGGTGTGATTCGAAAAATTCTCATGCTGCTGGGCGTCATGTGCGTCCCCATCGCGTTGGCCCTCGCCAGTCAGTCCCTTGCGGCAACCGCGGAACCACCGCGGTTGCCGCAGGAGACCGTCACCGTGCCGTTGGGCGGTTCCGGCGAGCCGTCCGAACCGGTGGCATCAGCATCCCCGGACGTTTCCGTACCCCACGTGGGTGAGATCCCGCAGCAGGTCCAGCAGAACCCGCACCCGGTGCCGGTCCCCGGTGACGAGGACCTGGACGACGGCTGGGACGGCGATGTCGATGACTAAGCCTTGATCCACCGATGAGCATGCTTGGTACTGGTACGTAATTAAGAACGAAATGCCCGTCTGACCGGGAAGAATGGC